>DASQAH010000033.1:0-9969 GCA_035635835.1 Gemmatimonadales bacterium
AGGGCGTGTCGATCAGGCAGTCCCGAGTCACGCCCGGGAGCACGGCGACGTGGTGTTTGTGCTCGGCGAAACGCGGCCCGAACTGGGCGGGTCGGCATTCTGGGAAGTAGTCCACAGCTTCGTCGGCGGCGAGCCGCCACGGGTGGAGCTCGCAGCCGAGCGAAGGCTGATCGATCTCCTCGTAGCCGGAGCCGAGCGGGGACTGTTCCGATCGGCCCACGACTGCTCGCAGGGCGGGCTCGGCGTGGCCCTCGCCGAGGTGGCGATGGGCGGCCCCTACCAGGAAGCGGGGTTCGGAATGGACGTCGACCTAACCGCGTACGGCGCATCGCTCACTGCTCCCGACCTCCTCTTCAGCGAGTCTCACGGTCGGGCGGTGATCACCTGCGCGTCACAACGCGCTACAGCGGTGGCGGCGTTGGCGCAGGAACTCGGGGTACCCGCCTGCCGGGTCGGAACGGTCGGCGACTCCAATGGTTCCCTCCGTCTTCAGGTCCGCGACGCCCTCCTGCAATACACCGTTCCCCGTCTCCGTGAGGTATATTTCACGGCGATCCCTCGTCGCATGGGAGATTAAGAGCTCGGCATGTGCGGCATCATCGGTGTCTCCGGCGTCCCGGACGCGGCACGACTCGCCTACCTCGGCCTCTATAGCCTGCAGCACCGGGGCCAAGAGTCAGCAGGCATCGTGGCGGTGGACGGGGAAGGCGTGGCCCGCTCCCACCGCGGCATGGGGCTGGTCGGGGAGGTCTTCAGCGAACAGGTGCTCGCGGGGCTGCCAGGCGATGTCGCGATCGGCCACACGCGCTATTCGACCGCAGGCACATCCGTTCTCGCTAACGCCCAGCCGGTGCTCGCGCGCTACCGCGAGGGCCCGCTCGCCCTGGGCCACAACGGTAACCTCACCAACGCCGCTCAGCTGCGCACCGACCTCGTCGCCAAGGGCTCGATCTTCCAGACGTCGTCCGACAGCGAGGTGCTCGTGCACCTGATCGCGCGCTCCGAGGCGCGCGAGCCCGAAGACCAGCTGATGGACGCATTCGAGCGGGTCGAAGGGGCCTACTCGCTGGTGATCACCGTGGGGCGCACCCTGTTCGCAATCGTGGATCCCCGCGGCTTCCGTCCCCTGTGGCTGGGCCGGCTGGGGGAGGGTCACGTCGTCGTATCGGAGACGTGTGCGCTCGACCTGATCGGCGCTACACCGGTGCGGGAGCTCCAGCCCGGCGAGTTCATACGGATCCACGACGGCGAAGTGGACGCGCTGCCGTCGCTCCCCACGAAGCCCCATCAGCGCTGCATTTTCGAGCTCGTCTACTTCTCCCGTCCCGACAGCACCATCTTCGGCCGCTCGGTCGACAAAGTACGTCGGGCACTGGGTCGCGAGCTCGCCCGGGAGCACCCCGTGGCCGGGGCCGACTGCGTGTTCAGTGTTCCGGACAGCTCCAACGCGATGGCCCTCGGGTTCGCCGAGGAAGCCGGGATCAAGCTCGAGCACGCCCTGATCCGCAACCATTACGTGGGGCGCACCTTCATCCATCCCGCTCCGGCCGTGCGGAACTCGAAGGTCAAGATCAAGTTCAATCCGGTGCGCGAGGTGCTGCGCGGCCGGAACGTCGTCGTCGTGGACGACTCCCTAGTGCGCGGCACCACGAGTCAGGGCCTGGTGCAGATGATCCGTCAGGCGGGGGCGGCCCAGGTCCACTTCCGGGTCGCCTCGCCGCCAATCACGGGTCCCTGCTACTACGGAATCGACACACCCAGCAAGAACGAGCTGATCGCGTCGAACAATAGCGTCGCCCAGATCCGCCAACACCTCGGCGTGGAAAGCCTGGGCTACTTGTCGCTCGAGGGTATGCTGCGCGCCGCCGGCGGCGACCCAACGCAGTTCTGCCACGCTTGCTTCTCCGGGCAGTATCCCACCACGATCCCCGACGACGTGACCGTGTCCCGCGACGCGGCGCCACTCGTCACCGCCGTCGCGGTGTAAGCAGGGTAGCCGTGCCGTCGCTGGAACGGTTCGTCTACTTCTTCGGGCCGGGGCGGGCGGATGGCTCGGCCGCCATGCGCGACGTGTTGGGCGGCAAGGGCGCGGGGCTCGCGGAAATGGCGAACCTTGGCCTCCCGGTCCCTCCCGGCTTCACGATCTCGGCAAAAGTCTGCATCGCCTACATCGAGACCGGTGCGTTCCCCCCGGCCTTGAAGGAGGAAGTCGCCCGCCACCTCAAGGCGCTTGAGCGAGCGGCCGGCAAGAAGTTCGGCAGCCCGACCGACCCACTCCTCGTCTCCGTCCGCTCCGGCGCAGCGGTCTCCATGCCAGGGATGATGGAGACGATTCTCAACTTGGGCTTGAACGACGTGACCGTGCAGGGGTTGATCGCGGGCTCGAAGAATCCGCGCTTCGCCTACGACTCCTACCGCCGCTTCGTGCTGATGTACGGCGACGTGGTGTTCGAACTCGGCAAGCAGCCGTTCGAGGCGGTGCTCGACGAGTACAAGCGGCGTCGCAAGGTCGAGCGCGACATCGACCTCCCCGCCGACGACCTCAAGGCCCTCGTGGCCGAGTTCAAGGCGATCGTACGGGCGAAGCGGGGGGTCCCCTTCCCCGACGACCCGCAGGAGCAGCTGTGGGGGGCCATCGAGGCGGTCTTCAGGAGCTGGAACACGCGCCGCGCCGTGGACTATCGCCGGGTTCACAACATCCCGGACGACCTGGGCACCGCCGTGAACGTCGTCGCCATGGTGTACGGCAACCTGGGCGACGACTGCGGCACGGGCGTGGCATTCACGCGCGATTGCCGCACAGGGGCCAACGTCCTCAACGGCGACGTCCTCACGAACGCGCAAGGCGAGGATGTGGTGTCTGGCGCCCGCACGCCCCTCTCCATCGATCGCATGAAGCGCGGTAAGCTCACTAAGATCTACAAGGAGCTGGAGCGCCTCGCCGACAAGCTGGAGCGGCACTTCAAAGACGTCCAGGACATCGAGTTCACCTTCGAGCACGGTACGCTATACATGCTGCAGACCCGCCGCGCCCAGCGCACGGGCCTCGCAGCGGTGCGCATCGCAGTCGAGATGGTGAACGAGGGGCTCATCACGTCGGATGAGGCGGTGCAGCGAATTCCGCCCGGGGACTTGGACCAGCTGTTCCACCCCATGGTGGACCCACGCGCCGTGGTCACCGTCGTCGCGAAGGGCCTGCCGGCATCACCGGGCGCCGCGCTCGGCGAGGCCGTCTTTGACGCCGACGAGGCGGAAGCCCTGGCCAAGAAGGGGCACAAAGTCATCCTGGTGCGCCCCGAGACCTCGCCAGAGGACTTCCACGGCATCGTCGCCGCCCAAGCGGTGCTGACCGCCCGCGGCGGCATGACGAGCCACGCGGCAGTCGTGGCGCGCGGGATGGGCAAGACGTGCGTGGTCGGCGCCCAGGACATCGAGGTGGACCCGGAGGCGGGGCGGTTCCGCGCCAACGGGCGGGTGGTCAAAAAAGGACAGTGGCTTACCGTGGATGGCACGACCGGGCGAGTGATCCTCGGCCAGGCAAAGCTGGTCGAGCCCAAGGTGGGGACCCACTACCACACGCTGATGAGCTGGGCCGACGCGCGGCGCCGGCTGCGCGTGCGCGCCAACGCGGACACGCCGGCCGACGCCCGGCGCGCCCGCGAGTTCGGCGCCGAAGGCATCGGCCTGTGTCGCACCGAACATATGTTCTTCGAAGGCGACCGTATCACGGCGATGCGCGAGATGATCGTCGCGACCGACGAAGCGGGTCGCCGTCAGGCGCTCGCCCAGCTCCTCCCGATGCAGCGCGGCGACTTCGAAGGGATCTTTGAAGCGATGGCGGGCCTCCCGGTCACCATTCGGCTACTCGATCCGCCGCTGCATGAGTTCCTGCCACACACCCGCGAAGAGATCGCCGGGCTGGCGAAGGCGATGAAACTGGCGCCGGCGCACGTCAAGCGCGTGGTCGACGCGCTTCGGGAAGCCAATCCGATGCTCGGCCACCGTGGCTGCCGCCTCGGCATTACCTACCCCGAGATCACCGAGATGCAGGCGCGGGCCATCTTCGAGGCTGCCTGTCGCGTCGTGGCGAAAGGCGGGGGGAAGAAGGTGGTGGTGGAAGTCATGGTGCCGCTGGTGGCGGACGTCGAGGAGCTGCGGCGCCAGGCCGAGATCATCCGGCGGGTGGCCCAGGAGGTGTTCCACGAGCAGGGCCGGGCGGTGCCCTACCTCGTCGGAACAATGATCGAGCTGCCGCGCGCGGCGCTCACAGCGGACGAGGTCGCCAAAGAGGCGGAGTTCTTCTCCTTCGGCACCAACGACCTGACCCAGACCACGTTCGGCCTTTCCCGCGATGACGCCGGCCGGTTCCTACCCTTCTACGTGGAGCACGGCATTTTGAAAGACGACCCGTTCCAGGTGCTGGACCAGGAAGGGGTTGGCAAGCTGATGGAACTGGCGGTGCGGCTGGGTCGCGGAACGCGCTCCGAGCTTAAGATCGGCATCTGCGGCGAGCACGGGGGAGAACCGAGCTCGGTGAAGTTCTGCCACCGCGTGGGGATGAACTACGTTTCCTGCTCTCCCTTCCGCGTGCCGATCGCCCGCCTGGCCGCGGCCCAGGCGGCCCTCGAAGAAGCTGGCGTGATCAACCGCACGCGGGCGACCGTCTAGCGGTTCCCCAACCCGGTGAAGACGGCCCGTAGCAAGACAACGAACACCAGCAGGATCACGGCTACGGTCCACGCGGTGCCCTGGGAGGTCTTGTGCGTCACGGCGACCCCCGTGGCGGTCAGGAACGCCCCCCAGAGCGAAAACGGGTTGATTCCGGCGAGGCACGCCAGCACGAAACCAGTGGCACCGGGCGCCAGCAGATCGAGGCCAAGCGCCGGTTGAAGATCGGCAGGGGACGTGACCGCGGCTACGCCCTTGATCATAAGGACCACCATCGTTGCGATCTGCAGCAGAATCCCCGGTACCGACGCGTAGATCGCCAGACTGAGCAAGATGGAGAACTTGCCCTCTCCGCTGAAAACCGAGACGAGGACCCAGAGTACCGTCCCGATCAGTAGCAGGACGATCCCGAAGATGATCGGTGCGAACACGACTCCAACGAATGCGAACTTCTGGGCCTTCTGGATGGCTGCGGCCGCTTGGGGGTTCTGCTGTACGATCTGCGCCATCCGTTCCGCCATCGCGGCCCGCTGATACGGCATCAACAGGACGACGGTGATGGCGAGAACGACGGCGAGGACGAGAAAGGGAGCCAGGAACTTCGGCTTTTCGCGCACCCGTTCGAATACCGCCGTCGGCTCGATCAGCACGTTGAACAGATCCAGGACGGCGCCCATGCGATCCCCCTGATTGTGGGTTGCGGATTTGGCGGACAAGAACGTACACTCGGAAGTACAATCCGCAATCCCAAATCGCCGAGAAACGGGAAACGGGAAACGCGCGGGCGATTCCCGTATCACGTTTCCCGTTCCATGGAGGCGCGGGGAATCGAACCCCGGTCCGAGCCAGACTCCAAAACCGCTTCTACGTGCGTAGGCGACGCTTAGGTCGTCTCGCCACCTCGGCGCCTCGCCGGCCTTGGCAGCAACAAGCCGCTGTTAGCTCTTACGTGACCCGTTGCGACCCCGAATCACGCCAGCCCGACTTTGCGATACGTGAGCGCCGCCTCAGGCGGGCTGCCACTCACGCAGGTGCGTGAAGCCGAAGCTTACGCAGCCAGTGCCAGGTTTGAATTGGCAGTTGTGACTTTCCCAGTGGATTTACCAGGTGACTGAGACCCTGGGCACGCCGCGATTCCCTCGTCAAACCCGTCGAAGCCTGTCGCCCCCTCCTTCCGCGCGGAACCTAGCGGCTGCCGCCTGCGATTTCAACTCTGTTCCGCCCCGCCTGCTTGGCCCGGTACAACGCGGCATCGGCCATCGCGCGCAGGTTCGCCACCTCGCCCACGGGGTCGGGGTATGACGCCACGCCGCACGAAGCCGTGATCGGCACCGGCGTGCCGCTCCACCGCCAGATCGTCGTCTCGACCGCCCGCCGCATCCGTTCGGCCACCTCGAGCCCCTCCCGCAACGCCGTGCGCGGCAGCCAAACGGCGAATTCCTCACCGCCGATCCGTGCGACGAGGTCGCCATCACGGATCTGCGACAGCAGCACAGTCGCCACATGACGCAGCGCCGCGTCTCCGGCCGCGTGGCCGTGCGTGTCGTTGAGCGCCTTGAAACGATCGAGGTCGACGTAGACGAGCGTCGCCGGCTCGTGGCGCTGGGCCTCTTCCCGGAAGTGGTCCACGACGCGCTCAAACTCGCGCCGGTTGGCGAGGCCGGTGAGGGGATCGCGCACTGCCCGCTGCTCCGCATCCTGCACGGCCTGCGCCGCCACGAGCCGCGGACCGAGCTCCACCATCAAGCGTCCCACCTGGTCCGCCTGCGGGCTCTCCGGCGGCACCGGGCGCCCCACGAGGACCAAGGCACCGACGACGAAGTGCCCGTCCATCAGGGGATACGCGGTCCCTTCCCGGTCCCGCCGCCGCCGTTCCGGCACGCCGGGACCGAAGATGTCCTCCCCGGAGCGGCTCACAACGGGAAGCCCGGACCCAATCGCGCGGACGACCGGCGCGCCGTCCGCAAGCGCGAGGCCCCCAAGCCGGCTGTCGGCCGCGCTGGACAGCGCGACGACTCTGAACGTGCTGGTGCTCTGGTCCTGGAGCACGACCACGGCGCCGCGTTGGCACAGCCGCTGCGCCAGCTCCGCGCCAGCCCGCGCGATACCCTCGAGCGTTTGGGCGCCGCCGGCGAGGGCTCCCAACTGCTTGGCGACGAGCTGCGTCTGGGCCTCGGGCTCCTCGAGCTCCGCGATGCGCATGCCGGCGACGAGGCGCCGGAGATCGTCGACCGCGGCGTCCGTGCGGCTCGGATTGGCGCTGGGCTCGAGGAGCAGGAGCCCCGCGCCGTACGGGAAATCTCCCACGGCCACGACCGTCGCGCCCGCCTCGTGGGCGACGTGCACCCGTCCGTCGGCTGACGCGAGCTGCACGATCGCCGCACCCCGCTGGAGCGGTGCCTCTCGATCGTCCTCCCGTCCTGCCCCTTCCAACTTTCCGTCTGCGACCTCGATCTCGCCCTGTCGCAGACCCACCGCCCAGGCCGCCTGGCCCCCATGTGCACGTCGCAACAGTTCGAGGGTATGGGCGAAGTCACTGGGCGCTGCCCGCAGGCCCGGGCGGCCTCGAGACCGCACGAGCGGTCCCCGCGCCAGTCCCGCTGCGGCGCCCAACGCGCCCACCGCGGCCGCCACCGCCCACCACCGGCCTTGGACGACGGCGACCAGCACGACGACGAGGCCGAGCACCAAGAGGGCGTGCCCGACCTGCGCGTCCCGCCGGGTCATGTGTGGTTGATGCGGCTTGCGGCGGCGGCGGCGCCGAACCCGTTGTCGATGTTGACGACGGTGACGCCGGCGGCGCAGGAGTTGAGCATGCCGAGCAGGGCGGCAAGCCCGCCGAACGAGGCGCCATATCCCACACTCGTCGGCACGGCGATCACGGGGACCTTCACCAGGCCGCCCACCACGCTCGGTAGCGCCCCCTCCATCCCAGCCACCACGATGATCACCGCCGCGCTACGGAGCGCGTCGGTCTGACTGAGGATACGGTGCAGGCCCGCCACGCCAACGTCGGTCAGGCGCTCCACACGGTTGCGCAACGCACGTGCAGTGACGGCCGCCTCTTCGGCCACCGCCAGGTCGCTCGTACCGGCAGTCACGACCAAGATGGTGCCCCGCCCGGTCGGTGCGGGCTCGGGATCGGGCGCCAGGTACACCGTCCGACCGAGCTCGTTCACCTCTGCGCGGGGAAAGCGCCCCGCGAGCGCGTCGCGGTGGGACGGCTCGACGCGCGTCGCGAGGAAGGTCCCCTGCCCCTCTCCAGACCCCGCCTCTGCCGTCCGCGCGAGCCGCTCGGCGATCGCGACCACCTGTCCTGGCGTCTTGCCCGGACAAAAAATCACCTCCTGGTGCCCTTGCGTGACGGGCCGGAGGTGATCGAGCGTGGCGAAGGGAAGCCGCTCGAGCAAGCGGCCGAAGTCGTCCGGGTTCACGCGGCGGCCTGCAGGAAAATCGCCTCGGCCTCGGCCAGGGACTCGATCTGCAACAGCCGCTCGCGCAGCGCCGCCGCACCCGGAACGCCGCGGCTGTACCAGGCGAAATGCTTCCGGAACTCGAGCGCGGTTTTGCGCGTGTCCCCCTGCAGCCGCGACGCCAGCCGGGCGTGCTCCAGGGCCACCGCAAAACGCTCCGCCGGCGAGGGGTCGGGCCGCTTGGGCCGTCCCGCCAGCAGGTCGCGACCTTGGGAGAAGATCCACGGATTCCCGAACGCGCCGCGGGCGACCATAATGCCGGCGCAGCCGGTGTGGCGACGCATGGCAAGGATGTCCTCTGCCTGCCGGATGTCGCCGTTGCCGATCACCGGCACGTCGAGCGCCTGTACCACTCGACCGATCTCGTCCCAGTCGGCTTGTCCCGCGAACATCTGCGTCCGCGTGCGGGCGTGGAGGGTGAGGGCCTGGGCGCCCGCCTCGCGACAGCGCAGGGCGATGCCGACGGGGTCACGCTGCGCTTCGTCCCACCCGCTGCGGATCTTCACCGTGACCGGTAGGTCGGTGGCAGCACGCACGGCGCGGATGATCCGCTGCACCAACGTGAGATCCTTGAGGCACCCCGAACCGCCGTTGTTCTTGACGACTTTCTTGACGGGGCAACCGAAATTGATGTCGATGAAGTCGGGGCGAAAGAGCTCGGTGACAAGCGCGGCCGCTCGGGCCATCACGTCCTCGGCGGCCCCGTAGATCTGCACGCCGTAGGGCCGCTCGGCCGGTTCGAACTTCCCATCGTCCAAGACCCGCTCAATGCCGCGCGCGATGCCCACCGCCGAGATGAACTCCGACACGACGGCGTCGGCCCCGGACCGGCGGCACAGCAGCCGGAACGGCGACTCCGAGACCCCCGACATGGGGGCGAGGAAGAGCGGGACCTCGTGGGCCACGGGATACGGAAACCGCATGCTCGACAACGTAATGACGCGTTGCGCGGGGAGCAACACGTCAGACGCGGCGAGTGCCGCGCCCACAACGACTTAGCCGCCCGCGGACGGCGTGGTGCCAATGGTGGTGCCAAACCCGAGGGCCGCGAGGCGGTCCCCGAGCACCTGCTGGTGTTGCCCGACGCGATACTCGACCACCTCCGAGCGGTGGCGAATCTGCCCTAGGTGGCCGTAGACGCGCCGAACCATCGCCTCGCCTCCATGCCCAAGCTCCTGGCTTACCGTGTAGGTGCTCACGGGCGCCCCCTGGTCGACGGTTTGGAGCCGCGCCGCGCAGTAGCTGTGCCGGAACATCCGCGAGCGAATCTCGCCGGCACGCCAGCCCGCGCGCTCGGCGAGGCGATCGAGCAGGCGGCTGAGTTCGCGCACCATCGCCTGCGCGCCCGTGCGGTAAGAGGGGAACAGCAGTTGCGCCGGCGGCCGCGCAGTGCTGAACACGTAGGCCCGGAGGATCTCCTCGAGCTGTGGCCACAGGGGCACCGTGCGCAGACTCGTCTCGGTCTTGAGCCGCCGCCAGGCGTTGGGGCGGAACGTCACCGTGCGACGATCGAAGCTCACATCACTCGCTTCAAGCCCCAGCACCTCGGCTGCCCGGCCGCCCGTCAACAGGAACGTCGCGAGGAGCGGGTAGGCGAACGGCAGCGCGAGGTCCGCCCGCAGGGGTCGGTCAGTGCGCGCCGCCTCGAGGAGCAGCGCGGCGTCCGGCACCTCAAGCCAACGCGCTTCGCGCCGGGCGGCCCGCGGCTTGTCCATCAACGCGGCGACGGGATTGTAGCCCGGCAGGACGAGTCGCTCGGCCTGTGCCCGCTGGTAGAGGTTCGAGAGCGCGTTCAGGTAGTGGCGCACCGTGCCCCCACTCGCTGCAG
>DASQAH010000034.1:0-6200 GCA_035635835.1 Gemmatimonadales bacterium
CGACCGTCCTCTCCCTCTCCCCCTCCCTCTCCTCCTCCTCCAGCAGCGTCCTCTTTCACCAACACGAGAATCGCGGCCTGCGGCACGACGAGATAGGTCTTGCCCTCGAAGGTGAGCTCGACCGCGGCCTTCCGGAAGAACAGCGCGTAGTCTCCCGTTTCCGCCTGCATCGGGAGGTACTTCACTTCGGGACCGCGGATCTTCCAAGGCTCGTCGTCCATGCTCGCCGGCTCGGTCATTGGCGTGCCCGGGCCGGTCGCGACGATGCGCCCGCCTTGTACCTGCCGGCTCTCGACCGCCGTGGCCGGCAGGTAGAGGCCGACGCTGGTCCGCTCCTCGCCCGCTTCCGGAGTGATCAGTACGCGGTCGCCGACGACGATCAAGCGTTTGGGAGATTCGTCAGGCACGCTAGATGAGTAGCGCAGCGTGGGCGTTTTACGCAAGCCGCATGCCCGGCGTGACCTGTATCACGTCTGTACCGCTTGACAGGCCGGGACTCCTCGCTATCAATGATGCGCTGTCGTACGGGGGATTGCGCCCACCCGCCGCCCGCAGGCCTACCCGAAACAGGGAGCCCGTACATGCAAGCGCCGATCGGCAACGTCCAGTCCCAGCAGTGGAGTTGGATCCTTTCGACGCTGTGGGGCTGGATCTGGGCCGGGTTGTCATGGATCGTGGACTGGCAATCGAAGGTGTTCCACTTCGTGCTCGGGGCCGACTCCATCTTCGGCCTCATCGGCATGGTCCTGGTCCTGTTCCTCCCGGCGGCGGTGCTGATCGCCGGCGTGTGGGGCACGATGATCTCCCTGTACACGCTCCCCTTCCGGTTGGGCCGTGCCGGCACTCTGCTGCAGGCCCTGCTGATGGGGTGGTGGGACGCCGGGCGGATGGTGTGGTTCTACTGGGCCGGCCTCGTACGCTTCCTCGTCGTCTTCGTCGGCTGGGTGTGGGGGATCCTCAAGCTGGGCGTCCAGCTCGTGTGGGGGACGCTGAAGGGCGCGGTCACCTCTCCGCTCGCGTTGCTCGATGCGACGGCCCGCCGACCCGGCGTGCCCTGGCCGGCGTTCTTCCTGCTCGTGTTCTGGTCCGCCATCGAAGCGACGATCTTCACCTTCACGTTGCGCCCGACGATGAGCGAGCTACTGGCCGACCTCACCGGCTACGAGGTGAGCCCCGTCCTGCTCGTGATCATCCTGTGGCTCTTCTTGTACGTCCTGATCGCCGGGAGCTTCGCGTGCATTCAGGTGCTCAACGACGCGATCAAGACACGCCAGATCGGGCAGATCATTTTCATGGTGCTGGTCGAGATAACCGTGGCGATGTTCGAAGTGCTGTTCCTCTACCGCGAGCTGGTCGATGCGATCACCCCGTGGCTCGCGCAACAGGGCGTGCAGCTCGGCGTGGTAGGCACGCTGGCGCTCGCATTCTTCGCGTGGGTCGGCGTTCGGGGCATGACGTGGTTCCTGTTCGGCCGCTTCGGTGCGCCCGCGCTGATCGGGCTGCTGGGACGGCAGGCGTTCGGCCAGGAGCACATCGGCGCAGCCGGGGCGAGCGCGGGAACGGATTTCTGGCGCGGTCCGATCAACGCCCTCAAGGCGGATACCGAGTGGTTCAAGAAGGAAGCGCGGAGCGTCTTCGAGCTGATGTCGCTGCCCATCCTCCAGCTCATCGCCGCGGGCTTCAACTTCGGCGTCGTCGTGGTCACGGGCCGGCCCCACTTCTCCCTGCCGTTCCGATCGATCGAGGATGTACTGGCCGCCACGCCGTTCACCGGGAAGGCAGCCGCGGAAGGAGGCCGCTGATGCGTCGCCTCGTCCCCTCAGCCGCGGCCCTGGTCGCGCTGCTCGCGTGTCGGCCGCCCGCGAACGCCCCCCCGTCCCGCTCGACGCTCGTCGTCGGGCTCGACGTCAGTGGCTCCTTCCGCGACACGCCCTACTTCAAGGAAGCCATCGACTTCGCCGGGCTGTACATCTATTCGCACATACATGGCCTCGACGGCCTGCGGCAGGCAACGGACGTCTTCGTCGGGTCGCTCGGAGGCGAGCGCGTCGGGGAGCCGAAGACGTTTCATCCGATCCAGGACTTCACCGGCAAGTCCCCGGAGCAGATCTCCGCGGACATCCAAGGGTGGTTCCAAAAGACCGACCCGCTCACCGATTTCAACGCGTTCTTCCAGCGCGTGGCCGTGCACGTCAAACGCCAGAATCTGGTGCTCGCCCCACTCAACATCGTCATGTTCTCGGACGGGGTGCCGGATATCCCGGGGGCATCGCGCATGTCCGCCGACCAGCTCTACGGCAAGATCGATCTCGGGCCCCTCGAGTTCCTGTCTCGCAGCGTGAGCGTACGGCTGCTCTACGCCTCGCCTACGATCGCGCAGAACTGGGAGCGCCGCGTGAAGCGCACGCGCGTGCGGCTGTGGACTCAGGATTCCCAGGTGATGCAGGGGTGGCGGCGCTTCCAAGCCCCGGGGCTGCCGCCGGAACGACAGGACTCGCTGTGGAGCTGGGTGGACAAGATCGTGGACTTCCGGGTGCGGCGGACGAAGATCCTCTAGCGATCAGCAGTAGCGCTCGAACGCCGCCGTCAGGTCGGCCGCGATGTCCTGAGCCGGCCGACCCTCGATGTTCTTGCGTTCCAGCATGAAGACGAGCCTTCCGTCTTTGAAGAGCCCCATCTGCGGTGACGAGGGCGGATAGCCCACGAAGTAGCTTCGCGCCCGCGCGGTCGCCTCGGCGTCTTGTCCGGCGAACACGGTGAGCAGCCGCCGCGGGCGCTTGGCGTGGGTGATCGCGAGGGTCGCCGCCGGGCGCGCATTGCGCGCGGCGCAGCCGCACACGGAGTTCACCACGACGAGCGTAGTGTCCTTGGCCGTGCCGAGCACGGCGTCCACGTCGTCCGGCGTCCGGAGCTCCTGGAAGCCGATGCGAGTCAGCTCCTCGCGCATCGGCTGGACGAGGCGGGGATCGTACATGGGAACGTGCAGGCCAGTCATCGTGGTCCTCTCCGGAAGGCTGAGGACAATATAACCGAGCGGGCAGCGGAGAACGGCAGGCTAGGGCTCGTGGGGGGGGGAGGGGGGGGGCTTCCTCCCCGTGAAGCGCAGCAGAAAAGCAGCCACTAGCAATCCGACGGCGACATACACTAGCCAGCGCCACGCGAGCGCCATGCCGACGAGCCCAGCGACCAGGCCGGTACCCGCCAGCCAGGCCTTGGCGGGGAAGACCCTCGTCACTGTTTGAAGAAGGCGGCCAGAGCGGCGCGGAAGTCCGGGGTCGTGCGGCTCACGGCATTCACGTCGGCAGAGAGGCGGATGCCCTCCTCGAAGCCCATCCCGTCGAGCCGGTAGAGCTGCTGTTTCGTGAAGGCCAGCGCACTGGCGCTGAGGCCGGCCAGGTGCCGCACCACGTCGCCCGCCTGCTCTTCGAAATCCGTGTCCTCGTACACCCGGGAGACCAGGCCGACCGCCGCCGCCTCGCTGGCGCTGAGCAGACGACCCGTGGCGGCGAGATCGAACGCGATCTTTTCGCCCACGGCGCGCCGTAACAGGTTCATGACGAGCGCGGGGACAAAGCTGCGCTGGACTTCCGGAAAGCCGAACTGAGCGGACTCGGCGGCGAGCACGACGTCACAGGCGGTCGCGAGCCCGCAGCCTCCGGCGAGCGCCCGCCCCTGCACCAACGCGACCACCGGTTTGGGCAGCCGGCGCGCGCGGATGAACAGCTCCCCGAAGTGGAGGGCCGCCTGGCGATTCTGCTCGACCGGCAAATCGGCCGACGCGAGAAGCTCGCTCAAGTCCATGCCGGAGCAGAAGTCTGTCCCAGCCCCGCGCAGGGTTACGACCCGCACCTCCGCGTCAAGGTCGGCACGCTGCAACAGGCCCAGCAGCGCGTCGATCATCAACGTGTCGATCGCGTTCTTCTTGTCGGGGCGGTTGAGCGTGCCGGTGAGAATCCCGCCTTGGAGCGTGACCAGGACGCGCTCGCTCACCGGGGCACCAGTACTTCCATCCGCAAGAGCGCGGTCGAGAAGACCTTCCCTTGGGCGTCGGTCTTGAGGGACACGGTGCCACCGCCGTCCAACGCGCCGTGCAGCAGGAAATTGAGCGCGTGCAGGTTGGGCAGCTCGTAGCGTTCGACCGGACCGGTGATCATGCCCCGAAAATGACGGGCCACCCGCGCGGCGGTCACTTCGCGCACGAGCAGAGGATAGTGTTTTGGCGTACGGGCGATCAGCCCGATGTTGGCCGTGTCACCCTTGTCGCCGGAGCGCGCGTGCGCGAGCGCACGCAGCTGCACGCGGCGCGGGGCACCCTTCCCTCCCCCGCCTCGACCCTGCTTTACACGCGTAGGAGCTCGACGCACGGCTGCACCTCTCGTTTGTCGATGAGCGCCGGCCAGTAGGCCACGATCTCCTCCGGCTTGGGTCTGCCGCCCGCGAACCCCGTGACACTGGGTGGACCGTTGAGGATCAGGGGGGCGATCTCGCGGGTAAACCGCTCGACCGGCGCCTGGTCCCGCGCGCGCACCCCGATGCGCAGCTGCACCTCGGGAAGGTCCGCGGCCACACCGGCGCCCCTGGCCAATCGTCCGTGGGTCGCGTCCACCCCGACGAACTCCGTCAGGATCGTCTCGAACCGGAGCCCTAAGTCCGCGAGCCGCTGCCGCAGCACGCGATCGGCCGCCTGCGCCTTGCGGTAGGCGTCTGGCCACGCGTACACCAGCGTGCCGACAGCCTTGTAGCCGTAGAAGTAAGCTAGGGAGACCTTGAGCTTGTCGGTCGCCGGTCGGCCCCGGACGCTGGAGACCCGTACCCGGTCCTTGCCCCGCTGCGCGAGCCGGATGGATGTGAAGTCCGCCACGCAGTCCGGCGTGATGTATTCGGCGGGGTTCCCCATCTCGTAGACGAGCTGCTCGGTGACGCCCGCAACCGAGACACGCCCACCGGTCCCAGGGTGTTTGGTCACTTCGAAGGTGCCGTCGGCGCTGGCTTCCACGATCGGGTAGCCGACATTGGCGAGGTCGGGGATCCGCTCCCAATCGACGAGACAGTTGCCGCCGCTCGCCTGCGCGCCGCACTCGATGATGTGGCCCGCGATAGTACCCGCGGCGAGGAGATCCCAGGCGTCCGGCCGCCAGCCGAGGGCGTGCATCATCGGCCCCAGCGTGAGCCCCGTATCGGTGACCCTCCCGGTGATGACGATGTCCGCGCCGCGTCGCAGCGCCTCTACCACCGGGCCCGCACCCAGGTAGGCGTTCGCCGACAACACCCGGTCGCGGACGTCGGAGAGCGGGCGATCGGTGTCGAGATTGCGCAGCGCCTGCCCGCGAGCCAGCAGCTCGTCCAGTCGCCCGAGCAGCTCGTCGCCAGTGACGACCCCGATCGTGACCTTGCCCGCGAGGCCCAGCTTGCGCGCTGCAGCGCCGACCGCTTCCGCACACGCACGGGGGTTCACACCGCCCGCGTTGCTGGTGACTTTGACGCGACGCTGGAGGAGCAACGGCAGGAGGCGCTCCATCAGCGGCACGAAGTCCTTGGCGTACCCGAGCCCGGGGTCCCGCGACTTCTGCTTCTGCAGGATGGACATAGTGACTTCGGCGAGGTAGTCCATCATGAGGTAGTCGATGGGGCCGCCGGTCACCTGCCGATACGGAGCCTCGAGCCAGTCGCCCCAAAATCCCTGCCCCGCCGCGATGCGGACGGTCGCGGTCACGGCATCCCCGTCGCCACCACCTCACGTCGCACCGCGGGGACGGCCAAGCCGCCTCCGACGGGCGTCGCGGTGACCTCGAGGAGCCGCTCGAACCCTTGGGGCACGGCGAGGCCCGACTGGGGGGGGGCGGCTAGCCGCACCACCGTGCGACCGCCGGGCACGACGCTCAAATCGCTCGAGCCACCCGCGGGCCGTGACGGGTGGAGCAGGAATCGCACGCGCACCGTGGCGTGCCAAGGTTGCGACACCGCACGGGCAAACGCCGGGAACAGTTCGATCGTCCACAGCTGGCCCGCCATCCCCCCCTTCATCGCGATCCGCTGACGCCCTTCGGCGTAGTTCATGGGCTCTGCGGCCACCTGCTGGCCCGTGGAGTCGAACACGGTGACCCCGAAATCGGTGAAGACATTCCACTGTTCTCGCGGCATCGCCACGTCGATCTCCGCGTTCGTGGCCCAGGCGGGCACTCGCACAGTGAGACTCTCGG
>DASQAH010000035.1:0-6551 GCA_035635835.1 Gemmatimonadales bacterium
GGGGGGGGGGGGGGGGGGGGGGGGGGGGGGGGGGGGGGGGCGCAGCCTTGGGAACGGATAGGACGGCCTGCGCGTCCCCGTTCACGCCGCTCAGGCTGCGCAGGCCGCGCACGCGCGCGAGGTAGTGCCGACCGCCCAGGAGCGGTTTGTCCACCCGGATGACGATGCGGTCGGTCGGCGCGGGCCGCTGCGACAGCAGCCGCCGTAGGCCGGAGGTATCGACATGGGCCACCGTGTCTCTCCCGCCCGCGGGTGCCCGCCGGCCAGCCTCGGCCCGGGAAACCTGCGCTGTGTCGCGGCGGGCCTGCGCTGTGGTATCCCGCCGGGTCGTGTCGCCCTTCGCGGTCGTGTCCGCCGCCCGTCGCAGCGAGTCGGCGACGGCGCGCTCGCGCGCCACGAGAGAGTCGTACCGCGACTGTGTCAGTATCGCGGTGATGGTGACCGGCGTCGAGTCTGGAAGCGCGACGACCCGCACGCGCGCGGTGTCGAGCGTGTCCGTCGGGTCGAGTGGCTGGGTGAGGTTCACGCGGAAGGCGAGCGAGTCGATCGGGTCGGCGCCGCGACCACGCGGACCCACCGTGTCGTGCACGAATGCCCAGAACGTGACGCTCGCGCTCGTGTCGAGCGTGACGAGTGATGAGTCGTAGGGCTCGCGGCGGTCCCGCTGGCGATTGTTGTTCAGGTCGTTGATCGCAAAGACGACGTAGTGCCCCGGGGGAATCGCGTCGAGGCGGAAGCGCCCGGCCGAGTCGGTGAGCGCGAAGTAGCCGACGGTGTCACCGACCGGCACCGCGCGGATCAGCCCTGGAGTCAGCGCCCGCTGCTCCACCCACAGCACGGCGGCGCCGCTGAGGCCCGCCGTGGGAATCGCGGGCCCGGTGGAGAACACGATCGTCAACCCTTGCTTGCGGGTGTTGTGCCGCAGGTCCACGATACCGGGCAGCAGCTGGAGGTGGTACACACGCCCTGGCTTCCAGCCTTCCTTCGGCTCGATCGAGATGGACGAGCGGTGCCAACCGACTTTGACCGGGCCAGCGACCGGGGAGAGCAGCACGTAGCGGCCGAGGCCGGCCGGGCCGCCGCCGCTGCTCGGGGCACTCGCCATTTCGTCAATCACGTCGTCGAACCGGATGATTGCCGCGCCTTTCCAGTCGGGCACGACAGCACCGGATTCCGGCCGCACTTCGACGACGACGGGCGGGGTCGTGATCGGCGGCCCGCCGGGCGGATCGCCGACGTTGGCGCAGGCGAGGCTCGCCGCGAGGGCGACGGCGATTATCCGCATCCCAGCGCGGTCAGCTTGCCGGTCAGCACCGAGCGCTGCTCGCGCCACATCCGCTCCTTCTCCCGCTCGCGCGCCACCACGTCGGCGGGGGCGCGGGAGACGAAGTTCTCGTTGGTGAGCTTGACCGCGAGTCCCGCCAGCTGTTGATCGAGTCGCTGCAGCTCGCTGGTGAGTCGCCGACACTCCTGCTGCACGTCGACAGCGCCCGCGAGTGCCACCACGACCTCGCTGCCGTCGCCGAATACCGCGTGGGCACCGGCGCCGACGGGGGCTCCGTCGAGGCTCAACTCTTCCAGCTGGGCAAGCCGGAGGATCGTCTCCCGCTCACTGGCGAACGACTCTGAGCGGTCACCGCCGCGCGCCACGATTGCCGCCCTGAGACGCGTCTTTGGCGCGATGCGGTACTCGGCACGGATGCTGCGAATGCGCTCGATCGCGGTCTTGACGCGTTCGAACTGAGGGTCGGCGTCATAATCCTCGAGCTCCTGGCGCCGCGTCGGCCACTCTGACCCCGCTAGCAGCTCGTCAGCCCCGCGGCCCGGCAGCTTCTGCCACAATTCCTCGGTGATAAACGGCACGACAGGGTGCAGCAAGCGTAGCGCGGTGTCGAAGCAATAGACCAGAACGGCGTGTGCGGCCTCCGTCGAGGCCCCCCCCTGCGCTCCCAACCTGGGCTTCACCACCTCCACGTACCAGTCCGCGAGCTCGTTCCACGCGAATGCAAAACATCGCTTCGCTGCCTCGTCGAGTCGGAATTGCTCGAGATACCTGGTGGCCGTCCAGATCGCGTGGTTAGCGCGGGTTAGGATCCAACGGTCGGCCAGCGTGAGCCGTGACCGGTCGATTCGCTCGATCGGCGTCACGTTAGCCGGCAGCTGCGCCAGGATGAACCGCCCGATGTTCCACAGCTTGTTGGCGAAGTTGCGTCCTGGGGCGAACGTCGTCTCTAGGTCGTTCGGGTCCAGGATCACATCGGCGCCGAGCGAGCTCCCTGCGATCAAGGTCCAGCGCAGCGCGTCCGCGCCGTACAACCGCACCACATCGAGTGGGTCGATCCCGTTGCCGAGCGACTTAGACATCTTACGGTGCTGCGTGTCGCGCACCGTGCCGGTCAGGTACACGGTCGTGAACGGCTTCTCTCCCAGGAAGTGATAGCCGCTCATGACCATCCGGGAGACCCACAGGAAGAGGATCTCGGGTGCCGTGACGAGCGTGTGCCCGGGGTAGAAGCGCTGCAGGTCGTCGCTGAGCTGGGGCCAGCCGAACGTGGCGAACGGCCACAGCCACGACGAGAACCAGGTGTCCAACACGTCCGGATCCTGCGTCACCGGACCGCCGCATTTAGGGCAGCCCGGCGGATCGGCGCGGTCCGCCCACCGGTGGTCGCACCGGCTGCACGTGAACACCGGAATGCGGTGTCCCCACCACAGCTGCCGCGAGATGTTCCAGTCCCTCAGGCTCGCCATCCAGTTCTCGTAGGTCGCCTTCCAGCGCTCGGGCACGATGCGGTATTCGCCGCGCTGGTAGGCCGCCAGCGCCGGCTCGGCGAGCGGCTGGATCTTCACGAACCACTGATCCGAGAGCCGGGGCTCGACCACTGTGTCGCAGCGGTAACAGCGCCGCACGGCGTGCTGGTGCGTCTCGACTTTGACCAACAACCCCTGGGCCTCGAGCAGCTGGACGATCTTCTTACGAGCCTCGAACCGGTCGAGCCCCTGGATCTCGGGAGGCACCCGGCCTGCCTCCCGTTTCTCGACTCCCGGCTCTTGGCCCATCGTTCCGTCCGCCCGCATGATCAGTGGGGCCGGGAGGTGGTGACGGGTCCCGATCTCGAAATCGCTGGCGTCGTGTGCCGGTGTCACCTTCACGAAGCCCGTCCCGAACTTGGGGTCCACACTCGCGTCGGCGAGGACGGGGATCTCGACGTTCACGAGTGGGAGCCGGACTCTCTTGCCCAGGTAGGGGCTGCCGCGGGGGTCGTCGGGATGGACCACCACGGCGGTGTCCCCGAGCATCGTCTCCGGGCGCGTCGTCGCCACGGTCACGGCGCCCGAGCCGTCAGCCAGCGGGTATCTGATGTAATACAGGCTTCCGGTCGTCTCGCTCGCTTCCGCTTCCTCATCCGAAAGCGCCGTGAGGCAGTGCGGGCACCAGTGAATCACCCGGTGGCCCCGGTAGATGAGCCCCTCCTCCCACAGGGTCACAAACACTTCGCGCACCGCCCGGGAGTAGGCGGGATCGAGGGTGAAGCGCGTCCGGCTCCAGTCGCTGGAACAGCCGATCACCCTCAGCTGCTCCAAGATCGTTGCCCCTGTCTCCCGCACGAACTGCCACACCCGCTCTACGAACGCCTCGCGGCCGACGTCGAACCGCGTCTTCCCCTCGGCCGCCAGCAGCCGTTCCACCACGTTCTGGGTTGCGATGCCGGCGTGGTCGGTACCGGGCAGCCACTCGACCGCCCGGCCGCGCATCCGCTCGAAGCGGATCAGCACGTCCTGGATGACGTTGTTCAGCCCATGCCCTACATGCAGGATCGCTGTCAGGTTGGGCGGCGGCATCACGATCACGTACGGCTCCCCGTCGCCGCGCGGCGCGAACGTGCCGCGCTCCTGCCAGCGCTGGTACAACGCTGCCTCGACGCCCGACGGGTCGTACTGTGGCGGGAGCGGGATCCTGGGATCCATTCCTTTATTATACTCGGAGACGAAGCGCCGGCTGCTGTGGGGAGGCACTGCCCGTTCGTCCGACTGTCCGACCGTCCGTCGTCCAGCTAGAATACGCTCACATGCCTCCTCCTCCCGCATCAAACCGCATGCCCGCGAGCCGCATCGTGCGGTGGGTGACCCTCGCCGCGCTCATCGTGCTCGCCATCGTGCTGTATTTCCGGGACGGCCTGCGCCTTCCCAGATTCGGTGGGATGTCCGCCGCCGACACGGCGGCGTCCGCCACCCCGGCCGCCCGCTAAGCGATGCCAGCCGCCGAGATTCGGGTCAGGCTCCCGGACGGGAGCGTGAAGGCCCTGCCCGCGGGCGCCACGGCCGCCGACCTGGCTAAGGCAATCGGTCCCGGGCTAGCCAAGGCCGCGCTCGCCGCGAAAGTCAACGGCGAGGTGCGCGACCTGGCCCGGCCGCTGCCCGATGGCGTGGCGGTCGAGCTCCTCACCGACAAGCATCCCCAGGCGCTCGACGTGTTGCGGCATTCCTCGGCCCACGTGCTGGCCACGGCGGTGCGGCAGCTCTTCCCGCACGCCAAGATCGGGTTCGGGCCGCCGATCGAGGACGGCTTCTATTATGACTTCGAAGTGCCGACGCCGTTCACACCTGAGGATCTGGCGCGGATCGAGGCGAAGATGGTCGAGGTCACTGCCGCCGACTATCCCTTCGTGCGGGAGGAAGTCAATCGGGCCGAGGCCAAGCGCCGCTTCACCGACGATCCCTTAAAGCTCGAGCGGATCGACGATCTCGGCCCGGACGAGGTGATCTCGGTGTACACCGACGGGCCGTTCGTGGACCTGTGCCGTGGGCCGCACGTCCCCAGCACCGGGCGCATCAAGCACTTCAAGCTGTTGCACGCCGCGGGCGCGTACTGGCGCGGCGACGAGCGCCGCCAGATGCTGCAGCGCATTTACGGCACGGCGTGGTTCACCAAGGACGACCTTGAGGCGTACGTTCGGCGGCTCGAGGAGGCGCGCAAACGCGACCATCGCAGGGTGGGGCGCGAGCTCGACCTCTTCATGTTCCATCACTGGGCTCCCGGCGTGCCGTTTTGGACCGCGCGCGGGACCACGATGATTAACGAGCTGAACGCTTACCTGCGCGAGCTGCAGCGCGACGGGTACCATGAGGTCAAGACGCCCCAGATGTACAACAAGGGACTGTGGGAGCTGTCGGGCCATTGGGGGAAGTACCAGGAAAACATGTTCCTCGTGCTGAACAAGGAATCCGGTGAGCACGACTTCTCGCTGAAGCCGATGAACTGCCCGTCGCACTACCTGATGTACTCGGCGTCGAAGCATTCCTATCGCGAGCTGCCGTTGCGCTGGGTCACCTTCGACGTGCTGCACCGCAATGAAGTCTCGGGCGCGCTCGCCGGACTCACCCGCGTGCGTCAGTTCCAACAGGACGACTGCCACATCTTCTTGATGGAACGCCAGATTCCCGACGAGGTGAAGCGGTTGACCGACTTCATCCTCGCCTTCTACCGGACATTTGGCCTGACCGCGGAGCTGAGGTTCTGCACCCGCCCGCCGGTTCGCGTGGGCGACGACGCGATGTGGGGCCGAGCCGAAGCTGGGCTCAAGGCGGCGCTCGATGCGACGGGCCTGCCATACCAAACCTTCCCCGGGGACGGCGCGTTCTATGGGCCCAAGATCGACTTCCATGTGGCTGATTCCATCGGCCGGACCTGGCAGCTAGGCACCATCCAGCTCGATTACGCCGCGCCGGAGCGGTTCAACCTCATCTACGTGGGCGAGGACAACACCGAGCACCGCCCGGTTGTGATTCACCGAGCCGTGTGCGGCTCGTTCGAGCGGTTCATGGGGATCCTGATCGAGCACTTCGCAGGGGCGTTTCCACTGTGGCTGTCGCCGGAGCAGGTGCGAGTGCTGCCGATCGCCGACGCCCAGATCGCGGCCGCGCGTGGCGTCGGCGCAGCGCTCCAGACGGCCGGCCTGCGCGTGCACGTGGACGACCGCAGCGACACGCTGAACTACAAAATCCGCGACGCCGAGACGCACAAGGTGCCCTACATGGCGGTGGTGGGGCAGCGCGAGGCGGACGCCGGCAGCGTCGCCGTGCGCGCCCGCGGGGCGGGGAAGAAGCAGGAGGTCCGGTCGCTTGAGGAGTTCCGGTCCAAGCTCCTCGAAGAAGTTCGCACGAGGAGCCTGACTCCATTAATATGAGGGATTCTGGCCTGCGGATTGCGGATTCGACGCTCGCCTTTGCGTCAGCAATCCGCAATGGAATGAGGTCTCATGAATAGCGACGCCACGACGCCTGTCATTCTCAGCGCGTGCCGGACCCCGATCGGGCGCTACCTCGGTGGGCTCGCTCCCCTCCCCGCGCCGGCGCTCGGCGCCCTCGTCGTCCGCGAAGCCGTCCGTCGCGCCGGCCTCGACGCGGCGGCGGTCGAAGAGGTGATCCTCGGCAACGTGCTGCAGGGCGGCGTCGGACAGGCGCCGGCCCGTCAGGCGGCGATCCGCGCCGGACTTCCCGGCCTCGTCCCCTCACTCACGATCAACAAGGTCTGCGGCTCGGGGCTCAAG
>DASQAH010000036.1:0-4853 GCA_035635835.1 Gemmatimonadales bacterium
CGACCGTCCCGTTGCCTTGAAGATCCTCCGCCCGGAGATCGCCGCCGCCCTCGGCCATGAGCGGTTCCTCCGCGAGATTCAGATCGCCGCGGGCATGCAGCATCCTCACATTCTTCCCCTCTACGACTCCGGCGCGGCAGACGGCGTGCTCTACTATGTGATGCCGTTGGTGGACGGCGAATCGCTGCGCGCCCGACTCGACCGGGAGCGGCAACTCCCGGTGCCTGAGGCGATCACCCTGGCCCGTGAGGTCGCGGAGGCGCTGGACTACGCGCACCGCCGCGGCGTCGTCCATCGCGACGTGAAACCCGAGAACATCCTGCTCTCGGATGGACACGCCCTTGTCGCCGATTTCGGCATCGCGCGGGCGATCCAGGTGGCGGGCGGCGATCACCTAACTGAGACTGGGGTGGCGGTCGGGACACCGCACTACATGAGCCCCGAGCAGGCGACGGCGGAGCCGCAGCTGGACGGGCGTAGCGATATCTACAGCCTTGGCTGCGTGTTGTACGAGATGCTCTCGGGCGCCCCGCCCTTTAGCGGAGGCTCTGCCCAAGCAGTGATGGCGCGCCACACCGTGGACCCGGTGCCGCCGCTCCGAACGGTGCGGTCATCGGTGCCCGAGGCGCTGGAGGCAGCGATCCGTCGGGCGCTCGCCAAGTCGCCGGCCGACCGGTACGCCACAGCCCGCCAATTCGCCAACGCCTTGGCCGCCTCGCCCGCGGCGGGGCGATCCCGCCGCTGGTCTTTCGTCGCGGCGGCGGTCCTGGTGGTCGGCGCTGCTACGGTCATCTGGCGCTTGTCGCGCGCGCCACGCGCTGGACCCCCCCCCCCCTCCGCCTCCACCGACCGCACGCGGCTCGCAGTGCTTCCACTCGCCAACGACGGTGCGGCGCAAGAGGCCTATATCGCCGAGGGCATGACCGAGGAGTTGACGGGGACGCTTTCGCAAATCAGCGGCCTTCGAGTCCTCGCGCACGGCGCTGTGCGGCGCTACGTCGGCGCGCCCGCCGCGCCCGCCGACGTCGGGCGCGAGCTCGGCGTTGGGGCGGTGGTGGAAGGCGGTGCACGTCGCGAGGGCGACCGGCTGCACCTCCACCTCGAGCTGGTCGACACACGCACGCAGGAGAACCTCTGGTCCGAACGGTACGATGAGCCACTCCGAGATGTCGCCGCCGTCCAGCGTGACGTGGCGCGGCGCGTTGCGGACAAGCTGAAGGTGCGGCTGCTGACGGCCGAGCAGGCCCAGTTGAGGCGACATGCCCCTTCCAATGCCGTCGCCTATGACCTCTACCTCCGCGGCCTGTACGAGATCAGTCAGGGGACCCGGGTGGCGAACGATTCGGCGATTACCCTGCTTGAGAGCGAAACGGCGACCGATCCGAATACCGCCGCCGGTTACTCGGCGCTGGCCCACGCTTACATCAACCGGCTGTTCATCTGGGACGCGGACAAGCGGTGGGAGGAGCGGGCGTACGTCGCGATCCAGAAAGCGCTCGCCCTCGATCCGAGCCTCGCCGACGCTTACCTGGCGCGCGCCGATCTGACGTGGACGCTCGCCAATCACTTCCCACACGCCCGGGCGATTCAAGACATCAAGCGCGCCATCACGCTGAATCCGAGTTTCCAGGCGGCGCACCGGGACCTCGGGGGCACCTACATGCACATCGGGTTGCTCGACAGGGCGCTCCAGGAACTGCGGGTCGCGGTGAGTCTCGACCCCAACGATCCGGGGGCACCGCCTCGCATCGCCCGGACGCATTGGTACGCGCAGCAGTTCGACACGGCGCTGGCGGAGTTCGAGCGGATCGCTGGGTGGGAGCCCGAGCACGCCCTGGTGCTCGATCACCTTGGGCGGACGGTGGAAGCGCTGCGACTCCTCGATCAACCGAACCGGGGGCGCGGGCAAGGCGCCGACGCAGAGGACTTCGCATCAGCGCGGGCTGTGATCCTCGCCCGAGGTGGGCGTCGCACCGCTGCCGAGCGGGACATCCGCCTCGCGGTGCGCCTAGGAAGCGGCCGATCACACTTCCATCACGCCGAGTACAATATCGCGACCGCGTACGCACTGCTCGGCGACCACGCCAAGGCGATCGAATGGCTGCGACGGGCGGCCGGCGACGGGCTACCGTGCTACCCGTTGTTCGCCGGAGACTCCTACCTCGATAGTCTGCGGCGCGACTCGGCGTTCGTCGCCTTCCTGGCGCAGCTCAAAGCGCAGTGGGAGGGCTACAAGGCGACGCAGTAGCGAGCCCTTAGAACTCCAGGGCTTTCAGATACTCGTAGCTCGCCTGGATGCTCCCGATCGCGTCTGGCGGCTCGTCGTGCTCGACGAAGTAGTGCTCGATGCCCGCGAGCTGCGACTGCGCGAAGAGCCCCTTCCAGTCGATTTTCCCCTTCCCGACGTCGACCATCTTGCGCTCCGGCCCCTGCGCCATGTCTTTCACGTGCACGAGGGGGAAGCGACCAGGGTATTTCCGGAAGTAGGCGAGCGGGTCCTGGTTGCCGTTGGTGATCCAGAACAGATCCATCTCCATCTTCACGAGCTGCGGGTCCGCCGCTTCCAGCAGGACGTCGTAGGGGAGGCGCCCAGCGACGGGCTGGAACTCGTAGCTGTGGTTGTGGAAGGCGAATTGCAGACCGGCGCGGCGGCACGCTTCCCCGGCCTTCGTAAATCTCTCCGCGACGCGCTTCCAGGCGTCCAGGTCCTTGCGCTCCGCCTCAGGAATCCACGCGACTACGATATAGCGGTGTCCAATCACGCGCGCCGCGTCCAGCACCTGATCCCACCCGGTGGCGGTGCTCTCGTAGGAGACATGGGCGCCCGGCGACGCCAGGGCGTGCCGATCTAGAATGGCCCGAGCATCAGCGGGCGTGTGGTCGAAGTAGCCGGCGAACTCCACTTCCCGGTATCCGATCTGCGCAACCTTGGCCAGCGTCCCTTCGAAATCCTGCTTCATGAGGCCACGGACGGTGTACAGCTGCAACCCGACCCGCTCGATCTTGCGTCGACGACCGAGAAACGGGAAACGGGAACTGGGAAACGCGGTCGAACCGATCAGTGCCCCGGCGGCAGCGACAAACGTGCGGCGATCCATGTCTCCGTTTCGCGTTTCACGCTTTCTGTTTCTCGCCCTCATAGCTCCCTCCGCTTCAGGAGCTCGACCGCATGGTTTGCGGCCCGTGCGGTGAGCGCCATATAGGTGATCGACGGGTTCTGACACGCGGACGACGTCATGCACGCGCCGTCGGTGATGAACAGGTTGGGAACGTCCCACGCCTGATTCCAGCTGTTGAGGACGGACGTCTTCGGATCCCGGCCCATGCGGGCGGTCCCCATCTCATGGATCGTTTTCCCCGGGGCGTTGTTCTCAACATACGCGTTGATGTCGCGCGCTCCGGCGGCGGCGAGCATCTCGGCCGCGGCGATCGACGCGTCTTGCAGGATCGCCCGTTCGTTCTCCCCGAAGCGGCAGTGGATCTTGAGGACGGGGATGCCGTAGGCGTCCACCTTGGACTTGTCGAGCTCGGCGTAATTGTCGTGATTGGGCAAGCACTCGCCGAACCCGTAGAGTGAGAAGTGCCACGGTCCTGGGTCGCGCAGCGTGCGCTTCAAGTCAGCGCCGAAGCCGGCCAGGTCCACGCCGCGTCCCCAGCCCGCGCGGTCGCCTCCTCCCTGATAGCCGTAGCCCCGTAGGAAGTGCGATTTGGGACCGTCCCGCAGGTTGCGGAAGCGCGGCACGTAGATCCCGTTGGGCCGGCGCCCCTTGACGGTCTGGTCGAGGTTGCCGTCGATGCGCCCCCGCGCTCCGGCCCCCATCACGTGGTCCATCAGGTTGCGCCCCACCTGACCGCTCGAGTTGGCGAGCCCGTTGGAAAACTCGGGCGTCGCTGAGAGCAGGAGCAGACGTGCCGACTCGAGCGTCGAAGCACACAAGAAGACGATGCGCCCACGGAACTCGAGGTCATGCTTGGTCTGGGCGTCCACCACGCGCACGCCGGTGACGCGGTTCTTCTTGTTGTCATAGATCAGGCTGCGCGCCACGCTGTAGGGCCGCAGGGTGAGCTTGCCCGTCTTCTGTGCGGCCGGGAGGGTCGAATTGATCGAATTGAAGTAGGACAGCGTAATGCAGCCGCGCTCGCAGTTGCCGCAGTAGTGGCAAGCCGCGCGCCCCAGGTGGTTCTGCGTGAGAATGGCGGCGCGCCCGATGGTCAGCACCCGCTCACCGCCGAACTGCTTGGCGAGCTTTTCGCGCACGACGCGCTCGACGCAGTTTAGTTCCATCGGCGGCAGGAACTTCCCATCCGGGAGCTGCGGCAACCCGAGCGACTCGCCGGTAATCCCGACGAATTCCTCCACGTGGTCGTACCAGGGCGCGATGTCTGCGTAGCGAATGGGCCAGTCGATAGCGATCCCATCGCGCTGGTTGGCCTCGAAATCGAGGTCACTCCAGCGGTACACCTGGCGCCCCCACATGATCGAGCGGCCGCCCACCTGCCGGCCGCGCAGCCACAGGAACGGCGTGTCGGGGTCGGTGGTGTAGGGGTTCTCGAGATCGTCGACGAAAAACTTGGAGGACCACTCGTCGCAGGCGTAGCATTCGCGCTGGATGGGCTGGTGAGCGAGCAGTGCGCTCCGATCGCCCAGCCCGCGAAAGCGCTTCTCCCACACCGGCACGTGCTCCACGTAGTCCTGGGCCGGGGTAATGGGCCGGCCCGCTTCCAGCACGAGTGTGTCGAGCCCCTGTTCGGTGAGCTCCTTGGCCGCCCACCCACCGCTCATTCCGGAGCCGACGACGATGGCGTCGTAGACCTTGGCCATGGCTACCTCCCCCCCCCCCCCCCCCCCCCCG
>DASQAH010000037.1:0-32282 GCA_035635835.1 Gemmatimonadales bacterium
CAGGCTCCAGCCCTCGTGCGTGTGAGCGACAGCGCGGCGTCGGTCACACCTGTGACGCTGCGAAGCGCCGCCGGCCGGCTCGACTTGCGTGGCACGCTGCCAGCCGAGGGCCCCGCGAGCGCGAACCTGCAGCTCGAGGGGTTCCCCGTCGCTGGCGCGTACGCGTTGTTGCAGCAGGACACCGTGGGCGTGCGGGGGACGCTCACCGCCACGCTTGCGCTCGGCGGGACGCGGGCGGCGCCTACGTACACGGGCTCGTTCGCCCTGCACGATGGTCAGTTCGGCGACTTCCGCGCGCCCTACGTCGATGGCTCCCTTGAGTACCGCGACCAGCGGCTCGGGACCACGATGCACCTGTGGCGCAGCGGCCAGCAGGTTCTCAACGTGACAGCGCACCTGCCGCTCGATCTGGCGCTCACGACGGTCGAACGCCGCCAGCTCCCCGACACGATCTCCGTGCACGCCGTGGCGAACGAGGTGGACCTGTCGGTGCTGGAGGCGGCGACCCCGCTGCTGCGGCAGGTGCGGGGCAGCTTCACAGCGGACCTCGGAATTCGCGGCACCTGGGACGCGCCGCGGCTGGACGGCTCGCTGCAGATCGATTCGGCTGCCGCGACCATCCGCCCGCTCAACGTCCGTTACGAGCAGATTCAGGGGCGGCTGACGCTCAGCGGCGACACGATTCGACTCGGGCAACTCTCGGTGTCCAGCGGCAGTGGCCGAGCGGACGTCCACGGGTTCGTGCGCCTCGAGCAGCTGACGCACCCGATCCTGGCGCTCGACATCACCGCGGAGGGATTCAAGGCGCTCGAGATCCGGGGGTACCTGAGTGTGACGGCGAGCGGCGACCTCGCCCTGCGGGGCCCGGTGTTCGGAGCGACCCTCACCGGGAGCGGGACCGTCACATCCGGCGAGCTGTATTTCGCCGACCTCCTGAACAAACGTGTCGTGAACCTCGACCAGCCCGACCCCTGGATCGCCTCGCTGATCGACACCTCGCTCGCGGCGCTGATCCAGCGCCAGCGCCTCGGACCCGCTTTCGAGAGTGTGTTTCTCGAGCGCCTGCGCATCGATAGCCTGCAACTCGTGATGGGCAGCGACGTGTGGCTGCGCTCGTCCGAAGCGAACATCCAGCTGACCGGGGCGGTGACGGTCCACAAGGAGGAGCGCACCTACGGGCTGACCGGCACCCTGCAGGCGCTGCGCGGCACCTACCGGCTAGTCGTCGGTCCCGTGACGCGCGACTTCCTCGTGACCCAGGGCACAGTCCACTACTTCGGCACCCCTGACCTCGATGCGGCCCTCGACATCGCGGCCACGCATGTGGTGCATCCGGTGGCAACGGGACGGACCGGGTTCGAGGTATTGTGCGGCCGGACCGGGTCCGAGGATCTGACGGTCGTGGCACGGATCGGTGGGACGCTGCTCGTTCCCAAGCTCTCCCTCGCGGTGGAGCGGTGCGAGCTGTCGCAGACTGAGATCATTTCCTACCTGCTGTTCGGGCAATCCAGCTTCGAGCTCGGTGGCGTCGGCGGCACGGGGAACAGCAACATGGTGCTGAACAACGCGGTCGCGGCGCTCTCGAGTGCCATCTCGGGCGAGCTCGAGCGCACGTTCGTCTCGGATCTCGGGGTGCCACTCGACTACTTCGAGTTCCGTCCCAACGATCCAGCGGACCCCTTCTCCGGAGCGCGGCTATCGGCCGGGTGGCAGATCGGGCGCAAGACGTTCCTGGTCCTGAACGGCGGGTTCTGCCAGGGCCAAAGCGGTCAGGGGGTAGATGTCGCCAACACTCTGGGCGCCAGCCTGCAGTTCCGGATCAGCGCGGAGTGGCGCACCGAGGCGAGTTTCGAGCCGGTCCGCATCTGTGGCACGACCGCCGTGCCGGGCTCCTCGCTCCGCCAGATGGGCCTGGATCTCTTCTGGGAGAAACGGTTCTGACCCTGACCCGCGCCCTGCTCATCACCAATCCCGCCGCCGCGCGGACCGATGCGCGTGCCGTCACCGCGATCCGCGAGACGTTGCGCGGCGGCGGCTGGGAGGTCGAAGTGCTCGCCACCGCGGCGCCAGGTGACGCTCGGCGCTTCGCCGCGACGGCAGGCGCGGAGGGGTTCCACGTCGTGGTCTGCTACGGCGGCGACGGCACCGCGATGCAGGCCGCGGCCGGCCTCGTCGGCGGCAACGTCCCGCTCGGCCTCGTCGCCGGAGGCACCGGCAACCTGCTCGTCGGCAACTTGCGGCTCCCGCGTCAGCCCGCGGCCGCGGCGCGCGTCATCCTCACCGGCGCGCAGCTGCGCCTCGATCTCGGCCGCGTGGATCGCGCCGACGGCCTGCATTACTTCGCCGTGTGCTGCGGCGCTGGGTTCGACGCCGCGCTGATGGCCCGCACCCCGAGCGAGGCGAAGTGGCGCTGGCGCATGATGGCATACATCGCCGCGGGAATCTCCGTGTTGCCCCGCGTGCGCAGCGTCGGGCACCGGGTCACGGTGGACGGCACGCCCTACGAGCTGTCCGCGGCGATGGTCCTCGTGGCCAACTGCGGCGAGCTCGTGCCGCCGTTCCTGCGGCTGCGCGATGGCATCCGCCCCGACGACGGCTTGCTGGATGTCGTCGCCGTACGTGGGGACGGGGTGATCGAGAGCGTCGCCGCGTTCTTTGACCTGCTGCGGCGCACGGCCAATGGAACCGGACGGGTCTGGTTCGCCCGCGGGCGCGCTGTGCGGGTGGAAGTGCTGGAAGGAGCCGCCCAACCGGTCCAGCTGGACGGTGAGGTCCGGGGGGCGACGCCGTTCGAGGCGAGCCTCGCCCCGGGGGCCCTGACCGTGTTAGTCGATCCGCGGGCGTTGCCGAGGGGGGTCCGGACCGATGCCTGACAGCGTCCTGTTGATCGACGACGACGACAGCGTGCTGCGGGCGATCGGCGCCTACCTCGAGCGGATCGGCGCCGAGGTGCACCGCGAGGCGACCGGGCAGGCCGGGATCGAGACCTTCGAGCGTGTGCGACCCGACGTGGTGATCCTCGATCTCCATCTGCCGGACGTGGGAGGACTCGAGGTGCTCGAGCGTCTCAAGCTGCAGGGCGCGTCGGTCATCTTCCTCACGGGCCACGGGGACATCGAAACCGCCGTGCGGGCGATGCAGCTCGGCGCCGAGCACTTCCTCACCAAGCCGGTGGACATGACCCACCTCGCCGCCGCCGCGGCGCGCGTCTCCGAGAAGGTGCGGCTGCGACGGCAGAACTTGTTGCTGCGCAGCCACAACCACCTCGAGGAGGGCCCCGACACGTTAGGGGTCTCGCCCGGGATGCAGGAGCTGGCCCGGCAGATGCAGCTGTTGGCGGCGAGCGATCGGACCACCGTGTTGCTGTCGGGGGAAAGCGGCACGGGGAAAGGCTGGGTGGCGCGCATGGTGCACCACCTCAGTCCGCGCGCCCCAGGGCCCTTCGTCGAAGTCAACTGCGCTGGACTCTCGGCAACCTTCCTCGACTCGGAGCTGTTCGGTCACGAGCGGGGTGCCTTCACCGATGCCAAGGAGCGTCGCCAGGGCCTGTTCGAGCTGGCTGACGGCGGCACCCTCTTTCTCGATGAGATCGGTGACCTCGCCCCGGAGCTGCAGCCCAAGCTGCTCAAGGTGCTCGAGACCAAGACGTTTCGCCGCCTGGGCGGGTCGCGGGAGCTGAAGGTCGACGTGCGGCTCGTGGCCGCCACCAACCGCGATCTGGTCGGCGATGTGAAGGCGGGGAAATTCCGAGAGGACTTGTTCTACCGGCTGAGCGTCATGCCGCTGCACCTACCGCCGTTGCGGGAGCGCTCGCGCGAGGACCGGCTTGCGCTCCTGACGCGGATCCTGGGTGAGCTACATGCGCAACTCCCGGGCTGCCCGGGCGAGTGCTCGACTGAGGCTCTGGACCGGCTCCTGTCGGCGCCGTGGCCGGGCAACGTTCGCGAAATGCACAACGTGATCGAGCGGGCGATGATCCTGGCCCGCGGCCACCCGCAGATTGGTCTGGAGCACCTGCCCGCGGACCTCCGCAAGGGAGGGGGGGCGGGAGCTGGGGAGCGACGCCACCAGCCGCTCACCCTGGAGGAGGTGGAGCGGGTCCAAGTAGAACGGGCCCTGCGGCACCACAGCGGCAACCGCACCCGGGCGGCCGAGGAGCTTGGGATTTCGCGGGCGACGCTAATCAATAAGATCAAAACCTATGCTCTGGACCTCTAGAACCCCTCTGCTTCAGCCGGCTCCGTGAACGGTTTGGCGTGTCATGGTCGATCATTCACGAACGTCCCTGAGCGGCATAGGAATCTCGCCCCGTTGTGGCCCTTCCCTTGCGCGATAAGATTAAGACCTACGCTCTTGACCGCTGAGGTACGTCATGGTTGATAAGCCTGCTCTGAAAGAGCACGACGCGATGGTCTGCCGCTACTGCGGGAACGAAGAGCGTGCCTCGGAAGGCTATCCGTGCGCGGATTGCGGAACGTTCATTTGCCTGATCTGCAACTTCCGGGGTGTCACGCGCTGCAAGACGTGCGAGGAGAAGGCGAAAACTTCCAGCGCCTAACGCCGCTGCCGCATCTCCTGCTTCACCTCCTCCGGTGTCATCCCCAGTTCCACGGCCAGTCGCTCGATAGCGCCTGCCGCGCCACTCCAGTCGCGCGCAGCGGCGATTGCGTCGAGCGCGACCGCCGCGATCGCTGCGGTACGCTCCTCCAGCTCGCGCGTGCGCACCGCGACTTCGCGGGCCAGCCACTGCTCGAGCCCGCGGCGGTCCATCTCGAGCTGACGGCGTCGCAGCGCGTGCTGCAGCGACAACTCCAACTCATCCAGATCCACCGGCTTGATGAGGTAATCGAAGGCTCCGAGCTTGAGACATTCGATAGCCGTGCGGGGCTCGTCGATCGCCGTCAGCATCAGGATGGCGAGGTCGGCATCCTGCGCCAGCGCCTTGGGGACCAGCTCGACGCCGGACATGTTCGGCATCCGGATGTCGCACAGCATCGCCTGGGCAGCGCCGGGGGCGATCTGCGCCAGGGCCTCGGCCGCGTCCCAGGCCGTGATGACGCGGTATCCCAGGCGCGTGAGAAAGCGCTCGAGCGCTTGACGGATGCCTTCCTCGTCGTCCACGACGAGGATCGTGGTAGGCTCAGGAGGGGGGGGGGAGGCGACGTCGCGGGACGCCATGAAGCGCGTAAGCTACGCGGACTCCACAAGCCGAGCAAGCAACAGTACGTTTGGCGGGTCGATGCCTGACCGCGCTGCGTCCAACCTGGCCGCCGTCCCCGGCATCACCGTGGGGCACTGGACCGATCCCGCCGGCGCCACCGGCTGCACCGTCGTGCTCGCCCCCGCGGGGGGAATGCGCGCGGCGGCGGTCGCCCGCGGGCGAGCCACCGGGACGCGGGAGCTCGACGCGCTCGATCCTCGCCACCTCGTCGAGGCGATCCACGCGGTCCTCCTTACTGGCGGCTCGGCATACGGGCTCGGCGCGGCCGACGGTGTAATGCGCTGGCTCCGCGCGCGCGGTCGCGGGCTCCCCGTCGGCCGCGCCGGCGTCGTCCCCATCGTCCCCACTGCCGTGATCTTCGATCTCGGCAATACCGGCCAGGCGGTGCGGTGGCCCACGCCCAACGATGCGGAGCGGGCCTGCGAGGCGGCGGGCACGGCGTTCGCCGAGGGCTCGGTCGGCGCAGGGACGGGGGCGACCGTCGGCAAGGCGGCTGGGCTCGCGGGCATGATGAAAGGCGGTCTCGGCAGCTGGGCAGTGCAGTCGGGCGAGGTGATCGTCGGCGCCCTCGTGGTGGTGAATGCTGTGGGCGACGTGCGGGACGCGCACGGCACGATCCTCGCCGGCGCGCGCGACGCACAGGGAGTGTTCCTCGACGCCCAGCGCTACCTCGCCCAGGGTGGCGCGCCGCTCGCCGACCGGGGGGGCGAGGGGGGCGAGGGAGGGCGGGAAGACGCGGGCCGCGGCCGTCGCAACACGACCCTCGCCGTCGTCGCGACCAACGCCGCGGTCGACCGCATCCAGTTGCAGGCGCTGGCGCAGGCGGCGAACGACGCCCTGGCCCGCCGGATCACGCCATTCGGCACCTTGTTCGACGGCGACATCACGTTCGCGGTGAGCCCGGGGAGCGCTCCCACAGCTTCACCGCTGCAGGTCGAGGCCCTCGCCGCCGAAGCGGTGCCTGAAGCATTGGAGCGCGCGGTGCGCTTGGCCAAGGGGACCCCTGCAGTGCCCGGACTCGCCGATCGGAGGCCCTGATGGACAGGCTCGAGCGCGCGATCGACGACCTAGGCCGACGCTGGGTGCCGGACCGGCGCCTCGGCGTCTTCGAGATCGCAGTGGACGGCGAGCCGCGGCGAGTCGACGGGCGGACGACGAGCCTGGAGGCTCTCGAGGCGCTGCGCCGCCTAGCGACAGACGCCGGCATCGCCCCGAATATTGTGCGGCTGCCCGACGCCTCGGTCGGCCGCGATGCGGCCGCGATCCTAACGGCGGCGCTCGCCCCCCTGCTCGAGCAGCCGAAGCTCAGCGCCGCGCGGGTCAACGAAGTCCTTCACGGCGAGACGCTGGCTGTGCTCGAACGGCGAGACCAGTGGCTGCGCGTGCGAGCATTGGACGGCTACCACGGCTGGCTGCATGCGGGCTACGTGGCGACAGGTCCCGAAGACTGGGCCACCGACTGGACTGACCGGGCCGCAGGCCGCTCGCTGGGTGTCGAGCTGCGCGTGCCGGACGGGGGAGGCCGACGCCGCTTGCCGCTCGGGGCGCGCGTCGCGCTACGCCGCGACGGGACAATCGAGCTGGCGGATGGCCACCTCGCCACGGTCGTCGCGGGCAACGTGCGTCCTGAGACGGAGCTCCGCGTGGAAGCTCGCATGCTCGCGGTGACCGAGTTCGCGCTGCGATGGTTCGACGGCGCACCGTATTTGTGGGGGGGACGGACCGAGTGGGGCATCGACTGCTCCGGACTGGCGCAGAGTGTGTATGCGACTCGGGGGATCGCGCTGCTCCGGGACAGCGACCAGCAGGTCGGCCAGGGCCGTGACATCCCGCTCGATTCGCACGGCGCCGGCTACGAGGCGGGCGACTTACTCTACTTCACCGAAAACGGGCGCGTGTCTCATGTGGCGCTCTGGGCGGGAGCGGGGCGCATCGTCCACTCGGCCCTGGCGCGCGGCGGCGTGGCCCGGGACGATCTCTTCGACGACACCCCGCTGGTACGACGGCTACGGGAAGGTCTCGTAGCCGTGCGGCGACCGGAGCCTCATCGCTGACCCCGCGGTCACGGTCCGACCCTCCGACGCTATTTTACCCTCATGAAGCTCGTCCTCTTCGATATCGACGGCACGCTGCTCTGGACCGACGGCGCCGGCCGGCGGGCAATCGGCCGAGCGCTGCTGGACGAGATTGGCACGACCGGACCGATCGAGCACTATCGCTTCGATGGCAAGACCGACCCGCAGATCGTCCGCGAGTTGTTGTCGCTCGCGGGGCATCCGGCAGCGGAGGCCGTCGAGCGGGTCGCGGCGGTTTGCCGCCGTTACCTGGAGGTGCTCGAGGGAGAACTCGCCCGCCCGACGCAGCGCACCCGAGTCCTCGTGGGCGTGCGCGAGTTGCTCGGAGCGCTCGAGGAGCACGAGGCCCGAGGGCGGGCGCTCGTCGGCTTGCTCACGGGTAACCTGGAGGGCGGGGCGGCGTTGAAACTGAAGTCCGCCGGGCTCGACCCGCGGCGCTTCGTCGTGGGCGCGTACGGCTCCGACGCCGCTCATCGGCCGGCCCTGCCCGCGATCGCCGCGCGGCGCGCCGCCGAGCGGACCGGGCAGGGGATTCCGGGGCGCGACGTCGTCATCATCGGCGATACCCCGGACGATGTCGCTTGTGGAGAGCCGATCGGCGCCCGCGTCGTCGCCGTCGCCACCGGCTTCTACGACGTCGCTTCGCTGCGTGCTGCAGGCGCCGCGCACGTGTTCGCGGACCTGCGCGACACCGCCGCGGTGCTCGACGCGATTCTCGAGTGAGCCACCCCCACGACGAACTGGAGCTCAAGGCCCGCGTCGAGGACCCGGCGGAGCTCGAGCGACTGCTCGTTCGCGCCGGCGCGGAGGTGGCCTTCCGCGGAGCCATGGTCGACCGTCGCTACGATCGTGGTGGGGTGCTCGCGACGCGCGACGAGGTCCTGCGGTTGCGGCTCTACCAGCCCCCCGGGGGGCCGGCCTCCGGCGTGTTGACCTGGAAGGGTCCCGTGAGCGTGCGGAACGGGTACAAGCACCGCGAGGAGCGGGAAACCCGCGTCGCCGAGCCCGACGCGGCGCTCGCCATCTTGGAGCGGCTGGGGTACGACGTCGTGATGCGAATCGACCGAACGATCGCAGACTACCGGATCGGTGGCGCCACGGTGCGAATCGAGCAGTACCCCGCCATGGACGTCCTCGTAGAAGTGGAAGGGGAGCCGGACGCCATCGAGCGCGCGGTGACCGCGACCGGGCTCGCGCGCGAGCGTTTTCTGCCCGAGGCGTTGCCGTACTTCGTTGCTGAGTACGAGGCGCGGACCGGCCGGCGTGCGCGCATCGCCGCCGACACCTCCCCCACATGAGCGCTCCGCTCAAGATCCCGATGCCACTCCGCGTGCCGGAGCTGGCGCCGTCGCTCGGCCGGGTGATCGTGCCGCGACGGCTCGCAAAGCCTTGGATTCCACTCGACGATATCCGCGAGCGGCTCGCCACCCGCATCTTCGAGCTCGGCGGTGAGGCCCGCGCCGCGGCACTCCGCGAGCAGCGTGAGGCGGCGATCGAGGCGGTGAGCCGACGCGCCTGGGCTGCGGCGTGGGAGCCGGCGGTACGGGCGGTGGCCGAGCGGCTCGCCGCGGCGATCAACGCCGAGCTCGAACACACCGCGCGCCGGGTCCGGATGCCGCGCCGCCGCTGGCGCCGCCGCTTGCTGACGGCGGCGGAGAAACGGGCGATCGCGGCCCGGCTGTCCGCGGGTGGCGGTCCGTTCGTGGACGCGCTCGACGGACTGGACGCCGCGGCCGCGCGCGTGCGCGAGGCGAGCGTGCTCGACAAGGATGCCCACGCCACCTGGCAGGAGGCGCTGCGCACCGCCGCGCGACGGCTGGAGGCCGCCTGGCTGGCACTCGAGGACGAGGTGGCGGCCGAGCGCGAGCGCTGGGCGCTGGAGATCTCCGACGTGGCGGCCTGGCGGCCCGCCCTCTGGCCCGTCTTCGCCCTGTGGGTGCCGCTCACCGCGCTACTGCTCTGGCTGGGGTTGGTGCTCGGCGGCTACCTTGGCGCCCCCGCATGGCTCGCCGCGCGCCTGGGCTTCTAGCGCTCCTCCTGCTCGTCGCGGGCTCTGGCCTCAGCGCGCAAGAGCTTCGCCTGGCGCAGGTCCCCGTGAGCGGCCGCACCGGCCTCGACTCCCTGGCTCGCCTTGGGTTCGAGGTGGCCGATGTCCGCATGGTGGCCGGCCAGCTGACTGCCGTGATCGTGGTCTCTACCCAGACCGAGCGTCTCCTCGGGTCTCGTGGCTTTGCGGTCGCCGCCGTGGCGGGCGCCCCCCCCCCGTCCGCGCTCGCGGCCGATACCTTCAAGGTCTATCGGTCCTTCGACAAGCCGGGCACCGGGATCCGCGCTACGCTTGCGGCCTGGGCCGCGGCCGATACCCTGATTCACGTGGATTCGATCGGCAGCTCGATCGAAGGCCGCCCGGTGCTCGCGGTCAAGATCGGCGACTCCGGTGACTCGCCCGCGCGCCCCAACGTCCTCTTCATCGGGACCCACCACGCGCGCGAATGGGTCTCGACGGAGGTGGCCATGCGGCTGATCCGCTGGCTCGCGGACTCGCTGCCGCGACCCCTGCTCGCGAGCCGCGACATCTGGGTGATCCCCGTCGAGAACCCCGACGGCTATCAGTACACCTTCACGACCACCCGGTTATGGCGGAAGAACCGCCGTCCCAATGCCGACGGCACGTTCGGCGTCGACCCCAACCGCAACTACCCCGCCTTCTGGGGCGCTGACGACGCCGGCTCGAGCCCGATGCCGGGCTCGGAGATCTATCGCGGCCCAGCTCCGGCGTCCGAGCCCGAGACACAGGCGATCATGGCGTTCCACGCCGCGCACCCGCCGGTCCTGGCGATCTCCTACCACTCCTACACCGACCTCGTCCTCTACCCCTACGGCTTCCGCTACGGTGAGCTCGCACCCGACTTGACCGTGTTCCAGGCGCTCGCCGGCACCGATCTGCAGCCGGGGGTTCGCGACAGCGTGCCGGCGTCGACCCTGTCGGCCTATCACCCAGGCCCGGGTTGGACCCTGTATACCACCAACGGGGAGTACACCGACTGGGCCTACCGGGCGTTCGGCACGTTTGCGTTCACCGCCGAGCTGACGAGCGGGTGTTGCACGCCAGACTCGGGGTTCTACTACGGGTTCGTCTTCCCGGACGACAGCGCGCTGGTGAACCATGTGTTCCGCGACAACCTCCCGCTCGCGCTGGCAGTGATCGCGGCTGCGGGGGATCCGACGGCGACATTGGGTCCCTCGGGATTGCGGCCCGCGGCGCAGCGGATCGAGTCCCTGTGGCCGGAAACGCGCATCAGCCTCGCGGCAACGACACCCGCGCCGTTCTCCCTCACCGTACGCACGGCGACCGGCCAGATCGTGACGCGCAACGCTCGGGCCGATTCGCTGTGGCGCGGCCGGCTGCGGACCTCCTGGCGCAGCGACGTCAGCACGGACGGCGCACGAGCGGTGCGTGTGGACGGCGCGGGACTCGCCGCCGAACTCGTCACGATCGCGGGCGCCGAAGACGGGGAACCATCCTGGGCGGCGGGAGGGACGTGGACCCGCACGAGCGACGCGCTGGTGGGACGGTATGCCTGGTACGGGTCGGGCAACGACACGCTCACCTCGCCGATCGTGGACCTGCGCGGTCGCACCCGCGTGTGGCTGCAGTTCTGGACCAAGTACGCGGGGTCCGGCTTTGCCCTGCAGCAGCGGGGGCAGGTGCAGTTCTCACCCGACAGCGGACGCACGTGGAGCGACGTTGCCGCGCTAGCGGGGAGCGCCCCGGCGTGGTATCCCCTGCGCGTGGACCTTCCCACAGGGGCAGGCGCGGCGGGTGGGCGAGTGCGTTTCATCGACCGCGGTCTGCCGTGGTGGCTCGACGCGGTAGGCGTCGCAACCGACTCGACGGCGGTGTTTCAGCTGCTCGCCGCAGCGGGTGGCGCTGACGTCTCCGAGAATCCGGTGCGGAGCGACCAGGTGGTGATCTCCTGGGCTGCCGGGACGACGCCCGCGAGAGTGGGGATCTACACGTTCATGGGGGAACGGCTGATTGCGACGAGCGTGCCACCGCCCAACAACGAGTACGTGTGGGACCTGAAGGCGGGTGGACGCCGGATGCCCAACGGCGCCTACCTGGTCGTGGTCCAAGTGGACGGCCGCGTGTTCCGGCGCCGGCTGTTTCTGACGAGGGCAGGCACGTGAGCGCGGTGGGCGTCGGCGTGGATCTCGTCGAGGTGGAACGCGTCCGCCAGATGATCGCGGAGAAGGGCGCCTATGTCTTCGACCGACTGCTCACCGTGCCGGAAGCGGTCTACTGCCGCAGCCGACCCAATCCCGCCGAGCACGTCGCCGTGCGGCTGGCGGCGAAGGAGGCCGTCTACAAGGCGCTTCAGGGGAGCGAGGAGGCGCGTGGCATTGGTTGGCGAGAGATCGAGGTGGTGCGAGCGCCGGATGGGCGACCCGAGGTTGTGCTCACGGGGCTCGCAGCGCGGCAGGCCAAGGAGATCGGTGTGCGGCGCGTGCTGCTGTCGCTCTCTCACACACATCAGGCCGCCGTGGCGGTCGCAGTCTTGGAGAACGTGTAGCGAGCGGGCTCGCCTTGAATTCCCGAGTGATTCACTCTAGAATTCGGGGCCCTTCTTCTGAGAATCATTCTCATCTATCGTAACCTGTTTCTGGGCTTGCTGTTCGCCACAGGGCTCCCGCCCGGCCTGGCGGGGCAAGCGAACGACACGCTCAGCGCAGCGCGGCGCGTGGTTGCCGCGGCGACTCTAGCCGCCAAGGAGTACGCCTCGGGCGTGCCTGCCGCCGGTGGCCGCATCGATCTACCGGCAGAGGTCGACGAAGCCAAGCAATTCATCGACCAGGCCCGCTTCGATGTGCCGCAGCTACCCGTGGCGGTGCGGGCCTTCAGCGACAGCGCTCTCAGCGCCTTCCGCGCCTTGCTCGAGCGGGCCGCGCCGCCGGCCGCTGTGCTGCACCTGGCCGACCTCGTGGCGTCCCGCATCGCCACGGCGGTCGGGGGGACCGGGGCGCTCCTTCCCATGCCAGCGCAACCGCCGTCGCTGGCGCGCGGTGAGCAGGTCTACCGCGAGCAGTGCGCCGCCTGTCATGGCGACGCCGGCCGCGGCGACGGTCCCAAAGCCAAGCGCCTCCAGGGTCCGCCGCCGGCCGATCTCACGGATCCCGCGGCGATGGGCGCCGTCACCGCCGTCGATATCTACCGCAAGATCTTGCTCGGCGTCGCCGGCACGGCGATGCCGTCCTTCGAGGAGGCGCTCCCGGATTCGGATCGTTGGGCGATCACGGCCTACGTGGCGACGTTGCCGTACGGGGGCTCGCGGTCCGCGGCGGTGTTCGCCGCCGTGCGTCGTCAGCTCGACTCGGCGATCGCCGCCCGGTCCGACAGAATGGTGTTCGCCGCCTATCTGACGTTCGAGCAGGTGGAGACCGATGTGCGGGTGCGCGACCCAGGACTCGCCGCCGAGCTGGAGGACGCGTTCAGCAGGCTGCGCGTCCGGGTGGCGGCCCGGGGGGGGGGCACGCCGGACGCGGAGGTGGCGCTGGCACGCGGCCGCGTGCTCGCGGGGCTGGAACGCGCGGAGCGGCTCATCGCCGATCGCAGCTCCGGGGCTAGTCTGCTGGGCCAGTCGTTCCTGCTGCTGCTGCGCGAGGGGTTCGAGGCGATTCTCATCGTGGGGGCGCTGATGGCCTTCCTCAGCAAAGCGGGCGCTGCGGAGCGGCGCCGCGAGGTCGCCTGGGGTGCCTGGGTCGCCGTTGGAGCGAGCGTGCTCACGGCTGCGGCGATCGAGCTGCTGTTCCATGCGACCCCCCGTCAGCGGAGCGCCCTGGAGGGCTGGACGATGCTGCTCGCGGCCGGCGTGCTGTTCTACGTCAGCTACTGGCTGCTCTCGAAGATCGAAGCCGACAAGTGGCACGCGTTCCTCACGGGTAAGATGAAAGACGCGCTCTCTACCGGCTCCGGCCTGGCCCTCGCCTCGGTCGCCTTCCTGGCGGTCTACCGCGAGGGCTTCGAGACCATCCTGTTCTTCAAGGCGTTGCTCTCCTCCGGTGGATCAGCCGAGGCTGGCGCCGGCGCCGTGCTCGGGGGCATCGCGCTCGGGGCCGTCGCCCTGGTTGTGCTCTACCTCGCGATCAACCGCTGGGGGATGCGCATCCCGCTGAAGCCGTTCTTCGCCGTGACCGGGGTTCTGCTCTACTACATGGCGTTCGTTTTTACCGGCAAGGGGGTCGCCGAGCTGCAAGAAGGCGGGTACGTCGGGACAACGGTGATGGAGTGGGCGCCGCGGGTGCCGTTCCTCGGCATCTATCCGACCGTGCAGTCCCTGGCTTTGCAGGGGCTGCTGGTGGCGCTGGCGATGTTCGCGCTGTTGCGGGTCGTGATCAAGCCACCTGCCATCAGCCGTCAGTCAGCGTGAGGCGCGGTTCTGACGGGTGCCTTCTGAGGGCCGAGCGCTGATGGCTGAGGGCTAGCGGATTCTGGCTGAAGGCGGACGGCCTCTGGCACTCGCCACCGCTGCATCAGGTAGAACCCCACCAGCACCAGCAGGACGCTCGTCAACTGGGCGAGCGTGAACGGGCCGAGCAGCCGGTCGTCCTTGGCGCGCACGATCTCGATGAGGAAACGCTCCGTCCCCGCCAGCACGAGGTAGACCCCGAACCGCCAGCCGGTCCCATGGGCGTGGTCGCGCAGTCGCCAGAGCCACGCAAACGCTAGGAACATGAGCGTGGTCTCGTAGAGCTGTGTGGGGTGCACTGCGACCACCTGGAGCGGATCGGTCCCGGGCGGGAACTTGACGTGCAGATTCGTCAGGTCAGCCACCGTGGTCGGCGGGAGGCCTTGGGGGAACTTCATCGCCCAGGGCAGCGAGCTCGGGATGCCGTAGTCATCGTTCACGAGGAAGCATCCCACGCGGCCCAGCGCGTACCCCAGGGCGAGCGGAGCCGCGCAGAGCTCGGCGGTCAAGCGGGGGGCCACTCGCCTCAGCCGCCCGGCGAGCAGCACCCCGGCAACGCCGCCGAGGAACCCGCCGTACCACACGAACCCGCCGCGCCGGAACAGCGCGTCCCACTCGCCCGTGAGCAGCACGTACCACACCTTGGCGCCTACCAGCCCGCCGATCACCGCCCCCATCACGATGTCGGCGGCATACTCCGCGCCCATGCCGCGGCGGCGCAGGTCGAGCTGGATGGCCCAGCCGGCCATCAGGAAGGCGACCATCATCATGAGGCCGTAGCCGGTGAGCGTGAGCGGCCCGAGATGGAAGACGAGGGGATAAACGGTCATGGGGAGTCCGGAGTGCGGAGTGCGGAATGCGGAGTCGGCGCGCCAAGGTCGAGCCCGGGGAGCGGCAGGTCCGCACGGGCGTCGAGCGTCCAGTCGCTCTGCTCGCCCTGTGCCAGCCGCCACCAGCCGGCGCGTGCGATCATCGCAGCATTATCGGTATTGAGACGCGGGCTCGCCACCGCGACGCGCGCCGTGCCGGCGAGGCGCTGCGCCGCGACCTCGGCCAGGGCGCGGCTAGAGGCCACGCCACCACCCAGCACCGCGACGCGGTGCCCCGTGGCGCGGACCGCCCGCGCGAGCTTGGTCACCAGGACGTCGAGCACGGCGTCCTGAAACGCCCGCGCGAGATGCGGGCGGTCGCGGTCCAGGTCGTCGCTCGCGCGCACCGCGTGCAGCACGGCCGTCTTGAGCCCCGAAAACGAGAACTCGAAGCCCTCCTCACGCATCGGCCGGGGGAAGGTGAAGCGCATCGGGTCGCCCTCTCGCGCCAGGCGTTCGATCTCGGGGCCGCCGGGATACCCGAGGCCTAGCAGTGTGGCGACCTTGTCGAACGCCTCGCCGGCCGCGTCGTCGCGCGTGGCGCCGAGCAGCCGATACTGGCCCCAGGTTGGCACGTCGAGCAGGAGCGTATGGCCGCCCGAGACCAGCAGCGCCACGAACGGCGGGGCGAGCTGGGCATCCTCCACCGCGGGCGCGAAGAGGTGCCCCTCCAGGTGATGCACCCCGATCAAGCGGCGCTTCCCCGCGTAGGCCAACGCTTTGGCATAGACGACGCCCACGAGCAGGGCGCCGACGAGCCCAGGGCCCTGAGTGACGGCCACGGCGTCCACCGCGCTCCAGGCGATGCCCGCCTCCGCAAGCGCCCGGTCGACGACCGGGGCCAGCGCGGTCAAGTGCGCCCGGCTCGCCAGCTCGGGCACGACGCCGCCGAAGACCTTATGCACGTCCTGCGAGAGGATGATCAGGCTGGCGAGCTCCGGCGGGGCAGACCCGCCCAGGCTGCCGCCGACCAGCACAGCGGCGGAGGTCTCGTCGCACGAGGTCTCAATCCCAAGGACGACGTCAGCCACGGCCGGTCTTCTTGCGCAGGGCGACCGAGTCGGGGACGGCGCGAGCGCTCACGCCCGCGGGGGCGACGACGGTGAGGTGCGCCCAGGCGCCGCTCACGGGCGGCCCCGCGAGATGGGCGATCACCTTGAGGTTGTCGCGCGTCAGCGCTTGGACGAGGTCGTCGGGGCCGCGCACCGTGACCGCGACGCGCGCCGGGACGATCGTGAAGCTGGTGATCTTCCCGGCGCCGGTCTCGACCGGCAGGCCGGCGAACACGCGCTCGTGCACCGGGCCGAGCTCGCCCGTGACCTCGACTGCCTTGGGGCCGATCCGCACCGGGCCGAGCGCGGACGTGTCGATCGCGACCTGTTGGGAGAACCGGCCGGTGACGCTGGAGATCCGCGTGGAGACGGTGGTCACCGATTCGATCGCGGCGAGCGCCCGGTCGGAGCCGACGATGTGCGCGACCGAGGGGCTGATCGTGAGGCCGCCGCGCAACACCTGACCCGAGTCCGGCACCACCGTGACCAGCGGCACGATGCGGACCTCTTTTCGCTTCACGGAGTCGAGCGTCAGCGTGATCTCCCGCGGCGAGATGTCGGACACCTGCAGGTCCGTGCCCGTGGGATACTCCACGTCCGTCGGCCGCAGGCTCACGCGGTAGATCGAGCCGGCAAATGTATCGGGAACGGCGAGGCGGATCACCCGACGCAGCGAGCGCAGCTTGAGGATCTCCCCGCCCTTACCCGTGAACACCACCGAGACCGTCGGCGGTTGCTGAAGTAGCGCCCGGCCCGGCGGCACCAGCACCGTCACCTTGAGGTCGAACGATTGGCTGATCGGCTGCTGCGCGGCGACCGCGACGTACAGCATCAGCGCGAGGAACACCGCCGCCAGCTTGATCGGCCAGTTGCGCGTGATCGCCCGCGTCAGGTTACCGGCCATCGAGGAGCCGCCGGATGAGGGTCTGGTTCACGGGGCTGTCCCACTCGGCGGGGCCGATGACTTTCTTGACAATTGCCCCGTCGCGGTCGATCACGAAGCTCTCGGGAACGCCGGTTGTCTGGTAGATCTCCTGGATCGCCCCCGGCCGGTCGTGCAGGATCTCGAAGGTCAGGCCGAGCTCCTGGGCGAACCGGCGCACCACCGTGGAATCGTCCCTGTCGATGCTGACGGACACGAGCCGGAAGTCGCTGCCGGCGAGCTGCCGTTGCAGCCGCTCCAGGGACGGCATCTCGACGCGGCAGGGGAGGCACCAGGTCGCCCAGATGTTGAGCAGGAGCACCTTGCCGCGATACTCGGCCAGGGAGGCCGGCCGGCCGGTGGACAGGTGGACGGCCCGGAATTCGGGGGCGCGGGACCCGACCCCGACGAGGTTGATCTCGGAGTGGAGCTTGAGCGCCAGCACCATGCCGAACACGGCGGTCGTCACGAGCCCCGCGACGATGGTCCACTGCTGGCGGCTGGTCATACCGTCACGAGACAGCGGCGGCGGAGCTCGCCCACTTCACGCGCGGGGTCGCGGCTAGAGAAGATGGCGTTGCCCGCCACGAACGTGTCGGCGCCGGCGGCGTGCGCAGCCGCGATGGTCTGGGCCGTAATGCCTCCGTCTGCTTCCAGAAACGCGCGCGAGCCGTGCGCCGTGAGCAGCGCGCGGGCCCGCGAGATCTTTTCGGTCGCCGCCGTTATGTACGACTGGCCTCCGAAACCCGGGTTGACCGTCATCACGAGCAGCACGTCGAGGTCGCCGACGACCTCCTCCGCCAGCGCGAGCGGCGACCCGGGATTGAGCGCCAGGCCCGCGAGCAGACCGCGCTGCCGGATCGCCGCGAGCTGCCGTTGGACGTGGGTGGTCGCCTCGGGATGGAAGGTAAGCACCGACGCGCCGGCGTCCGCCATTGGCTCGAGGTAGCGCTCGGGCTCGACCACCATCAGGTGCACGTCGATGGGGACGTCGGTGAGCCGACGGAGCGCTGCCACCATCCCGGCGCCGAAGGTCAGATTCGGCACGAACCGGCCGTCCATCACATCCACGTGCAGCCAGTCCGCACCACCGTCCAGCACTGCCCGGACCTGTTCGGCCAGTCGGGTCAGATCCGCGCCAAGAACGCTCGGGGCGATACGCACGCCGTTGCTCATTGCGGGCTCCGGGCGACAATCAGGTCTACCACCGTGCCGGGCGCGGCCAGCGTACCGGCCGCCGGCTTCTGGCCCACCACCGTGCCAGGGTTCCCCTCGGCGGTGCGGCGCCGCGTCACACTACCGACTTTCAGCCCGTCGGCCTCGAGGCGCGTGCGCGCATCGGCGACGGACATCCCCAACAACACCGGAACGCCGATCGTCGGGGCGCCGCGGCTCACCACCACGGTGACCCCGGCGGCCGGCGGCAGCAGCGATCCGGCGCCCGGCTGCGTCTGGATCGCGATGCCCGTCGGGGTGGGCGCCTGGACCGATTCCACTTGGGCCACGGTGAGCCCCGCCGCGGTCACCAGCCGCTGGGCCAACGAGCCCTCCAGCCCCGCCACATCCGGCACCGGAATCTTGGGTGGCCCGGCGCTCACCACCAGGGTGACCCGCAGACCCGCCGGCGCATTGACGCCGGGAGGCGGATCTTGCCAGATGACGGTCCCCGCCGGGGCCGAGGGATGTGGTTCGCTGCCCCCCTCATGCACCTCGAAGCCGGCCGTGCGGATCTGCTGCGACGCCTCTTGCAACGACAGGCCGAGGACTCGCGGCACCACTTGGCGGCCGTGTAGGATCGGCGTGGGAAAGATGACGAGGTAGGCCGTGAGGTAGCCGGCTAGCAGCGCGCCGATCCCCCACACGCCCCAGCGTGTGGCAAGGCGCCGGCTCACCTGGGGCAGCTTCCACTCCCGCAGCGGCGGCATGTGGCGGCGGAATTGCATCATCGGCACCGAACCAGCCGGGCGGCGTAGGCGCCGTCGATCCCGTGGCGCGGAGGGAACACCGACAGGTCGCCGTCGGGCGTGAGCAACACGCCCTCCACGGCGCCGGCCGGGGGCGGCGCGCGCCGGAACTCCGCATTCCGCTCCAGCAAGTGATTCACGACCAGGGCGTTCTCCTCGGGTTCGAGCGAGCAGGTGGCGTAGACCAGTACCCCGCCGGGCGCCACCAGTGCGGCGGCGGCAGCGAGCAGGTGCCGCTGGCGCTCCGCGGCGCGGGCGATCGCACGGGGGCGTAGCCGCCAGCGTGCGTCGGGGTGCCGCGCCATCGTCCCGGTAGCGGTGCAGGGGGCGTCCAGCACCAGGGCCGGTACGCTACCGGGCGCGAATGGCGCCGACAGAAGATCGGCCGCGAGCACGCGAACCGCCACTGCGCAGCGCCGCGCGGTCTCGCCCAGCCGGGGGAGGCGGTCTAGGCGCGCGTCCCCCGCCACGACGCGCGCTCCAGTCCGGGCCAGCGCGACTGCCTTTCCGCCCGGCGCGGCACAGGCGTCGTAAACCCACCAGCCCGGGGGGATCGCAGCGTACTTGACCACGAGAGCCTGGGCCGCGTCCTGCACCAGAAACCCGCCCTCGGGAAAACCGGGAAGCTCGGCGGGGACGGGGTATCGGGTACCGGAGATCGGGCTGAGCGAGAGGCCAGCTCCGAACGGCGCTTCGGTCACTTCGATGCCGGCCCCGAGCAGTCGGTCCCTGATGGTTCGTTGGTCCCAGCGGGCCGGTTGCAGGGTGATCGGCGGCTTGGTGTCGTTCCACGCGACGAGCCGTTCGGTGCTCTCCGCCCCGAACTGGGTCGTCCACCGCCTCACCAACCACGCGGGATGAGAGGCCCGGTTGTCCGGTGCCTGGTCGCCCGCATCCGTCAGTTTCCGCAACGCCTGATTGACGTACCGCGCCGCCGCTTCCCCTGCGGTTTCGCGGGCGAGCTCGACGCTCGTGGACACGGCGGCGTGATGGGGGACGCGGGCTAGGCAGCGCAGCTGGTACAGGCCCAGGCGCAGGATATCATGGAGGCGAGGGTCGGCGTGAGCGAGCGTCAGTGCGCGGTCGAGGGCGGCCCGGCGGCGCAACACGCCGGCGGAGAGTTCGTAGGCGAGACGGCGGTCGCGTTCGGCCAGGCCAGCGAGGGCACGGTCGCGGGCGTCCCCGAGCGTCGCCCCGGCGCCGACAGCGTGGAGCACGGCCAGCGCCGCGCGTCGCGCGGCAGTCGCTCCCTTAATCCAACATCCCCTTGACCGGGCTCGACGGCACGGCGATCTCCCGCCGCGGCATGCGGCCGGCCAGAAACGCCGCGCGGCCGGCCTCCACCGCGAGCCGCATCGCGTGCGCCATCGCTACCGGATCTTGCGCCGCGACGATGGCCGTGTTCATCAGGATGCCGTCCACGCCCTGTTCCATGGTGATGCAGGCGTCGGACGCCGTCCCGACCCCAGCGTCGACCACCACGGGCACCGCGAGGCGGCGCTTGATGGTGCGGACGCTGAAGGGATTGAGCAGACCGAGCCCGCTGCCGATCGGCGAGGCGAGGGGCATCACGGCAGCGCACCCTGCTTCCTCAAGCCGCAGCGCGGTGATCAGGTCCTCGTTCGTGTACGCTAGCACCTTGAAGCCGTCCCGCACGAGCGTCTTCGCGGCCTCGAGGAGCCCCATCACGTCTGGGAGCAGGGTCTCCTTGTCGCCGATGACCTCTAGCTTCACGAAGTCGTTGAAACCGGCCTCGCGTCCGAGCCGCGCGTAGCGGACAGCCTCGTCGGCGCTATAGCACCCGGCCGTGTTGGCGAGCAGGAAGAACCGCCTGGGGTCCAGGTGGTGGAGGAGGCTCTCTTCCTTGGTCCGGTCGAGCTCCACCCGCCGCACCGCGACGGTGACGATGTCGGCGCCTGACGCTTCGATGGCGCGCACCATCGTCTCATGGTCGCGGTACTTCCCGGTTCCCACCATGAGGCGCGACTGGAAGGTTCGGCCTCCAATGGTGAACGGCGTGTCTCGCCCCGCTCCCCGCAGGGTGTCCACGGCAGTCGTCACGGGCTCACCCCCCTCCCACGAAATGCACCAGCTCGATCGCGTCGCCCGCCGCCACGGTCACCTCGCCGAGGGCGGGACGCCGCACGATGCGGCGGTTGTGTTCGACCACCACCATGCGCGGATCCAGGCCAAGCGCACCGAGCAGCTCGAGCAGGGTCTGTCCCGGCGCCACGGCGCGGGGCTCTCCGTTCACGACGACATCGATGCTGGCGTTCACTGCATCAACTCCTCCACCATCCGGCGCGCGGTCTCCGCGGCATCGCCGGCTTCCCATAGCGCGCGGATCGCGGCCACTCCCCATGCTCCTGAGCGCCGGACCTCGTGGACCCGATCCAGCGTCACCCCGCCGATCGCCACCGCCGGCAGGCCGAGCCCTGCGACGGCACGCAGGGTGTCGAGCCCGATCGCCGAGCGGTCGGGATGGGTCGGCGTGGCGAACACGGGCCCTACCAAAAGATAGTCGGCTCCTTCGGCCTGTGCCGCCCTCGCCTCCGCCAAGTCGTGGACAGACCGACCGATCCACCACGCCGGCTGGAGACGCCGCGCGTCCCCGACGCTGAGGCTGGCGAAGCCGAGTTGCACGCCGGCGGCCCGGGTCGCCAGGGCGATATCTAGGCGGTCGTTGACGAACAGTCGGACGGTCGGAGGGTCGGAGAGTCGGACGGCAAGCTCGTGGTGCTCGAGGCCTGAGAGCTCGTGACCGCGGGCGTGAAAGGCGAGCTCGGCGCCGCCGCCGGCGGCAAGGTCTTGTGCGATCTCGTCAAGATCCGGCCGTCGCGCGACGCGCTCGTCAGTGATGGCGTGCAGGCGGGGCAACGCGGGCCTCATGTGAATCGCTCGCCGACCCCCACACCGCGCCCGCGGATCCACTCGGTCGCGGGCATCCGGGGCTTGCCGCTCGGTTGGACTTCCTCCACCTCTAGCGCTCCCGCCCCTGCGGCCGTCAGCAACCGGCCATCGACCGTCAGTACCTCTCCGGGTGCTCCGCGCCCGTCCGTGGCTCGCGCTCCGAACAGCTTTACTTCCCGACCGTCCAGCTCCGTCCACGCGCCCGGCTTCGGGTCGAGTGCGAGAATGGCGCGCGCGATCTCACTGGCGCCGCGGTCCCAGCGAATCCGCGCCATCTCCCGGGTGAGTTTCGGGGCGTGCGTTGTACGCGACTCATCCTGCGGAACCGGTTGCGCGCGCCCCTGCTCCATCAGGCCAAGGGCCTCGATCAGGGCCTGGGCGCCGAGCTCGGCGAGGTGTTCGGACAACTCGCCGCCCGTGATCTCGGGCGGGATCGTATCCGGGATCTGGTGCAGAATCGGCCCGTTGTCGAGCCCCGCATGCATCTGCATGATGGTGACGCCGGTCCGCGTCAGCCCGTTGAGGATGGCCCATTCGATCGGCGCCGCCCCGCGCAGCTCCGGGAGCAGCGAGGGATGCACGTTCACCATGCCGCGCGGCGGGATCGCCAGGAGCTCGGGGCTCAGGATGTGACCGTACGCAACCACGACGCCGACGTCGGGGTGCAGCGCGCGGACCTGCTGGTAGAACTCGGGCGTCGTCGGTCGCTCGGGTTCGAGCACCGGCACGTCCTCGGCCTGCGCGGCGACTTTGACTGGCGCGGGCAGCAGTCGGGACCGGGAGCGACCGCGGGGCCGGTCGGGCCGGGTGACGACCGCGGCGACGTCGAACCCCTCGCCCAGCAGCGCCTCGAACGAAGGCACGGCGAACTCGGGTGTGCCGAAGAAGACGACCCGCACTAGAGCTCGCCCGCCGGCTCCGGCGTGACCTCCTTGAGGAAGCCGGACTTGCCCTGGCGGGCCTTTTTCCACTTGGCGAGCAGCAGACTGCGCTTCACTGCGCTCACGTGGTCGAGGAACAGGATCCCGTCCAGGTGGTCGATCTCGTGTTGGATGGCGCGCGCCTTGAACCCGGCGGCGTGGGCCGTATAGCGTCGGCCGTCGCGGTCGGTGGCCTCCACCGTGATCGTGAGCGGCCGCGCGACGTCCCCGTAGATGTCGGGGATGGAGAGACACCCTTCCTCGGCGGTCTCACGCTCCTCCCCGCTCTGCACCACCACCGGGTTGATGAGGACGAGCGGTGGTGGGGCGTCCGGTCCGACGTCCACGACGGCGATGCGGCGTGGGACACCGATCTGATTCGCGGCCAGCCCGACTCCCCTGGCGGCGCGCATGGTCTCGAACAGGTCGTCGACTAGGCGTAGGACCTCGTCGTCCACGGCCACCACCCCGGCGGCGCGCTGGCGCAGCACCGGGGAGCCGAGGAGGTGGAGGTCGCGGACGGTCATGCCGACTTGGCTTCGGCGCCGCTCTTCAGGATCGTGGCGATGTTGCTGCGCATCACCACCAACTTGGCCTCGCCGCTCCGGATCGTGACTTCGTTCTCTTTGAGATGCACAACCTCGCCGATGATCCCGCCCGAGGTCACGATCTGGTCGCCGCGCTGCAGCGCCGCGAGCAGCTGCTTGTGCTTCTGCTGCTGCTGGCGCTGGGGACGGATGAGGAGGAAGTAGAAGATCGCGACGAACGCGCCCACCTGGATCAGGACGATGGTGATTCCGCCGCCGGCCTGGCCCTGGGGGGCGAAGAGGAGCGCGTAGAGTCCGGTCATGGTCATCCCGGTTGAGTGTAGCGGCGGCGCCAGTCGGTGGCCCACCGCGGGAAGTGCCCTGCGCGAATCGCCGCGCGCATCTGCGCGGCGAGCCGGATCAAGTACCGCACGTTATGCAACGACAACAACCGCAGTCCCAGCAGCTCCTCGGCCACGAACAGGTGGCGCAGGTAGCCTCGCGAGAACGTCGTACAGGTCTCACAATCGCAGCTGGAGTCGAGGGGCCGCGGATCCGCCCGGTGCGCGGCGTTGCGGATGTTCACGGGACCATCCGGCGTGAACGCCGTGCCATTGCGGCCGTTGCGGGTGGGGGCGACGCAATCGAACAGGTCCATCCCGCGCTCCACCGCCGCCACGAGATCCTCAGGGAACCCCACGCCCATAAGATAACGGGGGAGCGTGGCTGGCAGCCGTGGCGCCAACGCCTCCAACGTCTCGTACATCGCAGCCTTGGGCTCGCCGACCGCCAGGCCGCCCACGGCAAGACCGGTCCAGCTGTCCATCTCGAGGATCCGCTGCAAGCCCTCCGCGCGGAGCGTCTGGTGGGTTCCGCCTTGAAGGATAGGCCACAGAGTCTGCCGGACTGTCGGACGCTCTGCCGCTCGGAGGGTCTGCCCCTCCTTACGGTCGGAGGGTCCGACTGGCCGACCGTCCAACAGTTCCCGATGTCTGCGGGCACATCGCTCCAGCCACCGCATCGTGCGTTCGAGGGCGTCGCGGGCGGTGGCCTCGTCCGCCTCGCCCGGGGCGACGTGGTCGAACGCCATCGCGACGTCCGCGTCGAGGACCCACTGGATGTCGGTGGCGCGCTCCGGAGTGAGGTGCCGGCGCGCCCCGTCGACGTGACTCTGGAACTCGACGCCGTCCTCGTCGACTTGGCGGAAGCCGTCCAGCGAGAATACTTGGAAGCCCCCCGAGTCGGTCAGCAGCGGACCTTCCCAGCCCATGAAGCGGTGCAGACCGCCGAGCGTTGCAATGACGTCTTCGCCCGGGCGCACGTGCAGGTGGTAGGTGTTGGCGAGCACCAGGCGTGCGCCGACGGTCGCGAGGTCGCGCGGCGAGAGCGTGCGCACGGTCCCCTGCGTGCCCACCGGCATGAAGACCGGCGTCTCCACCGGACCGTGAGGTAGAGTGAGGAGGCCGGCCCGGGCCGCGCCGCTGGTGGCTTCCAATCGGAAATCGAACACTGGACCTCAATGCGGCGGGCGCAATGCTGAATGCGGAATCGACACTCGCCATTCCATTCCGCATTCCGCACTCCGCATTCCGCACTCAGATGATCGCCATTGCATCCCCATAACTATAGAACCGGTAGCCTTCCTCCACTGCCTGCTGGTATGCCCCCATCACCTGTTCGTAGCCTCCGAAGGCACACACCAGCATCAGCAGCGTGGAACGGGGAAGATGGAAGTTCGTGAGCAGCCGGTCCACCGTCCGGAAGCGATAGGGGGGATGAATGAAGAGGTGCGTCTCGCCGGCCCCGGCGCGCACCCGTCCTGCATCGTCGGCCAGTGTCTCAAGCGTGCGAACCACCGTGGTACCCACGGCCCAGACCTTGCCGCCCGCCGCTCGGCGTGAGTTGATGGTGCGGGCCGCCTCCTCACTCAGCGCGTACGCCTCCCCATGCATCACGTGCCGTTCGGGCTCCTGCGCCTCGACCGGCTTGAACGTGCCTGGCCCTACGTGCAGGTCCAGCCGCGTAATAGCGACACCCGTCGCGGCGAGCCGCGCCAGCAGCTCGTGCGTGAAGTGCAACCCCGCCGTCGGCGCCGCAACGCTGCCGTCGCGCTCGGCGTACACCGTCTGATAGCGCTCCCGGTCGGCCGCCGTCGGTGGGCGACGGATGTAGGGCGGCAAAGGGACCTCACCGTAACGCGCGAGGGTGGCGCGGGCGTCTAGCGCCCCCGTGAACCGCACGCGGCGCAGGCCGCCGCCCAGGGCCTCGAGGATTTCGACCCCGCTATCGTCCCCGAAGCGAACCGTTCGTCCGGCTTTGAGCTTTCCTCCCGGATGCCCCATGGCGAGCCACGACCCGTCCTCGAGCTCCCGCACGAGGAGGATCTCCGCCGGGGCCCCACTGCCGTGGCGACCTGCGTCCCGGGTCCCGTGCAGTCTCGCCGGGATAACGCGAGAGGTGTTGAGGACCAGCACATCCGCCGGTCTCAGGAGTTCGCCGACGTCTGGAAAGCGCCCATGGCGCACGGCGCCGCTGGCGCGCTCGAGCACCAGCAGCCGACTCGCGGCGCGGTCGGGGAGGGGATGCTGGGCGATTCGCTCGGGCGGCAGGGTGTAGTCGAAGTCGGAAGTCTGGTAGGGCATGGCAGCAATGGCGGATCGGATGCTCGACCTTCGAACCGCACTCCGCGATCCGCAATTCGTTCAGCTCTCGAACATTGTCGGCTGCTCCGGGCTCTTCGGGGGCTGGAAGCCGAAATGCCGGTACGCTCCCGCCGTGGCACAGCGGCCGCGGGGCGTGCGGGCTAGGAAGCCCTGCTGCATAAGGAACGGCTCGTACACCTCTTCCAGCGTACCGGGGTCCTCCCCCACGGCGGCCGCGATGGTGCTGAGCCCGACCGGCCCGCCCTCGAACTGCTCGATGATCGTCCTGAGGATGCGGCCGTCCATGTCGTCGAGTCCGAACTCGTCCACGTCGAGCCGCTTCAGCGCCTCCAGGGCGACCGGGGCGGTGATGGCGCCACCGGCGCGTACCTGGGCGTAGTCGCGCACCCGCTTCAGCAGCCGGTTCGCGACTCGCGGCGTGCCGCGGCTGCGCCGGGCGATCTCCACCACGCCGCTCGCGTCCGCGGCGACGCCCAAAATCGTCGCCGAACGGCTGATAATCTGGACGAGGTCGTCGGGCGGATAGTACGACAGCCGCTCCACCAGCCCGAAGCGTGCGCGCATCGGCGGGGTGAGCAGGCCGAAACGCGTGGTGGCGCCAATCAAGGTGAACGGCTCGAGCTGCATGGGGATCGTCTGGGCGTGCTGCCCGTCGGCGATGCGCACGTCGACGCGGAACTCCTCCATCGCAGGGTAGAGGAACTCCTCCAATGCGGGGCGCAATCTGTGCACCTCGTCAATGAACAGGATGTCGCCCGGTGTGAGCGTGGTGAGCATGCCGACGAGGTCCCCCGGACGCTCCAGCACCGGCCCCGACGTGATGCGGATGCTCACACCCATCTCGTGGGCCATGAGGAGGGCGAGCGTCGTCTTGCCGAGGCCCGGCGGACCGAAGAAGAGCGCGTGGTCCAGCGGCTCCTTACGCTGCTTGGCCGCGTCAATCGCGATCTGCAAGGATTCCTTAACCTTGGACTGGCCGACGAACTCGGCGAGCCGGGAAGGACGCAGCGCCGCGTCCGTGACGCGCTCCTCCGGGAGCACCTCAGGGGTCGTGATCTCGGCGCGGGCCACGGCTCAGGCGGCCTTCGGCCGGGCGCGCCACCGCACCGGCCGGCTGTCTGGCTCCAGCTCGTGCCTGGCATGGCAGCTCACGCACACGTCTTCGGCACGGGTGGCGCCCTCGGGAACGAGCCTGCGGTTGGTCGAGCCGCAGCGCGTGCAGATCCATTCGGCGGTCGTGGGCATCGTCATCCGTGCGTGAGTAGCTGCAGCGCCCGACGCACCAGCTGCTCGAGATCACCCGCCGAATCGCCGTTGTCGGCCAGCGTCTGGCGTAACGCGCGGTCGGCCTCGGTGGGGCTGTAGCCCAGTCGCTCCAGGGCCTGCAGGGCCGCTTCCGCGGCTCCCCCCTCCCCCCGTCTCCCCTCCCGTCCCGCGGGCGTGACGGCCGCCGCCGTCCGTCCGCCCGCTCCGTCCACGAACTCGTCGACCTTGTCCGCCAGTTCGAGCGCCAGCCGCTCGGCGGTTTTCTTGCCGATCCCGCTCACCGAGGAGAGCAGGCCGATGTTCCGCTCCCGGATTGCTTTCGCGCCGCGGTCGGCGCCCAGGGCCGAGAGCAGCGCGATGGCGAGTTTGGGCCCGACGCCCGAGACGGACGTCAGCCGCTGGAAGAAGCGCCGCTCCGCCTCGGCGAGGAACCCGTACAACGCCCAGCCGTCCTCGCGGACTACGAGCTCGGTGGCCAGCAACACGGACTCGCCGAGCGCTGGCAGTTGTTCCATCACGCCAAGGGGCACAACGACCTCGTAGCCCACGCCGCCGCTCGTTTGTACGACGACGCGGTCGGCGGACTTGGCTGCGAGGCGGCCAGCCACGCCGGCGATCATGTGCGGATGATGTGGGTCAAGGCCACGGCGACTCCGTCGGCGGCGTCGGCGGGGCGGGGAGCCTGCGTGAGCCGGAGCAGCCGGGCCACCATCGCGGCTACCTGTCCCTTGCCCGCGCCCCCGGCGCCGACCACGGTTTTCTTCACGGTCGCGGGGGCGTACTCGGCGATCTCCAGGCGCGCTTGGGCGGCGGCGAGCAGGACCACGCCGCGCGCCTGGCCCAGCACGAGCGTGGTCCGGACGTTCTTATGATAGAAGGCGTGTTCCAGGGCGAGGGCCGCGGGTCGGTGACGCTTGATAAGGTCCGTGATGCCGTCATGCAGCTCGGCCAGCCGGTCAGGCAAGGACGTCCGCCGGGCGAATCGGATCACGCCACACTCGACGAGACGGCCCAAGCCGGGGGCGCCGTTCCCCGTTTCCACAACGCCGTAGCCAGTGACGGAGGTGCCCGGGTCGATGCCGAGGACTCTCAAACGGCCGCCATCGCCTCGGCATCGATGTCGAAGTTAGAGAACACCTTTGCGACGTCGTCCATCTCTTCCAACGCCTCGATCAGCGCCAGCAGCCGTTTGGCGTCGCTGCCTTCGACCTTCACCGTGCTCTTGGGGACCATCGCGATCTCAGCGCTTTGCACCGGCAGCTGCCGACTCCTGAGGGCCTCGTGCACGGCGTGGAGCTGGCTGGGCGACGTCGTGATGAGGAAGGTCTCCCCCTCTCGGACCATGTCCTCCGCGCCGGCGTCGAGCGCGGCTTCCATCGTGGCGTCTTCGTCCGCCTTGGTCGCGTCGATCGCGATCTGGCCCTTGCGGTCGAACATCCAGGAGACCGAATTGGTCGCGCCAAGGTTGCCGCCGTGGCGGGAGAAGACGTGACGGATCTCCGCCACGGTGCGGTTGGCGTTGTCGGTCGTGGCGTTGATCAGGATCGCGGCGCCGCCGGGCCCGTAGCCCTCGTAGGTGACCTCTTCATAGGTCACCCCCTCGAGTTCGCCAGTGCCCTTCTTGATAGCTCGCTCGATGTTGTCGAGCGGCATGTTCTCGGCTTTGGCCGCGTCGATGGCGGTACGGAGCCGCGGGTTGCCGGCGGGGTCGCCGCCGCCCTGCTTGGCGGCGATGGTGATCTCACGAATCACTTTGGTGAAGGCCGCACCGCGTTTGGCGTCCGCCACCGCCTTTTTCCGTTTGATCTGCTTCCACTTGCTGTGGCCGGCCATACGGACCTCACCCAGACGCCAAGACACGAAGACGTCAAGCTGCAACTTACAACTTGACCGTCCCGGTCCGCTACCGGTAGCATTCGCACCCATGTCGCGAGTCTTCGTTGTGTGGGCGGTGCTGACGTGCGCCGTCGGCGGCTGCGAGCGTCGCGGGCAGATCGACGGCCGCGCAGTGGTGCAAAAGGCTATGCAGGGGGTGCTGGCCTACCCCCGCTCGACGCTCGTGAGCATGACCCCCGGCACCGACGCCGGCCAGTTGGCGCTCACGTCCCCCGATGCCGTAGAGACCGTCGCGCGCTGGTTTCAGATGGAGCTGCCGATGAACGGGTGGCGGTTGGAGCGTGACGCGAGAGCGCGCGACGGCACCGTCAGCATCTACGCACAGAAGGGGAGCAAGCCGTTGTGGATCACGCTCAAGCCGAACGTCGGTGCCCCCGGCACTACCTATACCATGATCGGCGCCGCGATCGACTCCACGAAGACCGACAGCGCGAGGTGACGACCCCCCCTCGGCTCAGCGGTCGGGGTCGAGCATGTCCTCGAACCGCATCCAGCGCCGGTAGAAATAGAGGTCCACGAACCCGGTCGGCCCGTTGCGATTCTTGGCAACGAGTAGCTCGGTCGCTCCTTCCACCCCGCCGCCCGGGTTGTACATCTCCTCGCGGAAGATCGCCAGCGCCACGTCGGCGTGCTGCTTGATGGCGCCGAGGTGGCCGAAGTCGTCGAGCGTGGGGCGCGGGTTCGGCCGCTCCGTGGCGAGTCGGGGCAGCTGCGTCAGCACGAGCAGCGCCACCTGACGCTCCAGCGCCAGCGCTTTGCAGCGCCGCAGGACCAACGCGAGGTCTTCGTCCTGGCTGGCGCGCACGACGCCGGACGGCGTGGGCATGAGCTGCAAGTAATCGAAGACGACGAGGCCGAGCTGGCGCGGAGAGTCGAGCCGCTCCGCCATGGTTTCGAGGTCCTGGGCGGCGAGCGGCAGCATCGCGAGCGGCAGCCCGCGCAACCGCACCGCTGCGGCGCCGATGCCTGCGCGGGTCTGGTCGCCCAGCACCTTCGCCCCGCCCCGCAGCTCGTCCACGGCGACGCGCCCCTCGATAGCGAGGGCGCGCTCCATCAGCCGCTCCTCATCCATCTCGCCCGACAGGTAGGCGACGCCAACGCCCTGCTGGGCGACTCGCAGCGCGAACCCGAGGGCGAGGGCTGACTTGCCCGCGCCCACGTCCCCGCCGAGCACGATCAGGTCGCGTCGTCGGAACCCCCCGCCCAGGAACTTGTCGAGCGAGGCGAACCCGGTGGGAATGGTGTCTCCGGTTACCTCACCCGGTCGCTGCTCGTCCACGCGCTGGACGATCGCCTCCAGTGAGGGCCGCTTCTCGAGCCGCCGCGTGCTCATGCCTATAAATGTATGCGCGCCGAGCGGGCGGCACTCGCTACCGCCTCGGCGGCCTCCGACCCCAGCACTTCTCGGGCGGGCGCCACGAGCTGAGACAGCGCCACCGCCGCTGCCGCTGGGGTCGCGGGCTCGAGGTGGCGCTGCGCAGCCACGAGGGCTCGCTTGAGCGGCGCGGGGAGGGCGAGGCTCCCCAGCCGGGTCTCGAGCGCCTGGAGACGGCGCCGGTGATTCTTCCCGCTGAGCGCGTGGGGGGGTAGCAGCCCCTCGGCCGCTCGCAGCACCAGCCACAGCGCATACAGCCCGTCGCGTTTGGCGCCCCGGCTCGCGGCCGAGAGCAGCGCGATCAGCCGCTCCTCGCAAGCGGTGGCAGGGGGTGTCACATCGCCACCTCCTCCACCGCCCGGATCACGTCAGCCGGCGTGATGTCTCCGAGACAGCGGTGATGTCCCAGGGGGCACTGCGCGGTGCCCATGGCGGAACACGGGCGGCAGTCGAGGTCGCGCTGTAGCACCCGGGCGCGGGCGCGATAGGGGAAGAAGCCGAACTGCTCCACCGTCGGGCCGAAGAGCGCGACGACCGGCGCCCCGACGCCGGTCGCCATGTGCATCACGCCCGTATCGTTGGAGACGAGCACCTTCGCGCGGGCGAGCAGGGCCCCGGTTTCTTGCAACGAGCACTCCCCGGCCGCGCTCTCGGCGTGGCCGGCGAGCTGCTGCGCGATGCCGCGGTCGTCCGGGCCGCCGACCACGACCGGTGCGTAGCCCGCCCCGCGCAGTCGGTCGGCCAGCGCGATCCAGTGCGCCACGGGCCAACGTTTGGTCGCGTGCGCCGCGCCGGGAGCGAGCGCCGCCAGGCGCCCGTCCGAGAGGCCGCGCTGGCCGAGCCACACATCGGCGCGCTCGCGCGCTCCCGCGCCGATGTGGAACTCGAGCGGCCCGCCGTCGGGCGTCACGTCCAGCCCGCGCGCCGCCTCGAAGTAACGCTCGGCGACGGGGAGACGCGCCCGATAGAGGTCGAGCTTGGTGCTGATGAGCAGTGTGCGCGCGAGCCGCCGCTTGGCATAGCCGCACCAGCTGGTAGGTACCAACAGACGCAACGCCGCACTGCGCAAACTGCCGTGCAGATCGAGGCCGTGGGTGGCGCGCAGCGGGCGCAGCCGTCCGGCGAGATGCCGCAGCGGCTCGCCGGGTTCGAGGGTCACGACGTCCGAGAGGTGGGGGTTGTCGGAGACGAGGGGGGCCATGCCCCGCTTGGTGACGTACAGCAGCGCGGCCTCGGGGTGGCGGCGGTGGAGCGCGCGAATGAGCGGCGTCGTTAACAGGACATCTCCGATGGAGCTGAAACGGACCAGCAGGATGGTCAGCACGCGGGCAATGTATCGGCGCGTTGCCCGGCCTCGCCAGTCGGACTAGTGCCGTTGCAACTCGCAGAGTCACACCCCCCGATCCGCCGCCCCTGCACAACGAATTGGAACGGCACTAGCTTTCGCCCCGATGCCCCCCCCCCCTCCTCCCCCCCGGCAGAAAAGCATTCTCTGGGTCGACGACGAGGTCGAGGGGCTCGCCGCGCACCGTCGCTTCCTCGAACAACAGGGGTTCTCCGTCGAGCAGGCGGCGCATGGGGACGATGCCCTTGCCCTGCTGCGACGGCAGCCCTACAGCGTCGTGCTCCTCGATGAGCAGATGCCCGGTCGCCGCGGCCTCGAGCTGCTGGGGGAGATCCGCGCCATCGACCCGGCCATGCCGGTCGTGATGGTGACCCAGAGCGAGGACGCGGGGACACTGCGCGAGGCGATCGGGATCGAGGTCGACGACTACCTCGTCAAGCCTGTGCACCCGCGACAGGTGCTCTCCGTCGTGACCCGTCTGCTCGAGGGCGATCGGATCCGCCAACAGCGGCGCGCGCGTGACTTCGTGACCCGGTTTCGCGAGCTCGAGGCCCGGCGCGGCGCGACCCTCGCGTGGCGAGAGTGGGTCGAGCTGGTGGCCGAGCTCACGCGCTGGGAAGTGCGACTCGCTGGCGCGCACGAACCCGGGCTGTCCGAGGCGCTGCGCACACTGCAGGAGAGCCTGCGCCGCGACTTCTCCGAGTTCTTCCGCCGGCACTATCCCAAATGGCTCGCCAACCCCGAGGGGGACCGGCCGCCGCTCTCGGTAGACGTCGGAGCGGAGTTCCTCGTGCCGGTGCTGCAGGGTGG
>DASQAH010000038.1:0-10357 GCA_035635835.1 Gemmatimonadales bacterium
GGGGGGGGGGGGGGGGAGACACGGACGATCGCGGGTATCCGACCGCGGCGCTCGGTGCTCGCCCGCCGGGCGGCGGGTCGCGCGCGACGCGCCCAACCGGTCGCGGCTAACATCGACCAGGTGGTGGTAGTGGCCTCGGCGTTGGATCCCGAGCCAAGCCCGCGAATGCTCGACCGGTTCCTCGTCGTCGCCGAAGCGAACGGACTGCCCTCCGTCCTGGTCGTGAACAAGATCGAGCTCGCCCGCACCGGAGCGGAAACCCTGGCACGCCGCTACGCGCCCGCAGGCTATCAAGTCCTCGCCACATCCGCCAAACTGCCCGAAGGACTGCCGGCGCTCCGCGATCTGCTGCGGGGAAGGACATCGGTGTTCACGGGGGCATCCGGGGTGGGGAAGTCGAGCCTGCTGAACGCGCTCGAACCCGCTCTGGGGTTGCGCACTGGCGAAATCAGCGCGTATTGGCGCACGGGCAAGCACACCACGACCGCTGCGGAGCTGGTGCCGCTCGCGGGCGCGGGGTTCGTCGTGGACACACCGGGGATGCGGGAAGTGGGGACCTGGGGGATTGACGCGGATCGCCTGGGAGCCTGCTTCCCCGAGTTCCGGCGCTACCTCGATCGGTGCCGCTTCGACAACTGCCGCCACCTGGCTGAGCCCGACTGCGCGGTTCGCCGGGCGGCGGACGAGGGGGCGATCGATCCCGACCGACTGGGCAGCTACGAGCGGCTGTACGAAGAGGTCAGCGTGCCTTCGTGGTCCGGCGGCCGGCGCCGCGGGCGCTGACCTTGACGGGCCGCCGGGCAGTGCGGAAGCTCACAGGGAATCCCTGCGGGAAAGAGCATTGATGTGGCGAGCACCCCTGCGCAGCTGGTAGTACCGTTCCGTGGCGAGCGGTTCGCCGCCGCGCAGCCGCTGCCCAAGCTGATCGCGCCGCCCTACGACGTGATCCCGCCGCCCGAGCGCGCCCGGCTGGCCGCGGCGGAGGCGCACAATATCGTCCACCTCATTCTCCCGGAGGCTCCCGTCGGGGCGGACCGCTACGCCCGAGCTGCGGAGCTGCTCGCCGACTGGCGCCGTGACGGGGTGCTCACCGCCGACCCCGCTCCCGCGGTGTACGTGGTCGCGCAGGAGTACCAGGCCCCGGGAAGCGGCGGCGAGTGGCGGACCCGCACGGGAATGTTCGGCGCCGTCAGCGCTGAGCCTTACGAGACGCGGCGCATCCGGCCGCACGAGAAGACCCACGCGGGCCCGAAGGCGGATCGCCTTGCCCTGTTGCGCGCCACGCGTACCAGCCTCGAGTCCATCTTCCTGCTCGCCCCCGATCCGGACAGCGCCCTCCTGGCCGGTCTGCGCCAGGTGACGAGGGCGCCGCCGGCGGCGCGGGCGGAGCTCGATGGCGTGCGCCTGAAGCTCTGGGTAGTGGGCGAGCCGGAGGCTTCCCGCCTTGCCCTGCTCGCTTCCCGCTTCCCGCTGTACATCGCCGACGGGCACCACCGCTACGAGACGGCGGCCGCCTATGCCCTAGAAGACCCTCGGGCCGACCGCGTGCTGGCGTTCATTGTGTCGGCGGCCGACCCGGGTCTTGCGATTCTGCCCACGCACCGAGTGATCTTCGCGCCGGGCCGGGACATCGCGCAGCTCGTCATCCGATGGCGCCGGTGGTTCGACGTGGGCCGGGTCGCCCCGTGCGCGGACCGGATCGAGCGACTCGCCGAGCTCGGCGCGCGCGGACCGGCCTGTATCGTGGCACTGCCAGGGGGCGACGATCTCTCGCTCGTCGTGAAGCCCGACGCCCCGCTAGCTAGCGTCCCGCAGCTCGGGAGGAGCCCCGCGGCGCGCACCCTGGACGTGGCGATCATCGAGACGCTGGTCGTCCACGAAATCCTGAGCGCAGGGACCTCCACCCCGTCGCTCACCTACACGCCGGACGCGCGACAGGCGTTGGAGGCGGTACGGCGCGGCAACGCGACGAGCGCTGTGCTGCTCAATCCCGCCAAGGTGGAGCAGGTGTTCGCGGTGGCGGATGCGGGAGACGTGATGCCGCCGAAATCGACCTATTTCGTGCCCAAGGTGCCTAGCGGCCTGGTGCTACGCCCACTTTAACGGGCGCCTGACAGTCCAATACTCGGACAGTCGGACAGAACCCTACCCGAGGTATGTGGCATGACGATTATAGGGAAGAAAGTGCTTCTCTTCGCGGGACCGCTGTATGAGGACCTGGAGCTGTGGTACCCCAAGATCCGGTTGGAAGAGGAAGGTGTGGTCACGACCGTTGCGGGCCTGGGGGAGCGCACGTATCAAGGGAAGCGAGGCTACCCGGTCACGGTTGACGTGAACGTTGAGCAGGTGGAGGCCGCTGGGTTCGACGGTCTTGTAATCCCGGGGGGTTTCGCACCGGATCTAATGCGGCGGTCCGCCAAGGTCCTCGACGTCACGCGGGAGATCTACCAGGCCGGGAAGCCTGTGGCGTTCATCTGTCATGCGGGATGGGTACCGATCTCGGCGCGGATTCTGAAGGGCAAGCGCGCCACGAGCGTTCGCGCCATCAAGGACGACATGGAGAACGCCGGCGCGATCTGGGAAGACCGCGCGGTAGTCGTGGACGGCAATCTGATCTCCTCGCGAACACCCGCGGACCTTCCACAGTTTTGCCGGGCGTTGTTGGCTGCGCTGGAGCGCGGCCCGCACGACTGAGTCGGGGCGCATTCGGTTACACCGCACGGGCGTCCGGCTGTCCGGGCGTCCGACGCCCGGATATCTTTCGCCGTCATGCCCCCCCCCCGCCCCCGCCAGAAGATCCTCGACAATCTCGAGTCGATCTACCGCGAGGCCTATGACCGCGCCAGCGCCGCCGGCGACCAGGTCCGAATGGCCGATCTCGACGCGGCCTACCAGCGCGAGCAGCTGCTGCTGGAAGTGCTGCTCGACGTTCGCGACGCGCTGACCGTCCCGGCGGCGACGTCGGGAGGGGCCGGCGCCGATCCGATGAGCGCCCTGGAAACGATCCACCGCATCGCCAAACTCCGCTGACCGAGGCCCCCGTCATGTCCTCCCGCGCGTCCATGGCCATGCTCGTGCTGTCGCTCGCGGCCTGCAGTCCCAAGGCCGACCTCGTGATCACGAACGGCCTCGTCTGGACCGGGCTTTCCTCCGGCAGTCCGCAGCCCGGCGTCGTCGCGATCCGGGGTGACAAGATTCTCATGGTCGGTGACAGCGCCGAGGTCGCTCGCGTCGTTGGTCCCCCTCCGGGCACGCAGGTCATCGATGCCCGCGGCGGGCTGGTCATCCCCGGGTTCGTTGATGGGCACACCCATTTCATCAGCGGCGGGTTCCAGCTCGCGTCCGTCGATCTGCGCAACGCCGCGACGCCGCGGGAGTTCATCCGCCGGTTGAAGGCGTACGCCGCCACGTTGAAGGGCGGCGAGTGGATTCTGGGCGGCGACTGGGACCACACCCTGTGGCCCGGCCAGACACTGCCGCGCCGCGAGTGGATCGACTCGGTCACGCCCCACAACCCCGTCTTCGTCAACCGGCTGGACGGCCACGAGGCGCTGGCGAACACCGCGGCGCTCACGGCGGCCGGCGTCACCAAACAGACTCCGACTCCTCCGGGCGGCGAGATCCTGCGCGACCGGAGCGGGGAACCCACGGGGATCTTCAAGGATCAGGCCCTCGCCCTGATCGATCGCGCCGTGCCCGCCCCCTCCCCCGGGCGGCGCGATTCAGCGCTCGCCCGCGCCCTCACCCATGCGGCCTCCCTGGGCGTCACCGCCACCGCTTTCATGTCAGCTTCCTGGGCCGACCTCGCCAGCTTCCGTCGCCTCGAGCAGGCGGGACGGCTGACGATGCGGGCCGCGCTCTACCTGCCCCTCGAGGACTGGCGCGCGGTCGCAGAGACCGTGCACCGCAGCGGCGCCGGCGACGACTGGGTGAAGATCGGCGGCCTGAAAGGCTACATGGACGGCTCGGCCGGCTCGCGGACGGCCTTCTTCTTCGAGCCCTACGCGGACTCAGCCGGCTACCACGGGCTGTTGCAGCACCCCGAGCAGGACATGCGCACATGGATCGGGAACAGCGACTCAGCGGGCCTGCAAGTCACCGTCCACGCCATCGGCGACCGTGCCAATGCCACCCTTCTCGATATCTACGACAGCGTGGCTAGGGCGCACGGGCCGCGCGACCGCCGCTTCCGGGTCGAACACAGCCAGCACCTGCGGCCGGCGGATATTCCGCGCTTCGGTAGCCTTGGGGTTGTGCCGTCGATGCAACCCTATCACGCGATCGACGACGGCCGGTGGGTGGAACAGCGGATCGGCCCGGTGCGGATCAAGACGACCTACGCCTTTCGCACGCTGCTCGACACGCACGCGCGGCTCGCATTCGGCTCCGACTGGACCGTAGCGCCGCTCGACCCCATCCTGGGCGTGTACGCGGCCGTCACGCGGCGCACGCTCGACGGCAAGAACCCCAACGGCTGGGTGCCCGAACAGAAGATCTCGGTGAGCGAAGCGCTGCGGGCCTACACCGCGGGGAACGCGTATGCAACGTTCGATGAGGGCAAGCGAGGCACGCTCGCGCCCGGGCGCTACGCGGACGTCGTCGTCGTGGACCGCAACTTGTTCACTCTGCCCCCTGATTCGCTCGATCAGGCGAAGGTGCGCGTGACGATTGTGGGCGGGAGAGTCGTTTACACGAGACCTTGAGCGAATCAACGCGTAAGTTCACCGCGAGTTCGCGTCGTCCGTTGTCGTGAAGAAAACCCGAAGAATCTGACCTTGTCGGACCTTACTGAGACAGAAACGGTATCGGTGTCACCGGGAACAGGACTCCGGTCGCCACGGAAGTATTCCCGCGGGAATGTCTGCGGAGCACCGGTGGTCTAGGCTTCGGGAGATGCTACTCCCGAACCCTTTCAGGAGAACCACTCCATGGTGGCGTCGATGGCGGTATCGCAGCTCCTCGCGCGGTGGGTGCACTTCTACGGTCGCGCGCCCGTGAACGCCACGGTGACCTATCTCCATCTAGTCGGCATCCTGGTGGGGGGCGGCGTGGCCGTCGCGGCCGATCGCTCGTCGCTCCGGCTCTCGCCGGCGACGCCTGACTGGTCCAATGAGCTGGCCCGCCTTGCCGGCGTGCACCGCTGGGTGGTAGGAGGCCTCGCCCTTATTTTCGCGAGCGGCCTGCTGATGATGTTCGCGAAGCTTGGCAGCCTTGCGACCTCTGTCGTGTTCTGGACGAAGATGGGGCTCATCGCCCTGTTGCTCGGCAATGGCTACATACGGATGCGAGCGGAGAACGCGCTCCGACAGGGCAGCGCCGCGGGATGGGGTCGGTTCCGGCGGACATCGGTCGCAAGCCTCGTGCTCTGGGCGGTCATCCTCTTGGCGGGCACGCTGCTCCACTCCACCACCTAATGATCTCACACGATGCTCCCCGTCCTGGCCAGGGCTTGCGACGGTGCGGGCCGTGGAATTGCCCATCTAGGATTCGAACCTGGTTACCATGATCCAGAGCTCGCCCGTGGGGGCTTGTTTGGAGGACACCATGTCCGCAAGTGGTGATCTGCCAAGCATCGGCGCCCCGACGGTCGGCAGGAAAAGCCCCCATCGGTCCTGAGAAACGCTTGTAAAACGCTTGCAAGAGCTCAGTACTCAGCCATCCCGCAGGGCGTGCTCATCGAAGAGCTTGGGTTACCCGTTCGGAAGGGTGAGCGCCCTCCACCGCGCGGAACGGCAGAGGACGCCTGATTGGTACACGTACGACGACAGCGGATTGGTCATCCGCTGCGCCGAGCTAACCCACTCTGCGTCCTATGCTTGGAAGGTGATTTGCCAGAATGTTTGCCGCAGGCAGTAGACCCCCTGTACGTGCATCAGGGGGTCGCGTGACGAAACCTCTTTGCCGAAGATTCTGTCATGCGTCTTCGCTCCCGATTTTCACGATGCGCACTCTCGATCGCCTCGTGCGTGGCTTTCGCTTGCGTCCGCCCGGAGTGGTCCAACGCGCAAGTCGCCCGCATCGAGGTGCACCCGATCCAGACCCTGACTCTGCCCGATGAGCAGGTCTTAACCGGCGCACACGACGGTAAGCCGGCGACGATCGCCGGCGAGTTGCGAATTCCTCGCGTCAGCGCCGATCGCTTGCCGGCAGTCGTGCTCGTGCACGGCTCTGGGGGTATCGGGGCCAACTACGACCGTTGGTCCGCGGAGTTGAATGGTCTTGGTATCGCGACTTTCATCGTCGACGGCTTTACGGGGCGCGCCATCGCGTCAACCGTTGAGGATCAAGAACAGCTCGGCCGCTTGACCATGATCTACGACGTGTATCGTGCCCTCGCCGTACTGGCAGCGCACCCGCGAATCGACCCGACGCGGATCGCGATCCTGGGCGGCTCACGCGGGGGGCAAATCGCGCTCTATGCCAGCCTGAAGCGGTTTCAGCGCGCGTACGGGCGGCCCGGCGTCGAGTTTGCTGCTTACCTTGTTCTGTACGCTCCTTGCAACACCACCTATATCGAGGATACGGACGTGAGCGATAGGCCCATTCGCCTGTTTCACGGGGATGCGGACGACTACAATCCCGTGGCACCCTGTCGGGCGTATGTCGAGCGTCTGCGGGCCGCCGGCAAGGATGTGCAGCTCACTGAGTATCCAGATACCCACCACGTGTTCGATAATGCCCTGTTCAGCACCACACCAGTCTTGTGGCCCCGAGCGCAGACCACGCGCCGATGTGTCCTGAAGGAAGAGCCCATGGGTCGCATTATCAACGCCGAGACAGGGGCGCCGTTCACCTATGCGGATCCCTGTGTCGAGCGCGGGGTCCACATTGCCTACAATCCGGCCGCTCATGCGGCGACTCTTCGAGCTGTCAAAGAGTTCCTGCGGGCGACATTCAAGCTCAACTGAGAAGCGAGGTCGCGGGTCGATCAATCCGCCGGTGCCGAGCGGCGAACGCTCCGGGAAAGCACCCCCGTAATGATAGCTGCGAAGGACGGTTAGATGCGTACCGCGGACTCGCAGTCCGCCGCGCGCCCTCACCTGATTCCGTAACGCGAGCGCGTTCGCCGCTCTCCTGATCTCTCATCAGGAGAGGCATCGCAAAACCAGGTTGCCCCTCGAGGATTCGAACCTCGATTACCTAATCCAGAGTCATCGGCGGTCAGCTTTCTCTGCTGATGGCTGAAAGTGGATAGGTTACCCCGAGTATTTGAACCCCGCCTCCTGAAGTGTGAGCGGCTGCGCGCCCTCGTGCTCCAGGCCAGCATCGACGACTTCGCCGAGCACAATCGTGTGGTCGCCGGACGGTAGCGTGGCGACGAGACGGCATTCGACCCACCCAAGCGCATCCGCCAGTACGGGCGTTCCCGCGACTGCGGCGGGTTTGGTCTTCACCCCTTTCAACTTCTGGGGCGCCTGCTCCGAGGAGCGGCCCAACTTGCCGGCGAGCTCGCGCTGGCCAGACTGCAGCACATTCACGCCGAAGTGATGCGCGTCGCGGATCATGCCGATTGTCTTCGACGTGTTCTCCACTGCGACCGCCACCATCGGCGGCTCGAACGCCGTCTGGGTCACCCAGTTGGCGGTCATGCCGTGCTCGTCGCCGCCGTGCGCGACGGTGATGGCATACAGGCCATAGGGGAACGCACGCAGGACGGTCTTCTTGGCGGCTTCATTCATTGGCAATCCGGATTGGGGGTGAGGGGACCGGCCCTTGAATATTGACCGCCCACGCATCTGCTGCCAAGTTGCGGGGGCCACGTCCCGCGGTCTCTGAGGGGCACTGCCCGGGAGGCCGGTGAGGGCGAAGCGACCAAGGAGAAACCTATGGTCCACGTCACTTGCGGCGTCTGCCTGGCCACGACGCTGATCCTCGTCCCCCTCCCAACCACTCTCGTTGGCCAGATATCGGCATCGGAAGCGAGTCCCGCTGCCGCCACTTATCTCGAGCGCTATCGAGAAGTGTTGAGCCTCGCGCCCCGTCCTGGCCAGGTGGCTGAGGTCAATCACCTCGTGCTCAGACGGGATGCCGGCCAGCTCACCCTGGAGCGGGGCAAGCTATATCTCCTCTCCCCAGTGGGGGGCCGCACGGTAGGCGCGGTGTTCCGAGGCGAAGCCCGGTTTGCCTTCGCGCCCACGATTCCGACCGAGCAAGTTGAGCTCCAACGATTCGCCGGCTCGCCGACGCTCAGCGACACTGTCTCGGAGGCGATCCTGATGTTCGCCGACTCTACGGGCGACCAATTGCGGGGGCTCGTCGTCGGGCCGGCCGAAATCCCCGCCGACGTCGGCGAGCACGTGCGTGACTTGGTCGGTTCCTTCAAGGGAGACAACGAGGGCTCCTTCAGTAGCGACGTCCTGGGTCCGCTGCTCAATGGCGAAGCCACAGGGTTCTTCCTCGCGCGTCTGGAGCGCCCGCGTGGTGGGCCGATCATGTTCATGATCAACCCAGAGATGAGCGAGGCCGTGCAGTTGTACCGTCCCGTGCGCCGCCTGCAGTGGGGCGCCAATTGGGCGGTCGTGACCCAGTTCCCGCTGCAGCGACCGCTGCCGGGCACGACGGGGTCGTGGGCGTATCGGGAGCGACTCGGCCTGCCCAACTACCAGATCGACATCCAGCTCACCTCGACGGCGAGCGCGAATCTCGACTTCGCCGCGAGCACGATCGTGACCCTGAGACCGACTGAGCCTGTGGGACCCTGGCTGCTCTTCGATCTGCATCCGAAGCTTCTGGTCGATTCGGTCCGCTGGGGCGACGGCGAGCCGGCCACCGTGTTCAAAGCCAAGGACGCAAGCGACCTGTGGGTCCGCGCCCGCCACAGGCTCCAGGCTGGCGACTCGCTCCCGCTCAGGCTCTTCTACCACGGCGAGCACGGCGGCATGATCGCCCGCTACGGTGATTGGTTCTACCTCGATCCGGCGGCCGCTTGGTATCCGAAGAATGGGCAGGGCAAGGATTTCGCGACGTTCGATCTCACGTATCACAGCCCGAACTGGTACCCACTCGCCAGCGTGGGCGACCGCACGGACTCCGCCGTGGCTGACAAGGTGCTCACGACGCACTGGGTCACGAGGTTGCCGACGCCGTTTGCCACGTTCAATCTCGGTCTGTTCGATGCGTACCACGTCCAACACCCCGGAGCGCCTCCCTTGGACGTGCTGTTTTCAGATGACGCGCATCGGCTGCTGCGACGGGAGCTCGCGACGCGGGGCTTCATCCTCCGTGAGCAGAGCCACATGCGGGAGAACGTGGCGGCGGACGTCTCAAACAGCCTCAAGCTGTACACCTTTTTGTTCGGCGAATCCCCCTTCGGGCACTTCTACGTCACAGAAATCCCGTACATGGAGGGGGTGTCTTTCCCCGGCATGATCGACCTGTCTTGGTCGACCTTCCAGCTCACGGCCCTGGACGGCTTTGATGAGTTCTTCCGAGCCCATGAAGTGGCCCACCAGTGGTGGGGCAACGGCGTCCAGCCTGGATCCTACCGCGACGCCTGGCTGAGTGAAGGGTTGGCCTCGTTCTCGGCCCTGTGGTACCTCCAAAACGAGCGCAAACACAACGACGAATACTTCAAATTCCTCGACCAGTACAGGGCGGACATCCGCGACGACAAGGACGACGCGGGCCCGATCTGGATCGGCTACCGCAACGCCACTCCGACCGTGCGACGCGGGTACGATATCATGATCTACGAGAAGGGTGCGTGGGTCTTCCATATGCTCCGCACCCTCATGCTGAACCTCGCGACAATGAAAGAGGATCGATTTACTGAAACCATGCGCGACTTCTACCAGTCGTATCGTGGCAAGGCGACGACCACGGACGACTTCCGCAGCGTCGTTGAGCGGCACATCGGCATGCCAATGGACTGGTTCTTCGACGAGTGGGTCAAAGGCACAGCCCTCCCTACATATCACGTCGCCTGGACCAGCGAGCCCGCGGCCGGCGGGAAGTACGCGATTCGCTTCCGGGTGACACAGGAGCAAGTGCCACCGGAGTTCCAGATGCCCGTTCTCATTTCGGCCGACCTGGGTGGCAACCGTTTTGCGCACTTCCGTCTCTCCGTCCGTGGCACTCAAACGGAGTACTTGAGCCCTCTGCTCCCGGCTGAGCCCAAGGCCGTCGTCTTCAACGACCTGCACAGCGTCCTGGCGGACGTGAAGATGGAGCGGTGGTAGCGCGCGTGGCAGCGGCGGCTGATTAGGCTATTTTTCAGCGATGGCGACCCGCACCCGCACCCAGGCCAGACCCACCAAGCAGGTCCTCGCCAAGGCCGACCTGCTCGACATCTACCGGGTCATGTACCTGTCCCGGCGGCTGGACGACAAAGAGATCCAGCTCAAACGCCAGAACAAGA
>DASQAH010000039.1:0-3315 GCA_035635835.1 Gemmatimonadales bacterium
GGGGGGGGGGGGGGGGGGGGGGGGGGGGGGGGGGGAAGGGGACAACCCGCTGGCGCGCCTCAAGCAGCACGACCGCTACCGCCTGAAGAAATTCTGGCGTACCAACCAGGACACGGCCATCAACCAGCGGCCCCTGGTGCACGTGGGGCAGCGCGTGAAGGCGGGCCAGATCGTGGCCGACGGCGCCGGCACGGACCGCGGCGAGCTGGCCCTGGGGGCCAACGTCATCGTGGCGTTCATGCCGTGGTACGGGCACAACTTCGAGGACGCCATCATCCTCTCGGAGCGCCTGGTGAAGGATGATGTCTATTCGTCGATCCACATTCAGGAGCTCGAGCTCCACGTCCGCGACACCAAGCGCGGCCGTGAGGAGATCACGCGCGAGATCCCCAACGTGGCCGAGGAGTCGCTGGTCGACCTCGACGAGCGCGGCATCGTCCGCATCGGCGCGCACGTGAAAGCAGGGGACATCCTCGTCGGCAAGATCACGCCGAAGGGCGAGACGGAGCTCTCCCCCGAGGAGAAGCTGCTCACGGCGATCTTCGGCGAGAAGGCTAAGGACGTAAAAGACTCCTCCTTGAAGGTCCCGCCCGGCATGGAGGGCGTGGTCATCGACGTGAAGATCTTTTCGCGCATCGAGGACCAGGTGGTCGAGAAGGACCGCGGCGAGCGCATCGGCGACGTCCGGCGCCTCGAGGTCGACGAGAAGGCGCGCATCACGGAGGCCATGGCCGCCGAGCTGGTCGAGCTCCTGGCGGGTCAGGAAGTCGGACTGATGCTGAAGGCGGGGACGGTGGAGGAATACCTCCCGGCCGGCACCAAGCTCACGCGACCGCAGCTGGCCGACGTACACTTCGCTGACGTGGATCTCAAAACGCTGCGCGTCGCTAACAAGGCGGTGAACGAGAAGATCAAGGCGATGCTCGACGCGGCGACTGGTGAGCGTGCCAAAATCGAAGAGAAGTCCGAAGACCAGATCGACAAGATCCTGCAGCCCGACGAGCTGCCGCCCGGCGTCATTCAGCTCGTGAAAGTCTATGTCGCCGAGAAGCGCAAGATCTCGGTGGGCGACAAGATGGCTGGGCGCCACGGGAACAAGGGCATCATCGCGCGGATCGTCCCCGAGGAGGATATGCCGTTCCTCCCCGACGGAGCGCCGGTGGACATCGTCCTGAACCCGCTGGGCGTGCCGAGCCGCATGAACGTGGGGCAAATCCTGGAAACCCACCTCGGGTGGGCCGCCAGAATCTTGGGATTCGAGGCCAAGACCCCCGTCTTCCAGGGTGCCGACGAGACGGAAATCGGCATCCTGGTGCGGCTGGCGGGCTTGACGTGGGCCGCGGAGGCGCTGCGCCTCGCGGTGCGGCCACCGGAGATGGACCCGGAGACCGTGCGTGGCATCACGCAGGACCTGCGGCGCCTGCCGGCCACTAACGGCGGCAAACCCGACCTGACGCGGGCGGGGATCAGCCTGCTGGCGTCGCGGGCGCTGGGGACTGAGACGCGCGAGGTGTACCACCGCTTCGAGGACTTCCTGAAACTCGCCGCCAAAGAGCTAGCCGACCGCGAGCTGGGGCAGCGCCGCCTCGAACAGGAAACCCACGCGGCCCGGCTTGAGGGCGAGGAGCTCTCCAAGACCGACAAAGCGGCGCTCAAAACGGGGCTCAAGGAGGTCGAGAAGTTCCTCGAGCACGCCAAGCCCGCCGAAGTGCTGGAAGCCGTGGGCTATCCGGCGTTGGCGGCTGTGCTCGGCCCGAAATCCGAGGCCGACCTGGACCAGGCGGTTAGCGAGCTGCTGGGCATCGCCGGGCTGTCGCCCGCCGGCAAGTGCCGGCTGCGCGACGGGCGCTCGGGGGAGTTTTTCACCTCCGACGTCACCGTCGGGTCGATCTACATGATGAAGCTGTCGCACCTGGTGGATGACAAGATTCACGCGCGGTCTATCGGGCCCTACTCGCTGGTGACGCAACAGCCGCTGGCGGGCAAGGCGCAGTTCGGCGGCCAACGCTTTGGAGAGATGGAAGTGTGGGCGCTCGAGGCCTACGGGGCGGCCCATACTCTGCAGGAGATCTTGACCGTCAAGTCGGACGACGTGAACGGCCGCAGCCGTGTGTACGAGGCCATCGTCAAGGGGCAGAACCTGCCGAAACCCGGCATCCCCGAGTCCTTCAACGTGCTGGTGAAGGAACTCCAGGCTCTAGGGTTGAAGGTCACCCTGGGCACCACCGAGGACGTTGAAGAGTAAGGGGAGGGAGCGTCGATGATCGATTTCCGGAGCGGGCGCGAGCCGAAGAGCTCGAGCTTCGACTATATCCAGATCCGGATCGCCTCGCCCGAGGAGATCCGCGGACCCCGGGACTCTAAGGAGCGCGAGCGCCTGGAGTTGCAGGGGCAGCGGACCTGGTGGTCCTGGGGCGAGGTCACGAAGCCGGAGACCATCAATTACCGGTCCTTCAAGCCAGAGCGCGACGGCCTGTTCTGCGAGCGCATCTTCGGCCCGGTGAAGGATTGGGAGTGCCACTGCGGCAAGTACAAGCGGATCCGCTACCGCGGGGTGATCTGTGACCGCTGCGGCGTCGAGGTGACGCTGTCGAAAGTGCGGCGCGAACGGATGGGGCACATCGAACTGGCCGTCCCTGTGGCCCACATCTGGTTCTTCAAAACGCTGCCCTCGCCGATGGGCAACCTGCTCGATATGACGCTGCGGGATCTGGAGCGGGTCATCTACTACACGAACTACGTGGTGATCGAGACGGGCGAGCAGGAAGTGCAGGAGCGGGAGCTGCTGGACGAGGACCGCTACCTCGAGCTCCGGGCCAAGGCCAAGGCCGAGGGCGACGCCGCCTTCAAGGCCGACATCGGCGCCCCGGCGGTGCGGGCGCTGCTCGAGCGCATCAACGTCGACAAGCTCGCCGACGAGCTGCGCGAGTCGGTGGCAACGGAGACCAGCCAGCACCGCAAGAAGCAGATGCTCAAGCGCCTCAAGATCGTGGACGCGTTCCGGAACTCCGGCACTGCGGGCGAGCAGCGCAACGACCCGCGTTGGATGATCCTGGACGTGATCCCGGTCATTCCGCCCGACCTGCGACCCCTGGTCCCCCTGGACGGCGGCCGCTTCGCTACGAGCGACCTGAACGATTTGTACCGGCGGGTGATCAACCGCAACAACCGGTTGCAGAAGCTGATCCTGCACCGGGCGCCGGAGGTGATCCTGCGGAACGAGAAGCGAATGCTACAGGAAGCCGTGGACGCGCTATTCGACAACGGCCGCCGGTCCAAGGCGATCCGCGGGCGGGGCAAGCGGCCGCTCAAGTC
>DASQAH010000040.1:0-7387 GCA_035635835.1 Gemmatimonadales bacterium
CCGCCAACCCGTCGGACGCCGACGCGGAGGGGGGGGACCGATGAGCGTGTGGGCGGTGATTCTCGCCGGAGGGTCCGGGACCCGGTTTTGGCCCCTCTCGACTCCGGAGCGGCCCAAACAACTGCTGCCCCTGGTGGGCGACCGGCCGCTGGTCGCCCAGGCGGTGCAGCGGTTGCAGGGACTCGTGCCTCCCGAGCGCGTGCTGATCCTCACGGGGCCCGCTCTCGTCGACCAGATCGCGTCCGCGGCACCGGAAGTGCCCGCCTCGCAGATCCTGGCCGAACCGCGCGCCGCATCCACGGCGCCGGCCCTGACGTGGGCGGCGCACCGTATCGCCGCGCGTGACTCGGACGCCGCAATGCTCTCGCTGCATGCCGACTGGGCGGTCGGCGACGACGCGGCGTTCCGCACGGCGGCAGGGCGGGCACTGGAGGTGGCGCGCGAGCGTGACGTGCTCGTTACGGTCGGCGTCAAGCCGTCGCGGGACGAAACCGGCTACGGCTACATCGTCCCCGGCAAGCCGCTCGGCCACGGCCGTGCAGTGGTGCGGTTCGTCGAGAAGCCGCGCCCCGCACGAGCGCGGCAACTGCGGCGCCGGGGCGCGTTGTGGAACACCGGGCTCTTTGCCTGGAGCGCGAAGCGCTTCCTGCTCGAAGCCACCGCCCATGCGCGAGAGCTGCGGGCCGCCTGGCCCGCCCTCACTGCCGGTGACGTGGCCGGCTTCTTCGCCCGGGTGCGGGCCGTGGCCGTGGATGTCGCCGTGCTGGAGCGGACACGGCGGCTCGCCGTCGTCGCAGGCAGGTTCACCTGGGACGACATCGGGTCCTGGGACGCGCTGCTGCGGATCCGCCCGCGGGACGCCCGCGGCAACGTCGTCGTCGGGAACGTCACGCTCAGCGACGACGTGCGACGCTCGGTGATCTGGTCGGAGAGCGAGCACCTCGCCGTCATCGGTGTGCAGGACACCGTCGTGGTGCGTGCCAATGGGCACACCCTCGTGACGCCAACCGGCCGGGCCGAGCAGATCAAGGCTCTGGCGCAGCAGCTGTGAGCCACGCCCTCTACCTGCTCGATCCTGACCCCGGGCCTGCCTGGCTGCCGTTCGCGGGTGTGCGCCCGCTCAGCGAATTGCGCGCGGGCGCGCACCTGATCCGTGAGCGATGGGAAGCGTTCGTGGGTGCCGAAACGAGCGAGATCTTCGCCCTGCCCCACCTGGCGGGTTTCGCCGAGCCGGGCACGCCGCTCGTCACGGGACGGCACGCCGTCTCCGGGCCGGCGGTCATCGGGTCGTCGACGTTCGCGCCGCGCGGCCTCGCCCCCGAGCTCGCGTCGGCTCCGTTGCGACTCACCTGTCGAGGGATCACCGTGGGCTGGGGAGTGCCGGCTGGGGCCACGTGGGACGGCCCTCAGCCGCAGGCGCAGACGGTGGAGGTTCAGGGCGTGGTGCTGCATGGGGTCTGGGACTTGCTCCCCGCCCTCGAGCGTCTGCTGCAGGAGGATCTCCTCGGGCTGTTGAGTCAGAGCGACGGGATCCCGCGCGGCGCCATCGTGATCGGCGACCCTTCCTGGGTCGCCGTCCACGAGGCAGCGCTCGAGCCGGGCGTGGTGTTCGACACGACGCACGGCCCCGTGGTGCTGGAGAGCGGCGTCGAGGTGCGCACGGGCACGCGGCTAGAGGGACCGCTGTGGGTGGGTGCGAACGCACGCCTGCTCGGCGGGTCCCTCCGCCTGTCGAGCATCGGCCCGCGCTGCAACGTGCGCGGCGAGGTGTCGACCTGTGTGTTCCTCGGCTACGCCAATAAGGCGCACGACGGCTTCGTGGGACACAGTGTGATCGGTCGCTGGGTGAACCTCGGAGCCGGCACGATCACCTCGGACCTCAAGAACACTTATGGCCAGGTGAAGTTGGACGCGGCCGGGACGAGCCTGGACACGGGCCTCCAGTTCCTCGGCAGTCTGATCGGGGACCACGCCAAGACGGCCATCGGCACGCTGCTCGGAACGGGCACCATTGTGGGCGCGGGAGCCAATGTGTTCGACGTGGTCCGGCCACCGAAGTACGTGCCGGCGTTCGCCTGGGGGGGAGCTGGCCCGGGCCGCATGACTAGGGAAGGGTTTCTCAAGATTGTCGCGCGGGTGCTGCCCCGGCGCGACGTTCCCGTGGACGACGCGACTCGGGCCGTGCTCGGTCGCGTGCACGATTGGTGCTTGCGCTGACCGTGCTGGTTGCTCTGGCTAGACATACCATGCATACTGCGCAACCCGCCCCACGGGAGTCGTAGGTGCCCCAGGCCAAGGCCTATCGCCGGCTCAACAAGTTCGAGCTCCACCAGCTGATTGGTGAGGGCGCGATGGGAGTCGTGTGGAAGGCCTACGACACCATCCTGCGGCGCTACGTGGCGCTCAAGCTGCTGGGGTCGACATACGTCAAGACGCCGGATATGCGCGAGCGCTTCCTGCGTGAGGCCCGCGCCGCCGGCGCCCTGCAGCACCCCAACATCGTCACCGTCTACGACCTCGGCGAAGCCGAGGGGCAGCTGTTCATCGCAATGGAGCTGGTCGAGGGCGTTGATCTCAGCGACCTCATCGCGGCGCGCGATCCGCTGGCGCTCGAGCGCAAGCTCGACATCGTGATTGAGGTACTCCAGGGGTTGGGGTACGCGCACGACCGCGGGGTCATTCACCGCGACATAAAGCCTTCCAACGTGCGCATCGCTTCGGACGGCCGGGTCAAGATCATGGACTTCGGCATCGCCCGTCTGCAGTCGGCCGACAACACTGGGTCCGGCTCGATCATCGGCACGCCGACCTACATGGCCCCCGAGCAGATCACCAACGGTGCCATCACGCCCGCCACCGACGTGTTCGCCGTGGGGTGCCTGCTGTACGAGCTGCTCACCTACGAGAAGCCGTTCGAGGGCGAGTCGGTCCACGGCGTCCTGTATCAGGTGCTCACGACGGACCCGCGGCCGCTGCGCACCGTGGCCCCGTCGATTCCCGCGTCGCTGGAGCGCGTTGTCATCCGGGCGATGGCGAAGGCTCCCCAGGACCGGTACGAGACCGCCAAGCAGATGCGCGCGACTCTGACCGGGATCCGCGCGGCGTTGTCCGGTGCGGGCGAGAGCACCACGCAGCGCATCTCGCTGGGTGCGCTGTCCGACGCGGTGTTCTCCCTGATCCGCCCCACTTCGTTGCGCGTACGCATGCTCGTGCTCGGCGCGCTCGCCATCGTGGTGGTGGTGCTCGTCTACACGTCGCTGCGCAGCCCGCCGGCCGCACCGGCGACGCCCGGTCCGGTCGCCGCACCGCCGGTTGCCACAGGGCCCCCAGCGCCAGCGCCGGCGCCGGCGGGCGCGCTTCCCGCGGTCCAGACACTGCGCGACTCCGTGCTCGCCGCCCGCAGCCGGGCTGAGCACGCGGGCGCGCAGAAGAACACGGTCCCCTCCTGGACCATCGCAGAGGCAATGCTGGCGAGCGCCGATCAGGCCGTGGGTGCGGGCCAGCAGACGCGCGCCACGAGCACCTACAGCGGCGCGATCGACGAGTACCGCAAGGCCGCACGGGAGGCGGGGGTCGTGCGCAACGAGGCCGAGCTACTGATCTCGCGCGCGTCCACGGCTGTCCGGGCGTTGAGTGCCCGGCCCGAGGCGACGCGCGCGGTCAACGCGCTCGCCCGCGCTGACTCCCTGCTCAAGGCGGGAGATTTCACTCTGGCGAAACTGGCAGCCTCGGACGCCGAGCAGACCGCCATCGGCCTGGGAGTTGCCCCCCCGAGCCCACAACCGGCAGAGCCCCGGGCGGCGATCGACGTCCTGCTGCAGGATCTCGGCCGCGCGGTGGCGAGCGAGCGCATCGCGAACCTCAAGGCCCTTTACCCCACAATGACGGCGCGCGACGTGGCCAGCTGGGGGACGTTCTTCCGGGGCGCAGAGCATCTGTCGGCAAAGTTCACCGCAGAGCAGCTGACCGTCCACGGCGACTCAGCAAGCGCGGCCGTGAGCGGCATCTATGCCTTTGTGCCACGCGGTGGGGGGACGCAGCGCGAGGACCGCCCGCGGTTTGCGATGCGGTTCAAGAAATCGACGACCGGCTGGCGGATCGGGAGCGTGCGCGAGACGCGCTAGCGCCTCAGTCCCAGGCGCGCTCCGTCACGGGCGGTGCGGGCGGGATTAGGACCGCGTCGGGCCGCGGCGTCGCGGGGCCCACCCGCCGCAGTGTCACCGGCTTGTCGAGATCGCCGCCCGAGAGCACCAGCCGCTCCCCGTCGAGCCGCATGCCGTACACCTGCCACACCCCATCCCCGAGCGTCAGCCACAGGCTGTCCGCGACCAGGCGCCAGCGCGCCACCTGGTCGCCGAACTGCGCCGAGCTATCCGTCCGCACCATGATGTGACGGATCTCCTCGCCGGCCTTCGCCTGCCAGTCACCTTCGAGATGGAGGCGGTGCGCGGTTTGCGCCGCGGTGGCCGCGGGCAGCAGGGCGAGAAGGAGGGGCAGCGGGATCAAACGCACGTCGAAGTCTCGCGAACGGAGGGTGGAAACGTAATACCCCGGGGCGGGGCTCAGGAGCCCGGACCCGGCTCCGCGTGCGTGAGGACCGCCACGGGGGCAGGCTCTTCCGAGACTACCGCGACCGATGGCTCCCACTGCCGCATCATCGCGATGAAGGACCGGACCAGCCCGGGCTCGAACTCCTTGCCAGCCCTGTCTTCCAAGTACTTGAGAACGGCCGGCTGCGTCCAGGGTCCGCGATAGGGGCGCTTGGTGCGCAGCGCGTCGAACACATCACACACGTGGACCAGGTTGCTGGCCTGGTGACAGTCACGCCGATAGCGCAACGACGGGTAGCCACCGCCGTTCAGCATGATGTGATGCTCGTAGGCCACGACCGCCGCGACCTCGAGGTCCGCCTCCGAGTCCAGGATCAGGCGCGCCCCATCGGCGGGATGCCGGTTCATGAGGTCGCGCTCTTGGGGAGTGAACTTGCCCGGCTTGGTCAGGATCTCGATCGGGATGCGCGTCTTGCCGACGTCGTGCAGCAGCCCGGCGATCCCGAAGGCGCGGACATCCTGGGCGCCGAGTCCGACGAACTCCGCCAAGGCCATCGCCAGCACCGACACGTTCATCGAGTGCGTCGTCGTGTACTGATCGAACTCCTTGAGCTGCAGCAGCGGCAGCATCACTTGCCGGCCCCCGTGCATGGCGACCGAGAGCGAGCGCACCACCGCCTCCGCCTCGGCCAGGGGCAGCGTCCCCCGCGACTGCACTTCCTGGTGGATCCAGCGTAGCGTGTCAACCTCCTCCCCCAGAGAGAAGCTGAGAGTCGCCGTGGGCAGCTCCTCCTTGGCGGCCTCCGGATCGCCCCGCACGCCCACCGTGCCGAATTTGATGCTGGACCGGCGCATCTGCCGCGCCTCTGTCGTGTCGACGCTCGACAGCGTCAGGCGCGCCAACACCTCCTCCAGGAACCCCTCGAACTCCTCCCGGTCCACGCGGTCCTCGAACTCGAGCCGCTGGACGCCTGCGTTGGCGAGCCGTGGCGACCAATCCCAGGCCTTCATGTCGCGTAGCGGCAACTTGCCGTAGACGATCTCGTCCCCGAGGAAGGTGAACAGGGGCCGGGGCGTGTCGCGCTGCAGCTCCTGCAGCTCGGTGAAGGCGGCGTCGATGGCGCGCTCGCGCTGTGGATGGGCGTCGGCGTACAGGGCCATGCTCGCCAGCGCCTGCGCGAACGCGCCGAGGAAACGGACGGGATCGCTCACCCGCGGGTGCCTCCGGACGGGAGCTCGGCCGCCGCGCGGATCTCGGCATCGAGGGAGCGTGTCGCACGGGCGAGGACGGCCGCCGCCCGCGCATCCTGGTTCCAGCCAACCGCCAGCGCGGCGAGCCCGGCCAGCAGCTCGGCTGACTTGGGGGGCAGCTTGGCGCGGCCCAGCAGACTCCTACCACCTTCGCATAGCCGCAGCAGCGCATCGTAGGCTGCCGGCGCGCCCGTGCGCCCCAGCAAACGGATCGCCAGCACCCGGAGCTCGACGGACCAGCCTCGAGATCCCCCCATCGCCCGCGTCACGAGGAGCGGGACGGCTGCCGGAGGACAGTCTTGCTGCGCGGCGGCGAGCGCGATGCGCGCGATCTGCTCATCGTCCTCGCCCAGCGCCGCGAGGAGTGCCCCTTCACGATCTGCCGGGATCCGGAGCTGCAGCTTGAGCGCCTGGCGGCGCACGCGCGCATCCGCGTGCTTGGCGAAGGGCGCCGGCGAGAAACCCTCCGGCAGCTGGGGGACCTCTTCGAGCAGACCCAACAGGTTGCGCACCACGTACCACCGGGAGTCGCCGAGGCGAGGGAGGATCACGGCCCCCAACCCCTCTCGCAGGAGCGCCAGCCGGTCGAGCAGCTGGCGCCGCGTCGCGCGCACTTCGGTCTCCGCCAGGGCGTCGAGCATCGGCTCGGCGGCTGGGAGCCCCACGCGGGTCAGCAACCGGTCGAGGGTGGCGAAGTCGGGCGCCGGGGCGCTCAACGTGCGTCGCACCGTCTCCGGCGTCGCCGCCCGCTCCCAAATCGCCGCCGCCACCCTGCTGCCGGGCCGGGCCGCGTCCAACAGATCGAGCAGCGCCACGAGGCGACCTTCTTCGACCATGCCCGCAACTGCCCGCCACACCAACGGGCCCAAGTGCTCCAGCTCGAGGCCCATTTGCAACAGCCGCTCGGCTTCAGCGGCGTGCATCGCCTCCTTGGGTGCGGCGAAGATTGGCGCGGCGCGGGCCATCCGCTGCAGCGCCGCGCCGTAGCCGTCGGGGTTGGGGTCCTCCAGCGTCCAGCCGCCGAGCAGCTGCCGCACCTGGTCTCGCAGCGCGGTGTCGGCCAGCGGGCGCACCGCCGGGGCTCCCTGCTCTGCATGCGCCGCGAGCTTGGCCAGCATGCGTAGCAGCGAGTGCGAGATCGTCTGGTGCGTGGTGTCGGCGGCCGCCTGCACTACGTCCAACACGGCGTCCACGGCCATGCCGTCAGTCGCGTCCAGGACGAACCGCTGGCGTTGTGCGGCATCGCCGCCCATCTCGACCAGACGTCGCAGCGTCTCGGGGCGCATCTCGCGCACCAGCCGCGAGGTGCGCCGCCGCAGCTCCACCGCCTCGGCGCCGCCGGCGCGCTTCAGCTCATCGGCGATCTGCAGCAAATAGCCGACGATCACCTGGTCGTAGCCGGCCACCGTCGCATGCTGATCGATCGCTTTGGCGATCACCGCCGGCTTCGTGGAGGGAGATTCGTCTTCGCCGATCTCCCCGGCGAGCGCCGCCCGGGCCAGGCCGAGCCACAGCTGCGCGGCCCGTACCCCATGGGCTGCTCCGGCGACCCCCCCCCCCCCCCCCCCCCCCCCCCCCCCCCCCCC
>DASQAH010000041.1:0-4721 GCA_035635835.1 Gemmatimonadales bacterium
CTCGATCACGTGGGCGGGGCGGCGGAGCTGGCCCGGAAGCTGTCGCTGCCCCTCGCGGCCACCGCGCAGACCGCGGAGCTGCTCGACTTCCGGGTCGACCGGGTCCTGCGGGACGGCGACGCGCTGCAGGTCGGTCCGCGCAGCTGGAAGTGCCTGCACCTGCCGGGGCACACACGGGGCCACCTCTGTCTCCTCGAAGAAGGGAGCGGCGCGGTGGCGGCGGGCGATCTGGTTGCGGGGGTGGGCACGGTGATCGTCGACCCACCCGAGGGAGACATGCTCGACTACCTGGCCTCGCTGCGCCGCCTGCTTCAGCTCGGCCCGGGCGTCATCTACCCGGCGCACGGCCCGGTGGTGCCTGCCGGAGCGGACAAGCTGCGCGGCTACCTCGCGCACCGGCTCGAGAGGGAGGAGCGCGTCGTGCGGGCGCTGCGCGAGCTGGGCTCCGCCACGCCGGAGCAGCTGGTGCCGCCCAGCTATCCCGACGTGCAGCCCGACCTCTATCCGCTGGCGGAGCGCAGCCTGCTCGCGCACCTGGGCAAGCTGGTGAAGGAAGGCCGCGCCCACGTGGACGAGCGCGGCCGGTACTCTCCCGCCTGAGGCGCTACCTGCTGCCGGATAGCCCCGCCGAGTCGCCGCGCGGCTTCTCGCCGGGGCGGAACGTGATGCCGATGGTCAGGATGTTCGCGCGCGTCTCGTACCTGCCAAGGAAGACCTCGGCGCTGGCGGTGGTCGTCTCGTCGTAGAAGGCGTGGAAGTAGGTCGCGTTCAACGTCAGGCCGGGAGAGATCTCGTAGCCGGCTCCGAGCGCCACCGCGGTCACGTCCGCGTCGGGGATGGTCGGAGACAACAGCTCGGGGCGCGTGGGCGCGATGTCCCGCAGCACGCCCGCGCGCAGCGTCAGCTTGGGCACCACGTCCTCCAGCTCGCCTCCGATGCGGAACGTGTGCCCGTTCCTGTAGTCGCGGTTGACCACCAGGGTCGTGCCCAGATCGCCGACGAAGAGGTCGCGCTTGTAGACGATGAAGCGGTCGAACGTCCACGCGCCGGTGAGGAGCAGGTTGGGCAGGACGCGGTACCCGATGCCCACGTTGAGCAGGTTGGGAATGGTGAGATCGTGCGTGACGCCCTGGTCGAGCGTGTTCGGCCCCAGGGCCGGCGGCGCGTTGTCGAAGTGCGCGTGACCCGTCAGCGTCTGGTCGGCCTTGTGCTTGTAGTCGATACCGATGGTCAGCGGGACGCCGATGACGGGCGTGATCTCTGCCGAGAGATCGAAAGACACCTTCCCGCCGGCGGTGCCCAGCTCCGCCCCACCCTCCTGGCCGATGGGGTTGAACGCCTGCGCCAGATCCTCGGTGGTGCGGTAGTAGATGAGGCCGCCGCCGACCTTGATCTGCGGGAGCGGCTGGAACCCGCCGGTGAGGTACATGCCGTAGGTGCGCCGGTTCACGGTGATGATGCTGAACCGGCCGGGCCAGTCACCGGGCCAGAACACGTGCCCGCCGAACGGGAAGTTGAGCCCGGCACCGACCCCCCATCCCATCCCGTTGACCTTCCCGCCATAGCTCGCGAACACGGACGGCGCCCACGCCGGCTTGAGATTCGACTCCCTCGAAGCGCCGGTACCGTCGATCGCGTTCCAGTTGCTGCGGAAGTCGATCATCGTACCATTCACGACCACCGAGATTCCCTCGAGACCGGACAGGGCGGCGGGGTTCACGTACGCGGCAATCGCATCCGTCTGCCCGGCGACCACAGAGCCGGCCATGGAGAGATCGCGCGCGTTGGTGTTGGGGACGGCGTACCCGCCGGCGAACGCCGCGGCCGGGAGCAGGAGAGCAGCGGTGGCGAGGAGGTTGCGCATGGTCGTCTCCATCACTTCGTATCGTTGTCGCGCTGCGCGGCGAGGGTGGCGAGGAAGGCGGCGGCTTGATCCCGCGCGTCCTGCGAGAGAATGGCGTCGTTGGCGCCCTGATTCTGCAGACCGTGATCGAGCAGGAACCCGTGAGCGACCGTGCCCGAGTCGAACGGCGTCGGGCGCACGCAGAACCCGTTGGTCGCGGTGGTCGACGTGTTCTTGAAGTAGGTGAATCCGTTCACCTGCCCGCCTACCAGGCCTGCCACGTTGAAGAGGAGCAAGTTGAACGGGTTCGGAACGACGTTGTCGCAGACCGCCATCTGGCCGAGCACCTTCTTTCCTGCCTGCGCCGCGACGGGCGTCGCCAGCAGGTTTGGCAGAGTCGGATGGGTTGCGTCGCCGATGATCCGGCCAGCGAAGTTGATCGGCTCCGCTGGATCGAGCACCCACTTCGCGACCTGCAGGAACTGCGTATAGGCGGCGGTCCCCGGATCGATCGGCCCCCCCTGCGCAGGCGGCAGGTTGTGGAGGAGCGTATTGAGCGTGTCCTTGAATGCTGGGGACACGGCCGAGATATCGACGAAGGTTCCACCCGGCACGTTCAGAACGGACCGGCTGATGCGCGGGTTCACGGCGGTGTTTATGGTGCCGAGGATCCCGCCCAGGGACTGACCCTCCCAGAACACGTTCGACGGATCGACCACGATCCCATTCGCCAGCAGTTCTGCCGCGACTGGATTCTGACTCGTCGTCGCAGGCAGATTCGGTGGTCGCGCGAGTGCCAGAATCAACCCGCTGCTGTCGATGATGTCCTGACGGAACGTATCCCGCGTGCGGAACAAATTTGCGCTCGTGACGAAGTTTCCCGACGCCAGCGCGATGCCGTCCGTGCCAGCTGTCGCGCAATTCGTCGACGGCAGGCAGAGGACCGGTCTCTTAGCCAGCCCGGTCGCATTCCCGCCGGCGTCCTTGCACTGCCCGGGCGGGGTCGTGTCTCCCTGGGTTCCCGGCGGACCGATCGGCTGGCAAGTGCTGCCGAACGCGCACTCCGAGTTTTTAGCGCAGAATGCCCGGTCTCCGTGCTTGGGTGCGTCAATGGCCGCGACCACGAATCCCTTGCCGGCCAACTCGTTTGCAGTAAGCAACATCTGCGCGCGACCTCCACCGAGGCCGTGGTGAAAAACCACTAGCGGGGCGCATCTCAGTGCCTGGTTTGGGGCGGGACACGGGGGCGGCACCGCCTGCGTAGGATCCGCCGGCGTTGTGATCTTCGGCACGACGATCAGAGCGGGAATAACCTCGATTGGCGGGCTCGCGCCGGCTGCAAGCAGCGTCGGGTCGAATGCGCCGGTCGAAGGGCTCAGCAGATTCGGTGTCGGAAGCTTCGCCTCGATAACCTCGAAGATGTTGTCGTTTGTCGCTGCGCCGCTCACCACGACGGCGTCAACGCGATACTTGGTAAAGGCGTCAACTGGCTGAAGCCGGTTGATCGTGCCCACGAAGTTCACGTTCGGGCTCGTCGCCGGGTCGTACGGCGCCGCGGCAAGTTGAAGCGCCGGCGTTGTGATGGTCTGCGTGCGGAACGTGTACGCCACCGCGATGTCCGACTTGGTGAACGGCGGTGACGTGAGCTTGCTGAGCAGCGTCGCGATCTGGACGCGCATCCGTTCCAGCGCCTTCGCCTGCGCGTCCGTGATGCCCGCGAGCTGCGACTTGCCGCCGGCCCAGAGCGGATTGTCGAACAGGAGGATGCTCCCGACCGTCGGACGACCGATTCCTTTGCCATCGAGGCCGTGGATACGGTTCGTGACGACGAATGCGTACTCCGTGGCTTCCTTCAGCGGCTTCGTGGTGCCCGGCTTCGTGCCGGCAGCAGGCTGAATGCCAATCGCGGTCGACACCCACACGCCGGCCGCGGCTTGCTGGCGCAAGACCGGGAACACCGTGGCTGGTCCCGGCAACAGGTCGTCGTACGTCGCCGGGTCGACGAGCACCGGAGCGTTCGGGTTCGTCAGATCGTAGAGGAAGACGTTGTTGGTGAACGTCGAGGTCGGGGTCGGATCGAGGCCGGTTGCGACGATCACCGGCGCGCTGACCGGCACCAGCAGCATCGCCGTGGTGCTGAACCCGTCGAGCGTGGCGAGCCCGCCGGCGAGCGGACCGAAGTTGGAAAGGTTCGCGACGCGGGCGTTCGTCGCCGGCGCGAGCGGATCGTCCGGGAGCGTGCTGCCGTCGAGCAGCGCGCTAAAGGGGAGCGGCACGGTACCGGACCCCGAGTCGATGACGACGTGCGCCGCGGGCGTGTTCGTAGTCACGCTGGCGATCCGGAAGGTCGTCATCGCCGCGATGTCCGTCTTTGGGAACGCCGCCGAGAGGAGGACGAACGGTCCCGGCGAAGCCGCCGTGCCCTCGTACAGCTTGCGGAGCGCGTCGAGCTGCGACGCGGTCGCCGCCCTTTGCGCCGCCGTGTCACCCGGGATGAGCCCCTGGTTCTCGGGCTTGGTCAGGTCCTTGCCCTGCTCGATGATGAACATGGCCGGCTGCGGATAGATGGGCTGGCCTCCGTTCACGGTGATGCCGTTCGGCCCTCCGCGGATGGCCGCGACGTACTGCACGCCGGGATCCCAGACCCGACTCGTGCTGCCCGCCGGCGGCGTGCGCCGGATGTTCAGCGTTCCGTGGTCGCCGCTGGTCACGTAGTCGGTCGCAGCGGGTTGGTCGACGGTGACGAACAGCGGCGTCGACGGGGGAACCTTCATCACCGCCACATTGCAGTTCGGGTTGGTCCCGTTGCAGATGCGGATACTGGACAGGTCGAGATCGGGCTTGCTGCGCACCTGCGTGCCGGACGCGTCGACCACGA
>DASQAH010000042.1:0-2034 GCA_035635835.1 Gemmatimonadales bacterium
CGATCCAACATAGGCCGCCAGTGCGGCGGCCAGGAGCAGCGCGATGAGTAGGACGCTCGTCCCGCCCCCGCCGGCCTGGCGGACCGCCTCCGCCCGCGGCATCTCGACCACCGTGGCCCAGCGCAGGGCGGGCAGCCGCCGCAGGGTGCCGATGACATCCCGCCCGTCCGCACGTTTGTACTCCACGCTGCTGCCTTCCCGATCAGTCAGCGCTTGCACGACGTCGGTCGGGAGCCTGGTGCGCATCAGCTCCGCGGAGCTCACGCGGGATCGGAGGATCAGCCTTCCCTGCTCCGTCATCACATAGATGTCGGCCCCGCCGCCCCCGCCACCCCCGCCGCCCCCGCCCTCCCCATTCGGATCGCGGGGAGCGAGCCGCTGCAGCAGGTCGGCAACCGCGCGCAGATTGATCTTGGCCATGAGCGAGCCGACGTACTTCCCGTCCGCCTGGCGGATCGGCACGGCAAGCCCGATCGCGGCCTTGCTGAGCCCCGTGTCCCAGTAGGCGTCCCCCACCAGGGCGTCACTCGTCCTGAGCGCGTTCAACCGGTCCTGGGTGAACTGCACGCCGCTCATCCGGCCGCCGCTGCTGGTCACGAACCGCCCGCGCCCGTCCACCACCAGCAGCGCGTCGCAGTCCGGGCAGCGATCGCGTACCGAGTTGAGGTACTCGCGCAGCCGGCTGAGGGCCTCGCCGCCCCCGCTTCCCTGGATCCTGGCCAGGTTCTCGGGCACCGCATAGGCCGTGGCCGCCACGCGCAGGTCGCGCAGCCGATCGCTGAGCCACTGATCGATCTCCCACGCCGCCTGGGTGCTGGTGGCCCGCAGCTCCTGGGCGATCTGGTCGCCGATCGACCGCCGGTTCTGGCGGGACGATAGCACGGTCACGACGAGAGTCGGCACGAGCGTCGCCACCACCGCGAACACCAGCATCTGATTCCTGATGCTGTCGAGGTGGAACTCGCGCAGCCGCCGCGCGATGGTCTCTTGCCAGACGGTAACTTTCAGTCGCCCTCCAAGAGTACAGCAAGCTTCACCTTCCGCTACCCCCCCGCAACAGTGAGCCCGCTCACGGTTTGAAGCAGGACCGGCGCGGGCTCGCCCATTGCAGCGTCACCAATACTAGCGTATAAGCCACCGATGAACATCCTCTTTCCTCAGTTGTTGCGATTCAGCGACGTGGGGCTCTTGCTGCTGCGACTCATGGTCGCCTGCGTGTTTTTCGCGAGCGGATTGAATCACCTCAAAGACCCAACCGAGCGGGCCAAGGGCATCGGCGCGACTCGCGGGTTCACCATCGTCCTCGGCTGGGGGGAGGTGCTCGGGAGCCTGGGTGTGGCGCTCGGCATCCTGATCCAGCTCGCCGCGATCGGGTTGATCCTGATCATGCTCGGTGCGATCCAAAAAAAGATCTTCGTGTGGAAGACCGGCTTCTGGGGCAAGGGAGGCAACGGCTGGCACTACGATCTGATGCTCCTGGTGATGAATCTCGTGATCGTCGTGACCGGCGGAGGTAAGCTCGTCGTGCCCGCGTGACCAGCATCACCCCGGCGCTGGTCACATGTCATCCCCGGATTCTGCAACGCATCACGCGGTAGACGAGACGTACGACCCGCCCGGCTCCGCTCCTCGGAACCCGTAACCCGCCACCCTACTTGAGGTAGCGACGAACGCCACAACCGGGCATACGCCTTGCTTCATGTCCGATGCCCCTCCACCACCGCCGCTCTCCTTCGCAACCGAGGACTGCAATGGCCTGGAAGCTCTTCGGACATGAGACGACCCCGGCGCAGCTCCCCGCGGAGCTCCGTTCGATTCTGGCCCAGATGCAGCGTGAGCGTGTCGCGTTCGAGGCGCTCACCACCGGCGCGCGTGACTCGAGCCAGCAGCTCGCGCAGCTCACCCAGCCGATCGCCGAAGCGCAGAAGGTCGTCGCGGAGCTGCAGGGGCGCGTCAAGTCGCTCGAGCGGCTCGTCCCCGTCCTGGCCACGCTCGACGAGCAGACGGAAGGGGTGTCGCGCACCCAGCGTCGCA
>DASQAH010000043.1:0-2493 GCA_035635835.1 Gemmatimonadales bacterium
AGGAGGGGCTCTCGACGTGGGGACATCTTGCGGCGTTCGGGATGTTCGTCGCCGGCCCTTGCCTCCTAGGGTGGCAGTGCTACCGCTGGCTGCGGGACGACGAGTGTCCCGCGCCTGCTCCAGTCCTCCGTCAGCGAACCGCAACCGTGTTGAAGCTTCCCGTGCAAGGCGTGTCGACCTGTTGCGGGCTCGTGGTGACCATGAACTGGAGCACACCGCTGCCGCTGCTCGACGTAAACGACATCGAGCGGGAGCCAGCGATGGTCATGGTGTAGGTCGACTGCTGCAAGGTGAAAACGGCGTGGTCCAAGAGGACCTCGCAATTCAGCATCCCATCCGCTCTGGCCCTCTATGGTCGCAGCATTCCGCAGTCCGAACTGTGCAGGGGCAGCGTGCCTAGACCAGCGTCCTGATCTTGCGAGGCACCTCGACGTGCCGCGCGGTCGGGGCCGCCGCCAGGGCTGCCGGATCCACGTAATGGTTCGCCGTGATGGGCGACCCGGGGGCGTGCCCAAGCTGTGCACGGATGGCCTCTAGAGGGTCAGCCGGCGCCCGGCTGGGTACGGGCAGCGCCCGGATGTGACCACGCCTCTGCTGGGCCTGCTCGAAGGCGCGAATCGCTGCTGCGCGCGCCTGGACCTCAGCCTCGGCTGCCACAGTCGCGACAGCGTGACGGACGTGACCGGCGCCGAACGGCCGCAAGCCCTTCTCGTCCAAGAGGCCAGTCTGGCCTGCGCGCTTTGCCGCTCGCCGCACGGCCTTGATGAAGTAGGCGTACGGGAAGGCGCTCCGGCGGACTCTCTGGATGCTCCCGGTGGTCTTGTTGAAGCTGTACGCCTTCCGGCCCCGCCGGTCGTCGTTCCACCGCTTCACGTATTCTGCCGAGGACCGCCCGTACTCCGAGACGATCACGTACCTCAGCACGCCGGTCTTGTGGATGTACGGGAGCATCGCGGCGCCCTCGTGCACGCGGTCGGCAGGGACCGGCTCAATCGGTGCACCGGCCTCGATCCAGCGCTTGAGGTCCGTCGCGTGCCAGCCGGTCGCGCCCAGCAGATTCATGTGCTCGCGCCAGTGCACCGGCATCAGTCCGCACACGATCTCGAAGCCCTCGGCCGCGTTCTTACCCTTGTTCTCGCGGACCATCACTTCCCTCGGGTCGATGCCCCGACCATGGAGCTTCAAGTCGCGGGTCTGCGGCACCTTGAAGTGCTCCATGTCTGGACCCTCCTCGCGCTTGAGGTCGCCCACCTGTCGGAGCCAGTTGACGTAGGTGCGGATCGAATCGCGCTTGTGACGTAGACCCTTGATGCTCGTGGAGCCCGCCGGGCAGATGGCATTGATCTCGCTGACATCGAGCCGGCGAAGGTCACGGCCGGCGAGGCGAGCGAGCCACCAAGTCAGCGACGATTTGCGTTGCCGGAGGTGGACCTCGGAGTTGCCCTTGCCACCCTGAGATTCGGGCGCACGCTGCCACTCCAGGAACTTGATGACGAGGGCCTCGTCGAAGGGCAGGGGAGGGCGCCCGACAGCCACGTTGCGCGGGTCGTACGCCTCGGGGTTGCGCTGCCACTCCTTGAAGTGGAGTTCGGCAAGCTCGGGATCGTCCATTACGCCCGTGGACTTCTCGTACTGCTTCCCGTGGTGCTTCTTGCGGATGTAGTACACCCAGCCACGGCCAGCGTCGTAGCGCTTGTAGCCGCGGCCCTGCCAGTTCTCCCGCTGTCCGTTGATCGGCGTCGGCATCAACTCTCCCGTTCGGGCTCTAACGGGAGCGGTTCACCAGTCGCGCCGGAGCCGTTCACGCGGGGGGGCGTGAACGGCGGGTGAATGGAGCAGGAGGAAATCCCGGATGGGCCGTCAGGCGCCGCCCGGCTTCTCCTCGGAGATCAGGGGGTTACAGCGAGCGGCGCTTAGCCGAAGCGTCTAGCGGTCAGAGTCCTACGTCCTGCCGTTAGACGATCCCCCAGCGAAAGGGAAGCGCTAGGTAGCTGAACACCCCTGGAAGTGTCAAGGATTCCCGCTCTGGCGGGGCAGGCGCCGGAGCGGCAACAGATCGCGCAGGCGGGGCTCGCGCAGGTACAGCCCGACCCAGGCCACGACGCCGAGCACCGCCGGCGGGAGCCACACATCCGAGACGCGCACGTGGGTCGCGACCGCGCCGCCGAGGTAGCCCGTCATCAGCAGGGCGCCGAGGACGGCCGTCTGCGGGATGGCGTAGAGGACGGCGCACGACAGTTCGACGACTCCGAGCGGCGTCAACGTCTGCGGCGGGTAGCCGAACTTGCCCGTGAAGATCTGTACGACCTCAGCAGGCGCTCGGAACTTGAACGTCGCGCTGAAGAGCATCGCCAGGACGGGCAGGGCGGACAGTACGCGGCCCACCCAGACACTCCAACGACCCATGTGCACACCTCCGGTTGGCTACCTCGGCAAATCGGCGCGTCGCAGTTTCAAGGATTCCCGCTCTTGCGGGGGCGCGGTTGCTCGGCC
>DASQAH010000044.1:0-5266 GCA_035635835.1 Gemmatimonadales bacterium
TATACCGGCTCGGTGCGGCCGTACGTCCTCGAGCTCCGCCCGGGCTACGCCAGGGTTCGCATGGCCGACCGCCGCGCCGTGCGGAATCACCTCAACTCGGTCCACGCCGTAGCGCTCGCCAATCTCGCCGAGGTGACGAGCGGCCTCGCGGTGACGACCGGGTTGCCCGCGAGCGCGCGCGGCATCCCCACCACGCTCTCCATTACCTACCTGAAAAAGGCCCGTGGCACGCTGACGGCGGAAGCGCGCTGCGACATCCCCGATTCCAGTCGCGAGGCGGAGCACGACTTCGAGTCCGTGATCTCGAATGCCGCGGGTGAAGTGGTGGCCCGGGCGACGGTCCGCTGGCGCATCGGTCCGGCACCCGCGCCGTGACCGGTCTCGAGACCGCACTCACCAGGGATGCCGGGATCGCGGTGCCGCTCATCGGTGGCGCCATGTTCCCCTGCTCCAACCCGGAGCTCGTCGCCGCCGTATCCGAGGCGGGCGGGATCGGGATCGCCCAACCCCTGTCGATGGTGTACGTGCACGGGCATGACTGGCGGGAGGGACTCCAGCTCATCCGCCGGCTCACCACAAAGCCGATCGGCATGAACGTCCTGATCGAGCAGTCGTCCCGGCTGTACCTCGAGCGCATGCAGCGCTGGGTGGACGTGGCAATCGACGAGGGCGTGCGGTTCTTCGTCACGTCGCTCGGCAAGCCGCGCTGGGTGGTCGATCGCGTCGCTCAGGTCGGCGGCGTGGTGTACCACGACGTCACCGAGCGGAAGTGGGCGCTCAAGGGGCTCGACTCGGGCGTGCGCGGCCTCATCGCGGTGAACAGCCGCGCCGGCGGCCATGCGGGACCGAAAAGCGCCGAGCAGCTGATGGCTGAGCTCGGCGACCTGGGCGTTCCTCTGGTGTGCGCCGGCGGGATCGGCGACGCCGCCGGGTTCGTCGCGGCGCTCCGGATGGGCTACGCGGGCGCGCAGCTCGGCACCCGCTTCATCGCCACCACCGAGTGCACGGCCCATCCCGACTACAAGCGCGCGATCGTCGAGGCCGAGGAAGACGACATCGTGCTCACCGAGCGCGTCACCGGCGTGCCGCTCGCCGTGATCCGCACCCCCTACGTGGAGCGCGTGGGCACGAAGGCCGGCCCCGTTGCGCGCTGGCTGTTGCGGCACCGCCGGACCAAGCATTTCATGCGCACGCTGTACGCGCTCAACTCGGCGTGGCGGCTGAAGCGCAGCCATTTCGCGGGACCGTCGTCGCGGGACTATTGGCAGGCGGGGAAGAGCGTCAGCGGCATCACGAGCATCGAGCCCGCGGGAGAGATCGTGCGGCGGTTCGCGGCGGCCGCGCGGGCTGCTAGTTCCGGTCCGGCACCAGCCGCCAGGTGACCTGTCCCGGCGTCGAATCGATCACCACGATAGTGCGCGCCTGCCCGTCTGCCATCGGGATCGACCCGGTCGCCAGCAGCGTGTCAGTCATGCCGGCATGCGAGATCACCACGCTCCAGGCGCCTGGCGCGCCGTCGAAATAACGCGTCACTGCCCGGAAATTGAGCGGCCGCGCGCTCACGAGCAGCCCCGTGCTGTCCGGCTGCGTGCGATAAACGTCAATTGGCGGCGCCCCAGGAGCAAAACCGGCGATCCTTAGCCTGCCATGTCCTGTCGGCGGCACAGCGCCGGTATCGAGCACGAATACGGGCTCGATGGTATGCGTCGCGCCAGACGTGGAATCGATCGCGAACACGCTGTAGTCCACGCCTTCCGCCGCGTTGAAGAGCACGATCAAACTGTGGGTCGTGTCTGGCGGGGGCGGCACGAGGACCAGATCGTGTTGTCCCGGTGACAAGTAAACCGGCCGGCTCAAGTCGCCGAACGCGAGCGCGCTCCCTTTCGCTCCATCTACGAACACGGTGAGCGATGGTCCACCGCGAATCGTGTGCAGCACGTGGAGACGCGACGCCTGGGGCGGCGGGGGACCGTTGCCGTTGCCACAGCCGGAGACCACGGCGAGTGCCATCAGGGCCCGCGCCCTCACTGCTCCCGATCCACGACGTATACGTTGCGCTGGGCCGTCGGCACGATGATGAGGTCGGGAATGTTCACGTGCTCCGGCAGGTTCACTAAGTAGGCGATCGCGTCCGCGACGTCATCCGCGCTGAGCGGCTTGAACCCCTGATACACCGTCTTGGCGCGCGCGCGGTCCCCGTGGAAGCGCACCTCCGAAAACTCGGTTTCCACGAATCCCGGATCCACCGCCGACACGCGCAGCGGCGTACCCGCCACGTCGAGATTCATCCCCTCGGTGAGGGCGCGCACGCCGAACTTGGTCGCGATGTACACGTTCCCCATCGGGTACGTCTGGTGGCCGGCCGTGGAGCCGATGTTCACGACGTGCCCCCGCCGCCGGGCGACCATGTGCGGCATGATCGCCCGGCTCACGTACAGCAGCCCCTTCAGGTTGGTGTCGATCATGCGATCCCAGTCTTCGGGATCGCCTTCGTAAATCTTGGCCAGGCCGCTGGCGAGCCCCGCGTTGTTGATGAGGACGTCCGGCACGCGACCGGCGCGCACCAGGGCCTCCGCGGTCCGCTCGACGGCCGCGCGGTCCCGCACGTCGACCACGGCGAGCGAGAGCGACACCCGGTGCTTCGTACCGAGCTCGGCCGCCAGGTGTTCGAGGCGGTCGGCGCGCCGAGCCCAGAGGATCAGGTCTGCGCCTTCGGCTGCGAACCGCCTGGCGCACGCCTCCCCGATCCCCGAGCTCGCCCCGGTGACCAGAATCAGTTTCCCCTTGATCCGGTTCGTGGGCTCCGTCACCGCATGTTCCCTGTGTGCCCCAGGGAATAACGACCCGGCTGCGGCCATACGCAGAGTCCATGCGGCTCGCGCCCCACCTTAATGCGGTGCGTCAGCTGCCCCGTCCCCGTGTCGAACACGTAAACTTCTTCGTCGTACCGACCCGACACCCAGAGCTCCTTTCCGTCGGCGCTCACGTTTCCCATGTCGGGACTGCCGCCGCCCGGAACCGGCCACGTGGCCACCACCTGTCGCGTGCGCCCGTCGAGCACGCTGATGGAACCGGGTCCGTGACGCCCGCCCGCCGTGGTGTTCCAACCGCGGTTCGTGACATATAGGAAGCGCCCATCGCGGCTGGGGTAGATCCCGTGCGTCCCCTTCCCCGTGGGGATGAACCCGATGCGCCGGAACGCCTCGGGGTCTACCAGGAACACGCCGTTCGCCTTCATGTCGGCGACGAAGAACACCCGGCCGTCCGGCGACGAGCGGATGTCCTGCGGCATGCTCGTGCTGTCCAGGCCGGCGGGGTCGAGCGTGAGGTAGCCGATGACGGCACGGGTCGCGAGATCGACCTTCACGAGCTGTCCCGAGAACTCGCAAGTCGCGAGGGCGAACCGCCCATCCGCCGTGAATTCCATGTGGTCCACGCCCTTGCACGCAAGCGGGAGCGACTGGACCAGGGCCATGGTCTTCGCGTCGCGGAAATCGAGCTCCCGGCGGCGCTCCGCAACGACGATCGCGAGCCTACCGTCCGGCGTGAAGTAGAGGTTGTAGGGGTCGGTGACGGGTACGCTCGCTCCTTCGCGACCAGTAGCCGGATCGATGGGGGTCAGCGTGTTGCCGCGGTTGTTCGCGACCCACAGCGTCGACAGGTCATACGAGGGGACGACGTGCTGCGGCAGGGCGCCGGTCGCGAACGTGCGGACCACACGATAGGAGCGCGGGTCGATGACGGTGACGGTGCCGTCGTGCGAATTGGGGACGTACACGAGGGGCCGGGCCCGCGCCGCCGTGGCCGAAAGGGCGTTCGCCCCGGCCGCAGCGTAGAGATTGACGGTGTCCGGCGGGGGTACAGAATCCGGGGCCGCGACCCGACCGGCGGCCGGCTTGTGCGCGCCGCCCCCTCGGCACGCCGCCGCCAACGCCACCGCGTACGCGATGCTGCGCGCTGGGAACCGTTTCACGGCGGCACAAGATACATCAGTCGTGTCCCCAGGCAATCAGGATCTTGCCGGCGTTGCGGTTCTCCCGCATGCGCTGAAACGCCTCGGCTGCTCGAGCAACCGGAAACACGGCGTCCACCACCACCCGCAGCGCACCGCTGGCGAATCCGGGCAGGATTTCGTGCTTGAACCGGGTCACGATGGTTGCCTTTTCGGGGCGGCCCCGTGCGCGCAGCGTCGAGCCCACGACCCGGGCGCGCTTCTTCATCAGGAGCGCGAGGTCGAGGCTGGTTTCCGATCCCGACATGGTGGAGAGGATTACGATCCGTCCCCCGATCTTGATGAGGCGCAGGTCGCCGGCGAAGCTCGCCGCCCCGACGGGGTCGAGCACGACGTCTACGGCATCCCGGCCCCAGCGCCGCTCGATCTCCGCCACGAAGTCTTGCCGGCTGGTGTCGATGGCGAGATCGGCGGCGACCGCCTCGAGCGCCTTGAGCTTGTCAGCGCTGCGCGTGGTGGCGGCGACGCGGGCGCCGGAGAGCTTCGCGATCTGGATGGCCGCGAGCCCCAGGCCCGACGCGCCCGCATGCACCAGCACCGTCGCCCCCCGCTCGAGGCCGCCCTCGACGATGAGATTCACGAACGCCGTGAGGAACGCCTCCGGAATGCCGGCTGCCGTAACGAGGTCGAGCCCCGCGGGCGTCGGGAACACCTGCCCTACTGGTGCCGCGACGACCTCGGCGTGCCCGCCGCCCGCCAGCAAGGCGCAGACTCGCTCTCCGGTCTCCTCGAGTGTGCCCGAGGCCTCCAGCCCCAAAATATCGGGCTCGCCCGGCGGTGGTGGGTAACGTCCGGCGATCTGGCTCAAGTCGGCGCGGTTCACCCCGGACGCCGCGACTCGGATGAGCACCTCACCCCGGGCGGGCGCGGGCGGCGCCATCTCGGCGAGCGACGCCACGTAGCGGCCCTGGCCTTCGACAACTCGAAGGTAGCGCACGCTCTCAATCTAGCGCCGGGCTGGCCGCGCCGCGGTGCGCGATGCACAATTCGTCTCGCCTTTCTTCCGAGGACCCTGTGCCGGTTGGTACCATCAAGCGCTGCTGGGCGAGCGCCGACGATCCCTTGATGCTCGCCTACCACGACGAGGAGTGGGGCGTGCCCCTGCGGGGCGAGCGGGATCTGTTCGCGAAGCTCGTGCTCGACGGCTTCCAGGCCGGGCTCTCCTGGCGCGTCATCTTGCACAAGCGCGCCCGCTTCCTGGAAGTATTCGACGGGTTCGACCCCGAGCGCATGGTCCGCTTCGACCGCAAGAGA
>DASQAH010000045.1:0-4908 GCA_035635835.1 Gemmatimonadales bacterium
GAGGACCGGGACCGTTGCCGCCGCTAGCGAGGAGCGCCGCGCCGCGCCACAGCAGCACCGCGATGATCGCCCCGTGCGCCAGGCTCGCGAGCAGCACCGCAGCGCCATGGTGCCGGCGTTCGGTCGGCAGGCGCAGCGTCGGCGGAGGCAAGGGCGGCGCCGACGGCGGGCGCGGCTGGTGGGGTGGAGACGCCGAGTGCGGCATCGCGGTCATCTACACTATACACTCGAGCCCATGCAGCGGCCCGGACGCCCACGCCTCCTACGGATACCGGTGGACCCAGCGCGGCGTGGCGCCGCCAATTAACCAGCCGATCGCCCCGCCCGCGACAGCGCCGATGAGCGTGCTGCTCAATTCGTGGCTCGCACAGGGCTGCCCGTTGCAGAGAGAGGATTTCGCGGACCCCAGGAGCACACCGATCAGGGCGCCCGAACCCACACCCACGAGGGCTCCTCGGAGACCCTGGTTCCCTCGGATCCATGCCTCGTGGATCCACGGCTCCAGAATCGTGAGCTCGGGGGCCGACTGGCCCAGGGTCGGCCCGAGGACGACCGCACCACCTTCGCATCGCAACAGGGGGCCGACCTCGCTACCGCGGTGAATCAGCAGAGACGTGGAGGTATCGCGGCGCGCGTACGTGCGCACACGCACGAGAGCGCCCCGAGTGGCACCGAGGTGACTACATACGGCGCCGACGGGAGTCTCGGTCGTCCCAGCCGGGGCTTCGGAGACATCGCTCGCCGGTGCTGGCGGCGCCGCCTCTTGGCGAAATTCATGCGTGGGCGGCCGCCATTCCACCCCCGCGAGCACGCCGAAATTGTGCTGCCAGCCGCCCGTGGGGGGTTGGGAGCAATAGGTCTGGCCGCCGGCACCATAACATCCGATGCCGTCGTGATGCGGAAGCACGGCCACGTTGTCTTCGACGCTGCCCGCGAGTGCCAGGCGGGGTCCAACGGGATAGCGGACGGCGAGGCCCCCACCGAGCACAAGGGCCGCTGGCGCGTGGTAGGTCGACAGAGCGCCGAGACCGACGCGGCCGGAGAATTGTCTCCGCAACCGCGTGCCGATCCCGAATGAGTGCTCCCACTGGACGAGCAAGAACTCACGGGAGTGATCGTAGACATAGATCGAGGCGGTCCGATTTCGGAGCTGCCGCACGTACCGCACCAGGAGGGCGTTCGGGGTACTCGGGCCCGGTGACCAGCCGACCGTCGCGCCAATGGCCCCAACTCCTTTGGCCGGCGAGTCGGGATCGAGCAGCCCGGCTTCGAATCGCAGCAGCGCGGGTCCGGCAGGGGGGAGTGGGGGCGGAGGCGGCTGGGGGGAGGGTACCTGGGCCGAAGCGGCGGAACCGACCACCCAACAAAAAGCGACCAGGATCCCTGGTCGCCTCAGAAGCCGCCGGCCGGTGAGCAACCCCGTGCTCCGCTCAGTGCGCTCCGCCCGGCCCTTCGGCCGGGGTGAATCCGATCACCTGGACCCCCGCCCCGTGCGCGATGTCCATCGCTTGAACGACATCGCCGTACTTGCGGTTCGGCGCGCACTTGATGAACAGCAGCTTAGCGGGCCGGGTGTCGAAGATCTGGTGAAACGCCACGTCCAGCTGGCCAAACGCATACGCCTGCTTATTGATCGCATAACCGCCGTCCGCGGTCAGCTCCAACACGATCTGATTGGTATTGCTCCTCTTCTGCTGCCGCGGCGGCTGCTCGGGGGGCACCTGCACGTCGAACGCCCGGCGCGACAGAGGAAGGGTGATCATGAAGATGATCAGCAGCACCAGAAGGACGTCGATCATCGGGGTGACGTTGATGTCCGACGTCAGGTTGCCGCCGCCGCCCACGCCCATGGCCATGGGTCAGCTCCCTTCCCGGTGGCGCAGCTCGCGCTTTTGCTCGGCGATGGCGCCGACCACCCGGACCCCCGCCTTGCGAGCGATCTCGATCGCGGCCTGCACGTGGGCGAAGTCGATCCCCTCATCGGCCTTGAGAAAGAGAATCTTGTCCCTGGTCCGCTGGCCGTAGATGGCGGTGAGCCTACTCTGGAGCTCCCCATCGGGCACGAGGCGCGGGCCCGTGTACTGTTGCGTAGCCGGATTGATCTGGTCCAGGAAGTACTTGCCGTTGCGGTCGATACCCAGCCGGATCTCACCCTGGTCCTCCTCACGCTTCTCGGCGTTCTGGGCCCGCGGGATCGTGGCCTGGAAGCCGGCTGTGATGGCCGGGGTCACGATCATGAAGATGATGAGCAGCACCAGCATCACGTCGATCATCGGCGTGACGTTGATGTCCGCCCGGACCGGGACCTTGGAGCTACCGGTTGATAGGGCCACTGGTCTGCGACGCCTTCTGCGTCTGGAATTCCTTGGTGAAGATCGACCGGCCGAACTCGCTGCCGACGCTCTTGATCAGGTAGTCGATCAGTTCCTTGGACGAGTACGTCATCTCCACGGTCAGGAAGTCGATCTTGGTAGTGAAGAAGTTGTAGAGCCACACCGCCGGGATCGCGACCATGAGTCCGAACGCCGTGGTGATCAGCGCCTCGGCTACCCCGCCCGTGATCGCCGCCAGGGACCCGCCACCGCCCGAGGCGGACATCCCCTGGAACGCCGTCACGATACCCATCGTGGTCCCGAGCAGCCCCACGAACGGCGCCGTCGCGCCCACCGTCGCGAGAATGCCCAGCCCGCGCTTCAGCTCGGCGGTGATGATCAACATCTGCCGCTCCACCGCTCGCTCGGCCGAGTTGATGTCGGCCGCGGTGATCGTCGCGCGGTCCCGCAGCAGTGGCTTGACTTCGGCCAGCGCTTCGCCGAGCACCCGCGCCACGTGACTGATCTTGTTCTTCTCAGCCAGAGCGATCGCGCCGTCGAGCTGCTCCTCCTGCAGGAACCGCGAAAACTCCGGCGCAAACTTCGCCGTCTGTTTCTGCGATTTCCGCAGATACCACCACTTTGTGAACGTGATGGTCCAGTACCACAAGGACATGATCAACATCACGACCACGATGGACTTGGCGAACAAGCCCATGGACTGCCATAGTTCCAAGTAACTCATCGGCGCGGACTCCTAGGGGTCGGTGACACGCGGCTCCCGCTAGTGGCGGGAGATCTGGAAGTTGATCGGCTGCTGGATGAGCACGCGCACCGCCTTGCCATACACCCGGGCGGGGCGATACAGCGACTTCAGCACCACGGTCTTGGCCGCCTGATCGAAGCCGGGGTTCGGGCTCTCGACGACCCGCACCGAGTTCGGCTCCACGTGGCCCGTGGTGTCGATGATCGCTTCGACTTTCACGACGCCTTGAATGCCGGCCTGCTGCAGCAGCGGCGGGTACACCGGCTGCGGACCGGCGAGCCGCTCCGGCTTCTCCTGCACCACGTCCACCGAGAGCACTTGGTCGGAACTCGGCACGATGCCGTTCCCCACACCACCCTCGACGCCCGAGCCCGAGTAGTCCTTCGGGTCGAAGTGCTCCTGGAGATTGATCGGCGGGATGTTCGTCGGGATGTCAGTCGGCGCGACCACCGTCTGGAAGCCCTTCAGCTGGACGTCCAACACCGGCTGCGGCTCCGGCTGCTTCTGCTGTTGCTGCTCCTGGAGGTAGACCATGTTCGTGTCCACCTTCACGGAGTTGTCCGACGGTCCCGCCGTCAGGGTCGCGATCACCGCGGCCGTGATGATGATGGTGTGCATGACCAGCGACACGACGCCGACGCCGAGGTATCTCTTTCTCTCGGACTTGCGGCGGGACTCAATCAGGGTGTCGAACACCGAGCGGCCTCCGAGGCACGTTGGCTATCGGAGATAGTACAAAAACACCCTTTCCCGCTAGTGGGGGGAACATTACAAAACGATGACAGCCCGGTGAGGAGGGGGCATCGCGGAGCCGACGATACCGACCCCGCCGCTGCGGTCGTGGAACGAGCGCAACAGACTGGTAGCGCCACTCTCGGCGACCGGCTCGAGTGCGTCCGTCGTGCATATCCACGTAAGCATGGCGGCCCTCGGTAGGGCTCCATTTCTAGAGGAGGGCATCCCCCAACGAGAACATACCGAGGGCTTTCCCTGAAGTCCGTGTGGAGCAAAGCCGTCAGCAGGAGCGACGGCGCGGCACATCGAGTGATGAACCGCTCGAAGAGGGTCGCCTCGTTGGCCTTCAGTAGGTCGTCGAACATGGGTCACCGCACCCCGGTGATCTGAAACTCGATCGGCACTTCCACCAGCACTCGCACCGGCCGGCCTAGGACTCGCGCCGGCCGAAATAGCGCCCTGCGCACGTAGTCGAGCGCCGCCCGGTCGAACCCTCGGTTGGGACTAACCACGACCATTACCGACGCAGGCTCGGCGCGGCCCAGCGTGTCGATCACTGCTCGCACCAGCACGCGCCCCCCAATGCCCGCCCGGCGCAGAGGCTCGGGATAGGAGAGCGGCGGCCCGGTGAGTACCTCGGGGCGCTCATCCACCACATCCTCGGACAGCGGATTGGCACTGGAGGGCCGGGAATCGCCAACGAGGTCCGCCAGCGGTGTACGCCATGGGGTCCCAGGATCGAGCACCGACGTCAACGGGCTGATCGTCGCATCGGGCAAGGGAATCCGATGCAGGTCTCCCAGATCGACCTGCGGAACGGGTTTCGGGGGTAGGACCGGACCGCTACCTGCCGGTGCGGGAGCTACGGGAGGATAGATCTGGAGGATTCTGGGGCGGCGTGGTGGAGCAGCGCCACGGGATGCGGTCACCCACAGCGCGAGCCCGATCAGGCCCACGTGAACGGCAATGGCAAGGGTACCGCCTGACACGAGCGGCCGGCCAGAATCGGCGGGGCGAGACTCCAAGAGCATATGGAACACAAGCGCCTCTCATGGAGGAGTCGCCCCTACGATGCAATGACGGAGTTAGTCCGCT
>DASQAH010000046.1:0-37015 GCA_035635835.1 Gemmatimonadales bacterium
GCGCTCGCTGTGGGCCGCTTCCTCTTCCGTTAGCTCGCCCGCCTCCACGAGGCGCTGCATCAGCGACTGGTCCTTGGTGAGCTGCACCGCCTCGCCGTTGCGTATCAGGTAGGCGCGGCTATCCCCGACCTGCGTGATGTACACGTGGTCCACCAGCACGCCAGCCGCCGTCGTAGTCGTCCCCATGCCGCGGACTTCGGGGTGGGCCTTGGCGTGGGCGTGGATCTGCCCGTTGGCGACCTCGACCGCTTCCTTCAGCCGGTAGGCGAACCGCTGGGGGGTGAGCTCCTTCTCGGCGCCCCACATCTTCTGCATCTGGTCGTAAATGGTGTCGGTGGCCATCTGGCTCGCCAACTCGCCAGCCGCCGCTCCGCCCATACCGTCGGCCACGACCAAAAGCGCGCCGCGCTCGCCGACCTCCTGCTCGCGCAGGGTCGGCTGCAGGGAGCGCTCGCCGCGCGTTAGGTCCGCAACGAGGAAACAATCTTCGTTGTGGTCGCGCGTCTTGCCGAGATCGCTCTTGGCGAAGATCTGCACCCTGATGGGCTTGGAGGAACGTCCGAACATTCGTTAGGGCCGTCTCATGTCATTGTTCACGGCGGACAGGAGATCTGTGTACTTCCGAGTCGACGGTGCGAGCTGAACGGCGCTGGCGATCCAATCGTGCGCCTTTTGGAGATCCCGTACCTTGATCACGTACACTTGCGCCAAGGTGTACGCGGCTTCTGCCTTCACGGCGCTTGATCGCGCAGCGTTGAAGATGGCTCTACCTGAGTCGACAAGCACATCTCCGGAAAGGTCATCGATCTTATCGAGGAGTGCGCCAAGGGCAGCCGTCAGGGCGGCTGCATCAGGGCCCGGACGGGAGCCAGGAGGCGTGCCCGCCGTGGAATCCTGCCCGGACCGTTTGGTCACCCGAATCTCGCCGGGCCTCGCGCTGGTCGGTTGGGTGACGTTTCGCGGTATACCCACGCTATCGACCTTGTTGGCCACCTGATGGTTTACCGTGTCCGCCCGCACCGCGCTGCCGTCTGCCTTGGGCCCGAACATCAGCATTTTTGCCGCTGCCGCTCCACCTCCCAGCACCACGATCGCCCCCAAGAGGATCGGGACGAGGGGGCGTTTCTTCACGGGCGCCATTACCTTGGTCGCTGAGCCGCTCCGCCCCCGAGCCGGTGCGCGGGGCGGCTCCAACAGCTGCGTCTTGCTTTCGACGTCGGCCCGCGTCGCCGGCAGGGCCGCTCCTTCGAGCGTCGTTCCCACCACCGCCGTCACATCCGCCGCGAACTTGGCGACGCTCTGGTAGCGATCCGCCGGGGCACGAGTCAACGCTGCGTCCAGCACCTCCTGCAGCCCGGTCGGGAAGGCGAGATCGGGCCGCGCCACCGCCAGCTTGATCGGCTCATCCGTGAGGCGCTTTATCATCGTCTCCTGCACGGTCGTCGCCTCGAACGGCAGCTTGCCCGTCAACATGCGGAAGAACACCAGGGCCAGCGAGTATAGGTCACTGCGCCCGTCCACCTTGTCTCCCGAGAGCTGTTCGGGGCTCATGAATTCCGGCGTACCGACCACCAGGCCAGTCTTGGTGACCTTCTGCCCAGCTTCGTCGCCGCCGACCGCCTTGGCGATCCCGAAGTCCACCACCTTCACTACGTCGGCGCCATCGCGCCCTTTCGCGAGCATGATATTGTCGGGCTTCAGATCGCGGTGCACGATGCCGAGATCGTGCGCGGCTTGTAACGCGTCGGCCACTTGCCGGAAGATGCGGACCGCCCGCGCCAGGGGCAGGGCCCCGTCGCGTCCCAGGAGGTCGGTGAGCGGCTCGCCCTCGACGAACTCCATGGCGAGATAGATGAGGCCGTCGGGCGTCTCCCCGAAGTCGTAGACGGCGCAAACGTTCGGATGGGTGATGCGGCTCGCGTTCGAGGCCTCGCGGTTGAAGCGAGCCACGGCGTCCGGGTCGTGTGTCAGCGACGGGTTCATCACCTTGATGGCGCTGCGCCGGCCCATCTTCACGTGCTCGGCGAGGTAGACCTGTCCCATGCCACCCTCGCCGAGCTTCTTCACGACGTGATACCGGTCGGCGATCACCTGGCCGACCAGGTTCGTGGCGGGCGCCGCGGCGCGCAACGTCGCCCCGTCGTTCTGACAGAACTTGATGTCGTCCGGGTACTCGGTCGAGCAGACGGGGCAGAGCTTCACGTGGGGAGCTCGATGCGCAGCAGTTTATCCCCCACGAGGATACGTGAGCGGTGTCGCAGCGGCATGTCGCCGCGCGCAGCCAGCGCGATCCCGTTGCGGCTTCCCGCGTCTACTACGACGAAGTCGGCGTCCTCGGAGCGGACCACGGCGTGTTGGGCGCTCATCGAGGGATCGTACGGGAACACCCAATCGCCCTCCTCGCGCCCGATGTGAACGTCGCGGCCTGGGGAGAGCTGCACCACATCTCGGGAGCTGCTGTCGGACCGTAGCTGCGTGAGCGAGGCGATGTCCGCGCTTGGGATCAGGCTGCCCATCCGCCGAGTTGCATCCGCTTCGGGCGCATGGGGGCCAGGATAGCCCAGCCGCCGGAACCGGATCACTTGGGAGCCGATGAGCAGTAGATCGCCGTCCGCCAACCGGTACGCCTCCTCCAGGAACACCCAGGTACCGTTGCGGCTGCCCAGGTCGCGCACCACGAGCAGGTCGCCCTCCCAGGAGATCTTAGCGTGCAGCGGTGAGAGGAAGGGGTCTTCGGGGAACCGAATGTCGCCATCCAGGCGACCGATCGTCGTGTCCATCGTCTTGCGCTCGAAGCGCTGGCCCGCAATGCCGGCTTGATCGAGCACCGTTAGCGTGATGCGGAAATCGCTGCGGGGAGAAGGCTTGCCCCCGGTGCGCACCAACGGGTTCCAGTCGGCAAGAGGTGCGCCGCACGTCGCGCAGAACTTGGTTCCGGCTTGCACGGCGGAGCCGCACCGCGCGCAAGCAGGGCCCGAGCCCGGCGCAGAGAGCCGCCGGCCACAATTGGGGCAGAACGGCTGCACTGCGCTCGTGAGGCCACCGCAGAAGGGGCAGGGGCTAACCTCGGCACTCGCTGCAAGCGTGGTCCCGACGCTTTGGGTGGCAGGGATGCGCGCTGAAGCGCGCCCCGACCCGGCTGCGGCGGCCCCTGCTTCCCCCCGTACGCCTTCCGCGGCGCTCGTGTGCTTGGCCACGGGTCCTGCCGTCGCGAGCGGCTTGCCGCAGTCAATGCAGAACTCCGCGCCGGCTTCATTGGCGCGGCCGCAGTAGGTACAGGTGGTCACCGAGGGCGCATCTCCACAGGGGGCTAAGTTACGGCTCGCCAATCTATTCGGCAAACTGATGGGTGTGCCAGCCCCCACATACAGTTACGCCGTCGCGTGGGGCGTTTTCTCCGCGCTTCAATTCGCCCGACGGGCGGACACAGGTTTGGGTGCTCGACTCATCGCCGACAGGACAGGAGGTCGTTCGCGGGCTTCGCGCCCCGAACGCGCTAGGATCGCCCAGTAGCGACCGGGGCGGCGTTCGCTCGAACATACAGTTCCGCCGACCACTTCAGCGTGTCGCGACGCTGCATCCGCAAGAAGCCATGTTGTGTAAGGAAGGCTTCCATATCCCGGGCCGAGTGCACGAAGCCCCGGAAGGGATTCCGAAGCAGGGCGCGCCCCAGATTCTGCGTTGCAACCGCCGCCCGCACATACCACCGGTCACGCGGGTATGAGAACGCCAACAAACGCCGGCTGCGGCCCAGTGCCGCCTCAAGCAACGGTTGGTAGGCGGGGTAGCAGCATACCACCCGATCCATAGTCACGACGTCGGCTTTCATAAGGTCCGAGGCAACGGTCACGAAGTCGCCCTGTAGCAGCTCGAGTCGATCAGAGAGGTTACGGCGACCAACCTCCTCGCGAGCAACCGCAAGGTAGGCCGGTGCCGCGTCCACAGCAGTCACCCGCTCCGCACCCGCGGTCAAGAGCTCGAAGCTGAGCGCGCAAATCCCGGAGCCCACATCCAACACCGTCTTCCCATTCCCTGCCCCGAGAATTGCGTCCCTCAGCAGGCGTGTCGTCGGATCGGGCCCCTGCTTCCGGTAGCGATCGAGATCGCGCCGGGCGATGGCGTCACTGAACTGCCGCTGGTTAGCGGCACAGAATGAAGAGCAGCAGGAGCTCATGTGGTCGACGACGAGGGCGGATGCCGCCTAGCGCCAGAGTTCACCCGCAAGCGAGTGAAACGAGCATCGCCTAACCAGCTCGGCGATACACTCACTCGTACCGCAGCGACTCGATCGGATCCACAGCTGCGGCGCGGCGCGCGGGCAAGATGCCGGCAATGAGCCCCACGCCGATCAGGAGGCCGACGCAGATGAGGGCGATGGGCCACGAAAGGCTCGGCCGCAGGATGTACTGCATCGCTGGGTTGCCTACCACCGGGATCGCATTTACCCCAATCACAATGAGCGTTGCTGCCGCTAGTCCCAAGAGCCCGCCGGAGAGAGCGATCGTCATCGCCTCGAAGAGGAATTGCGCCACGATGTGCCTCCGGCGCGCACCGAGCGCGAGCTTGATACCAATCTCCTGGGTCCGCTCCTTCACCACGACGTACATGATGTTTGCGACACCGACGCCGGCGATCAGCAGAGTGAAGGTCCCTACGAGCCCCATGAAGATCTGGATGCCAAGCCCGACGGCAAGGTTCTCCTTCTCGCTCTCGATGAAGTCCCACATGCCAAGGGCCCGCTCGTCCTTGGGGTCGAACCGGTACTTCCGCCCCAGTACTCGGTAAATCTCCGCCTTCACGAGGGGTCCCCGGGACGCATCGCGCGGCTGTACGATGAGGTGGTTCACGAACTGGTTTCCATAGATGGTGCGAAACGTCGAGTAGGGGATCACACCGCGGTCGGCGTCCGGTCCGTTATTGCTCGAGTCCTGGAACTTCTTCTTCAGCACCCCGACCACCGTGAACGGTAAGCCGTCGATGACGACGTTCTTGCCGATGGGATCCACGCCTTTGCCGAAGATCCGCTCCGCCAAGTCGTTCCCCAGGTACAGCACTCGCCGCTTCTGCGCGACGTCGGCGGCGTCAATGAAGCGTCCGCCCGGCGCGGGTTCCATGTGGCGCATCGCCTCGTGATCGAGACCTACGCCCTCGAGGAACGCGTTGGTGCGGGTCTTGCCTCTTTGATAAGAGGTGCCCCACCGCCCGTACGAGATGCTCCCCCGATCGACGTCCGGGATCGCGTCCCTGAGGAGATCGAGATCCTCTTCCACGAGGCGGATTCGCCTTCCTTGCCCCAAGCCCGCGAACGACTTGCTGGTTTCACCGCCGTAGACCATGAAGATCCGCTCGCCGGCACCCAGCAGGCCGTCGCGGATCGTGCGCTTGAGTCCCTCACCGAATGCCAGCAGGAGTACAACCGCGAGGGTCCCCCAGGTCACCGCAAAGAAGGTGAGGAAGGCCCGGGTGCGCTGCGCCTTCAGGTCGCCGATGAACCCCTGGAGGAGGATGTAGAACATGAGGGCGAGGTCGCGGCCGGCTTACGAGCTTCGCAGCGCTTCCACCGGATCCAGCGCCGCTGCGCGCCGCGCCGGCATCAGGCCCGCCGCAAAGGCCACTGCGGCGAGCAATGCTAGCGTCGCCGCCAGAACCTTTGGGGAGATGGTCGGCACGCCGACGAACTCCCTGATCGGCAACCCGCCCAGGGCGGCCACGAGCCCAAACGAGAGCAGCAGACCGAGCGTCGCGCCCAGCACCACGATCATCAGCGCTTCAGTGAAGAACTGCCGCATGATGTCGGCCCGCGTAGCACCCACGGCGCGCCGGACACCGATCTCAGGCGTCCGTTCCCGCACCACGATGTACATGATATTCGCCACTCCGATGCCGCCGACGAGCAGGGTGAGGCTCCCCACGATGGCGAAGAAAATATTGAAGGCGACGAACATCTTGCCAAAGCGGGTCTCCCACTCGCTAGTGTCCCAGAAGGCCAGCGCGTCCTTGTCCTTCGGGTCGAACTTGTACTTGCGTCCTAGCGTCTCGTACACGCGTTGCTCGGCCCGCTTGGTCATCTCCGGGGTCTTCGCGCGGTAGACGATGTTGTTCAAGAAGCGGTTGCCAAACAGGGCGTAGTGCGTCGTCGCCGGAATGAAGATCCGGTCCTTGTCCCGCTGTTGATAGGAGGAATTCTGCAGCTTGGGACGCATCACGCCCACGATCGTGAAGGGTGTGTCGCCTAAGAACACTTGCTGCGCTACCGGCGACCCGTCACCAAACAGGAGCTTAGCCAGCTCGTCGCCTAGCACGGCCACCCGCCTCCGCTCGGCGACATCGCGATCGTTGATGAAGCGGCCGCCCGCCTCGGCGATGATGTTGCGCATCACGCCATACACGGGGAGAATGCCCGTGACGCTGGGCGAGGCCGCCTTGACGCCACGCCGCACACGGGCGGTCCGCGTGATGAACTCGGGGCTGATGTATTCGATCTCGGTGACCTCGCGTGCGATGAGTTGCACGTCGTCCGGTCGCAGGGGGATCGGGCGGCCATCTCCGAAGCCGGCGAACGGCTTCGTGGTGCGCCCGCCGAAAAGAATGACGATCCGGTCGCCCAATCCGTGAAAGCGTCTCCTGGTTTGCCGCTCCAGGCCGACGCCAAAGGCCAGCAATACCACTACCGCCACGGTGCCCCAGGCAATCCCGAGGACGGTGAGGGAAGTGCGGAGCTTCTGTGCCCGCACGACGGAGAGGAACTCGCGCCACACGTCAGGTGATCTCGCGCGGCGGCGGCTCCACGAGCGAGTCGGTTACCTGCAAACCCTCCAGCACCTCGACGTTGATGGCGTCGGACAGGCCGGTCCTGATCCAGCGCTCCTCAGACTTGCCGGCGCCGGTGCGGACGGTTACGAAGCTGCTGTCGTGGCGGTGAGTGATGAGCCGCTCGGGGATGTACAACACGTTGTCCCGGCGGGAGATGATCACCTCCGCATTGGCCGAATAGCCTGCGCGCAGCGTCGCACCTTCTACATCGGTCAGGGCGATCTCGACGGGGAAGACTGTCGCCTGTTCCTGCTTGTGCGCCTTGAGCCAGATCTTCTTGAGCCGGCCCTTCACGCTAGCGTTGGGGAGTGCGCCGATCTTGATCGTCACGAGCATCCCCTCTTTGAGCCGCCCCACGTCGATCTCGTCCACCGTTCCCCGGAAGATCAGGTCTCGCATGGCCGCCATCCTCATTAGCACCGTCCCTGCCTGGTACGGCGTGAGCGGCACGACGGGATCGCCGATCTCGATGGAGTCTTCTAGGACGTAGCCGTCGATGGGAGCCCGGACGACGGTCTCGACTTGCTTGCCGCCGGTCAACACCCTGGTGCCTTCCTGTAATGCCAGCCGCTCCTGCGCCAGCGAAACCTGAGTACGCGACTCGTCCACCCGTTGCTGCGCGAGCTCGAGATCGGCCGGGGAAATCAGGTTCCTGTTGCGCAGCTCCTCTTGGCGTGCCAACTCGCGCTCCACGTTCCTGAGCTCGATCTGGCGCAGCTCCATGTTCCGGCGGAGCTCCACCAGTTCCAGCGGCGTCGGATTGGGTGTGATTTCCAGGAGCGGCTGACCCCGCCTGACGAAGTCACCGACTTCGGCGAAGCGCCGCCGGACGACGCCGGCAAGGATGGATTTGACGCTGACCTCGACCCGGGGCTCGATGGTGCCGACGGCGAGGGCCTTGTCGACCAGGGTTCCGCGAACGACCGGCACTGCCTTCGGCCCGCCAGTCTTACTGGGGCCGAGCCTTCCGGTGGCCGCCATGACGCCGAGGCTCAGGACGAAGAACGCGACGACTAGGATGATGATCGTACGTCGCTTCATCTCAGGGCGGCTCCGAGCAGGCGGGTAGGATGGGGTTCGTCGCCCCATTACGGGGGCTTGGTGCCGATTGTTTCCGGACTAGTGCGGGCATGGGAAACGTCCGTGCCGCTATCTCGCAGAGAAGCGGTTGACCGGCGGTCATGACGTCTAACCAGCGCTGTCCCTCTTGCCCCCCGAGCGCGAGTAAGAGCAGTACCGACCATGGAAGGCGCGGGCGTTTTTCGGGGTCTGCGCACCCCGATCATGGCTCTGTTTGTGGCGGGCCGCCAGAGCCACGACAATTCGGCAAATTGACTGGTCGAAAGGGGCGATGCTAGCTTGCGCGACCGTCATATGACCGCCGCATGCTGCAAGGCAATACCCACCAGAGCGCCTTGGCGTCTTGCGACACTCATGGCACTCCTGTGCTTCGCTCGGCGCGCCGACGCGCAGGTTGATCCGAGCGGTTCCTGGCGCACGCTCCATACGCCACACTTCCGCGTTCATTTCCGCCCGGTGGATCGCCAGCCGGCAGAGCGGACGGCGCGTGAGGCCGAACGCGCGTGGACGTTACTGGCGGCGGAGCTGCACCCGCCGCGCGGCACGGTGGACGTGACGCTAAGCGACGACATCGACGTCTCCAACGGGTTCACGACGATCTTCCCCTCCAGCCGCATCACGGTGCTGGCGGCCCCGCTTCCCGAGCTGACGGACTTCGACGACTGGCTGCGGCTCGTGACCACACACGAGCTTACGCACGTCTTTCATCTCGATCGCACCAAGGGCTGGTGGCATGCCGTACAAAGCGTGTTCGGGCGTGTACCGGGCTTCTTCCCGAACGAGTATCAGCCGAGCTGGGTGGTGGAGGGGCTGGCGGTCTACTACGAGTCGCGGCTCACGGAAGGGGGTCGCCTGCACGGCGGCTTCCATACCCAGATGCTCGCGGCCGACCTGACGGCCGGACGCTCGCGCTCGCCGTGGAATGCGGTCTACTTCACTCGCTGGCCCGACGGCACGGCCCCGTACGCCTACGGTAGCCGGTTCTTCGGGCAGCTCGCGGCGGTGGCGGGGGACTCCGCGGTGCCGCGCTTCGTGGAGGGGACCTCCGGTCAGCTGATTCCGTATCGGGTGGGGCGACAGGTCCGGCGCGCTACCGGGCGCGACCTCGAGGCCGTGTGGAGTGACGCCCTCCGCGCGACCGGCGCTGCTGCCGGCGATTCCGGGCGGACGCTCGACGCGGCCCTGTGGACCGAGCCCGTCCCGCGCGTCTCGCCGGACGGCCGCTATATCGCGTACGTACACGACGACGGCAAGAGCCCGGCTGAGCTGCGGATCGTGGACGCGGGGGAATGGCGGGTCCTGCGTCGTCACCGCGTGAACGGCCTCGCGCGCTACGACTGGCTCGGGGACACACTGGTGGTCACACAGCTCGATTACACTGATCGCTGGCACATCCGCAGCGATCGCTATGCCTGGCTGCCGGACGGTCGCTGGCGCCGCGATACGCATGCCGCCCGCGTGACGAAGCCCCGGGCCGGGGGGGGGAAGCTCGCAGCCATCGTCCTCGCGGCGGCGCGCAACCGCCCCTCGCTCCCCGGAGTGGACACCGCCGGCGCGTTGTGGGGAGACGTGGTACCTTCGCCGGACGGTCGTTGGGTCGCCGCGACGCGCCTGCGCAGCGGCGCGTGGGCGTTGGTGCGGTGGCCGGGCACGGCCCCAGAGTCGGTCGTCACGCTGTTTACGGGGACGGGCTTCGTCGCCGATCCGGTGTGGCAGACAGACGCGGTGCTGTTCGTCTCCGAGCTCACCGGACTGCCTCAAGTGTACCGCTGGTCCCCCGGCGCAGGCGTCCGGCCCCTGACTGCTGTGCCGTACGGTGCGCGGGCCCCGGCGACGCTGCCCGACGGCACGCTGCTCTATACCACGCTTGGCTCTGAAGGCTGGGTCCTGGCGCGCCTTGCACCGCCCGCGATGGGCGATACGATCGCCCTGCCGCGGCCGCGTGTGGGCTTCGACTCCGCGCCACCTGTGCCGATGCGCGAAACCGGCTACGCCCTCTGGCCCTCACTCCGCCCGCACTTCTGGCTACCGCTCGGTCTTAACGCCGGTGCGGCTGGCCGCTTCGGCGGAGCCCTCACAGTCGGCACCGACGCGGTCGGTCGCTACAGCTACGTTGCCGACGCCCTGATCTCGGCCGATCCCGTGCGGGCGGATGGATACTTCGCGCTGGTTACCCATGTTCTCGGCAATCCCAGCCTTGACCTCTCAAGCTCGAGCGAGTGGAGTCTCGTCGGAGTTACGGGCGCCGGCACCGTCGTGTCGGAGCGGGCGGATGCGGCCGCGCTCGGCGCCACGTTCGTCGCGCGACGCTGGCGCTCGAGCGCGAGCCTGCGAATCGCCGCCGAGTACGAGGGCCGCCGCTTCGTCGCCGCTCCCGACACCGCGCTCGCCGCCATTTGTACGGGGTGCAGCAGTCGGGACCGGGTCGGCGGGTCGGTGACGCTCAGCCTTGCCCACCTCGCCACCGGGCCGCTCGCGATCGCTCCCGTGGGCGGGGTCGTGTGGACCGGTTTGTACCGGCGCCGGGAGCAGCAAGGAGCCTTGGGCTGGTCGGACGAGGTCCGCTCTCGACTCGCCGTCTATCAGCGCGTACCCGGACCTGAGGGCCACGCGCATCCGGTACTCGCCCTGCGCGTCACCGCCGGAATTGCCTCGGGTTCGATCGCCACGTCGTACGGCGTGGGCGGCGTATCGGGAGGCGTCCTCCCCCTGGGATTCGGTGCGACGGCCAGCGGTGCCCGCGCCTTCCCCGTGCGCGGCTACCCGTCGGGCACCCTGTTCGGCAGGCGAGCCGCGACCGCGAGTGTGGAATACCGCGTGCCGCTCGCCCTGATCGGGCAGGCGTTCGGTCATCTGCCATTCGGCGTCGACCGCCTGTGGCTGAGCGCCTTCGGGGATGTGGGCGATGCGTGGGAGCCAGGTGCGGCGGCGCGGCTCCACCGCCTGCGCTCGGTCGGCATCGAGCTGGTCGCCGACCTCACGGTGAGCTACGACTTGCCACTGGGCCTGCGACTCGGTGTGGCCGAGCCGCTGGCCGACCCGCCGGCTGGCGGACGAGCGCGCCCGCGTGCGTACGCGGCGGTTGGGTCGGACTTTTGACGGCCCGCTGACGTCGGGAGGCGAACCCTGCGTGGGACACGGCGTATAATGGAAGGGCTATGCTACGTGTCTCCCCCTCCTCTTTGCGTCGTTTCCTCTCTTGTTGCGCCCTGCTTTGCGCCGTCTGGACGATGCCCCTCCCCTATGCGCTGTCCGCACAGGAGGTCGCCGACCGCGCTGCGTTAGAGCGGTTACGTGATTCGCTCGGGGGCGCCAGCGATTCAGTCGCCGTGCACCGGCTCGAGACCGCGACCATCGAGGTGGCTAAGCGCAACCGCGACGACCCGCTCATCCATCTGCGCTTGGGGTTCATCGCCTATCGGCTGGGGGAACTCGCCGGCTCGAAGTCGCACTACGACGACGCCGCCGGCGAGTTCGAATGGGCGGGCGAGTTGAAACCGGCTTGGCCATATCCGTGGTACGGCCTCGGGCTCGCCGAGCTCGCCCAGGGTGAGCACGCGATCATCGCCATCGAAAACCTGCGGCAGCAGCTCGGGAAGGACTACCTCTCCAAGGCCGCTCGCGCGTTCGCACACGCCACGCTGGCTGACCCGTCCTTTGCCCAGGCCGGCATCGACCTCGCCAATGCGGCGCTGCAACAGCGGATCCAACCGCAGCTGCAAGTGGCGCTCGAGGCGGTACGCCTGGCCGCGGCCTCGCCCGCCGGGCGCATCCCCGACATCCAGCTGGCCCGTGGCCGGGTGGAGCGCGAGGTCGGGGAGGCGGACTCGGCAGTCGCGGCGTTCCGGGCTTACCTCGCTGTGGGTGGAGACTCCGGCGTCGGACTGCTCGAGCTCGCCCGCACGGCCTACTTTGCTCGGCGGCCCGAGGAGGGAATGGCTGCATATGCCGCCGGTGCCCGGGCGGCGACCTCGGCCGTGGCCTTGCGCCTGTTCCGCACGGACCTGAGCTATGTGGCGACCGCTGGGGAGCTCGCGGTGTTCGACTCGCTCGCGACTCCAGCCGCTCGTGCGAGGTGGTTGGAGCGGTTCTGGACGCGGCGCGACGTTGTCGAAGCACGCGAGCCCGGCGAGCGACTCGCCGAACACTACCGGCGCTGGTTCTACGCGCGCCGCAGCTTCCGGCTGGTGAGTCGGCATCGGCATTACGACATCACGGAGCGCTACCGCGCTGCCCAGACGGAGTTCGACGATCGCGGCGTCATTTACATCCGTCACGGCGATCCGGACCGCCGCGCGCAGTACTCCAGCGCGGGCACTGTGATGGGGAACGGCCTCGAGCCGAACGAGAGCTGGCTGTACCGGCGCAGCGACGGCAATCTGATTTTCCACTTCGTGTCGCGCGGGGACGTGCAGGACTTCAAACTCGTCGAGAGCGCGCTCGACGCGTTGGGGTTCCGGGCGCGCTTCGGACAGGCGCAGCGGGGTGGGCTGGACGGCATGGCACTCGAGCTATGGGACTCGCGCGCCAACCTCGATCCCCTCTACCAGCGGCCCCCGACCGGCACGCGGCTCACCGACGAACGCTCCCTCGGCGACCGCGCGATCAAGCTGGGGACGACGACCGACACCTATCGCCAGCGCTTCGACGTCCCGCTCGACCTGGTGACCTCGGACTTTGTGGTCGGCGCGCGCAGCGATTCCGTCGGCGGACAGGTGTTGCACGTGGTCTTCGCCGTCCCAGCGGAACGGGTCACGCCGCTGCCCGGGACGTCGGGCGTGCTCTACCCCTTGCGGTTCCGGCTCTTCGTGACCGACGCGGCGGACAGCTTGGTGACCCAGGTCGACACGGTGCGGGCGTTCGCTGCCCGAGCGCCGCTGCGCGGCGCCGCCTACCTGACCGGGCTGCTCGAGGCACCGGTGCCTCCCGGGCGCTACCGCTACCGCCTCCTCGTCGCCACGGGCGACAACTTCGCCGGTGAAGTGATGGAGCGCGATTCGCTCGAGGTCGGCGCCCTGAGCGGTCGACGCTTCGCGGCGAGCGATTTGGTCCTCGGGCGCACAGGCGGCGGGCTCAGCTGGCCTGCGGGGGGCGACACAGTGCTCCTCAATCCCCTGGGCCGGTTCCCCCAGGGGAGCACGGTCGAGCTCTACTACGAGGTCTACGGGCTCGCCCGCGGGACCACCTACCACACCGTTGTGCGATTGGACCCGATCGGCGGTCGCTCGATCTTCGGGGCCATCCGCAGCTTGTTCGGCGGCCGACGCCCCCCGCTCCTCCTCGAATTCGACGTGCCGGCCGACGGCCCGGTGACCCGCGTGCACCGCAGCGTGGAGTTGCGCGACGTCGCCAAGGGCGACTACGTGCTGTCCGTCGTCGTCACCGATCCCGCCGATGGCCGCGCGCTGACGCGCGCGCGCCGGTTTCAGGTCGTGCCACCCCAGTAAGTTGACACCTGCGAAGTTGACACCCGCGCGGACCGATCCCTAAGTTACCGCGTCCCCTCGGAGACCGGATGTATTGCTCCCGCTGCGGCACGCCAAACGAAGACAGCAGCAAGTTCTGCCGCTCTTGCGGGCTGGATCTGACCGCGACCACTCCTACCGGCGCCGTCAAGACCGGCCAGCCGGAGCTGACCGAAATCGACATGGTTCGGGAGCAACTCAAAGAGGAGTACGAAATCCTCGACGAGCTCGGGCGCGGGGGCATGGCGATCGTCTTCAAGGCGCGCGAGCGCCAGCTCGAGCGCGACGTCGCTATCAAAGTCCTCCCCTTCTCTCTGGCGTTCGACAAGGAGTTCGTCGAGCGCTTCCAGCGCGAAGCCCGCACCTCCGCCAAGCTCGAGCATCCCAGCATCATCCCCATCTACCGCGTCGGCAAGAGCGGGCGGGTGATCTACTTCGTCATGAAGTTCCTGCGCGGCAAGCCGCTCTCCAGCGTGCTCGCCGGGCGCGGGGCACTCCCCCCGGTGGAGATTCGCAAGATTCTCGTCGACGTCGGCCGCGCCCTCGCCTACGCCCACCGCAGCGGTATCGTCCACCGCGACGTCAAGCCGGACAACATCATGTTCGACGAACACGGCCAGGCGGTGGTGACCGACTTCGGCATCGCCAAGGCAGCTACGGGCGGCAAGCTCACCGGCACCGGCATGGCGATCGGCACCCCGCATTACATGAGCCCCGAGCAGGCGCGCGCCCAGAACCTCGACGGACGCAGTGACATCTACTCCCTCGGGGTGGTCGCCTACCAGTGCCTGGCAGGCCACGTGCCATTCGACGGCGATGACTCCTTCTCCATCGGCTATAAGCACATCATGGAGGAGCTCCCCACTCCCCGGCTCGACTCGATGGAGAAGCGGGAACTCTTCGAGGTCATCAGGAAAATGATGGCCAAAGTGCCCGACGAGCGTTTCCAAACCGCCGACGATCTGGTCGGGGTGCTGGAATCGGGCGGGTACGTGGCGACCGGGATCTCCACTGCCGCCACCCGGGCGATCCCCTCGCTCGCCTCGGTCCCGCGCATCGCCACGGCGCTGACCACCCCGGTGCCGCGCGCCACCGGCGCTCCGCTGCCCGGCGCCCTACCGGCCCACAAGCGGTCGGCCGGCGTGGCGATTCTGCTGTGGTTGGGGATCCTTGGCGTGGTCTTCGGTGGCGGGGGCTTCTACGCCTACAAGAGGGGCCTCCTGGCCGCGGCCGGGCTCGTTCCGGGTGCGCGCTCTGACACGACGACCCCGCTGGCCGCCGGCAGACGGGACAGTACCACGACCGCCGTCACCGACACCACGGCGGCGCTGACCGCGCAGCCGCACGACACTTCCCACGTCGCGCCCCCTCCTCCCCCCCCTGCCTCCGGCACGCCGGGAAAGCTCGTCCTGAAGGGCCTCCCTGCAGGGGCGCGGGTCACGCTCGACGGCCGCCCCGTGACCGGCCGCCAGGTTGACGTCCCGCCAGGCACGTACCGGTTGGTCGTGAAGGCGCCGGGCTACGATCAATTCGAGCAACAGGTCATCGTCACCGCGGGCAACCCGAGCACCGTGCAAGTGGAGATGGAGGCGTCGCAAGACTCAGGAGGTGGTCCCTGCGACCAGCCCGGGCCCGCCTATAACCAGGGCCACATCTGCTTCGATACCCCGCCGACTCCCCTGTCCGCCACGTTCATCCCCGTGCCCGCCGACGCACCGATCTTCCCGCGACAGGCGATCCTGCTCGTCAAAGTGTCGTCTACCGGGAGCACGCTCGAGTCGCGGGTCTTCTCCCAGTCCAACGTCCAGACGTTCAACGACCAGGCCGTCGACATGGCCAGAGTCCTGCGCTGGAATCCTGCCCAGAAGAACGGTGAAGCGGTGGAGGCGTGGGTGCAGTGGCCGTTCCAGCCTGTGAGGCAGTAACACGAACATCGATCCCACGGCGTTCATCGCGCCCGGGGCCGTCGTGGTGGGCGACGTGACCCTCGGGCCGCACGCCAGCGTGTGGTACGGCGCGGTCCTCCGGGGGGACATGGCGGCGATCGTGGTAGGCGAGGCCACGAACCTGCAAGACGGAACCATCGTGCACGTGGACGAGGGCAAGCCCGCACGTATCGGCGCGCGTGTCGGGGTCGGGCACCGCGCCATCCTCCACGCTTGCACTGTCGCCGATGACTGCCTCATCGGCATGGGCAGCATCCTGCTCAACGATGTGGTGATCGGGGCGGGCAGTGTCGTGGCGGCCGGCGCGGTGGTGCGCGAGGGGATGGTGGTGCCACCCGGCTCGCTCGTGATGGGCGTGCCGGCACGGGTGACACGAGCCGTGGATGACGGACTCCGGGCGCGGATCCGAGGCACTTGGGAGCACTATGTGGTGGAGGCGACGCGGCATCGCGAGGGCGTCTTCCCATTCGCCAAGACAACTTTGTGATGTGCATTGCCGGGTAACCCAGCGATGCCGGGCTTGGTGTTATATTACTAGAGCGTGAGTTCGGCTCGGAACGGGTGGCACGGCCGATCGGGCAAGAACGACTAGTGGAGCGAGACCACGTTTGTGATGTTGATTGACGAGAGCGCGCACGGCCACAGCCTTCCGCCCAAGTCTTGCCTGGGCCTGTTGAGTCACCTACCTTGCCCCTCCGCGTTTTTTGCCTGGCGTGAGGCAGGTCTGCGGGCAGTGTAGCACTTCACCCCAAGCACTGACGGTTGTCACGAGCTCACACCGCGAGGGACGAGCCAGCATGACTGCTTTCACCGGCCACGGGACGCTTGAACTGAGCCCCAATGCCCTCACCGTCCTTGAGCGCCGCTACCTCGTGAAAGACGAGGCTGGGCGACCGGCCGAGCCCCCTGCAGACCTGTTTTGGCGCGTGGCGCGTACGATCGCCGCCCCGGACGCAGCCTACGGCGCGTCGCCGCAGGCCGTGGCCGCCCTAGGCGAGGCCTTCTTCAACCTGATGGCCACGCGGGTCTGGATGCCCAACTCGCCGACCCTCATGAACGCCGGCCGGCCGCTGGGCCAGCTGTCGGCGTGCTTCGTGCTCCCGGTCGAAGACGCACTCTCCAACGGCGAGAGCGGGATCTACGACACCTTGCGGGCGATGGCCCTGGTCCACCAGTCGGGCGGCGGCACGGGCTTCGCGTTCTCGCGGCTACGGCCCAAGAACGATGTCGTGCGCTCGACGATGGGCGTCGCCTCGGGGCCCATTTCCTTCATGAAGCTGTATGACGCCTCGACCGACGTCGTGAAGCAAGGCGGGACGCGCCGGGGCGCCAACATGGGAATCCTGCGCGTCGATCACCCGGACATCCTGGAGTTCATCAGCTGCAAGGACGACCTGACGCAGGTGACGAACTTCAACATCTCGGTGGCCGTCACCGACGCGTTCATGCAGGCAGTGGAGCAGGGCGCCGGCTATGACCTCATCCATCCCCGCACGGGCGGCGTGGTGGGGCGGCTCGACGCCCGCGACGTGTTCCGCAAGATCGTGCACGGCGCCTGGAAGACCGGCGAGCCGGGCGTGTTCTTCATCGACCGGGCCAACCGGTACAACCCGGTTCCACACCTGGGCCGCTACGAGGCGACGAACCCGTGCGGGGAGCAGCCGCTGTTGCCGTACGACGTCTGCAACCTCGGTTCGATCAACGTCGGCCTCTTCGTCAAGGACGGCGACGTGGACTGGGCCCGGCTGGCGGCGGCCGTGCACCTCTGCACCCACTTCCTGGACAACGTCATCGACGCCAACAGGTACCCGCTCGCCGAGATCGACGCCCTCGCCAAGCGCATTCGGCGCATCGGCCTGGGCATCATGGGGTGGGCGGATCTGCTCGTGCGGCTCGGCATCCCCTACGACAGCGAAGCCGGTGTCGCGCTGGGTCGTCGGCTAATGCAGTTCGTGGATGAGGAATCCAAGCGGGCCTCCGAGAAGCTCGCCGAGCAGCGGGGGGTCTTCCCCGAGTGGGAGCGCTCCATCTGGGGCCCGGACGCGAGCTGCGCGCGGGGGCCGGCGGGCGAGCGCGTGCGGCCGATGCGGCGGCTGCGCAACTGCAACCTGACTACCGTGGCGCCCACCGGCACCATCTCGATCATCGCCGGCTGCTCCTCGGGGATTGAACCGCTCTTCGCCGTGGCGTTCATGCGCAACCAGGCGGGCGTCCTCATGGCCGACGTCAACGAGGACTTCGTCGCCATTGCCAAGCAGGAAGGCTGGTACAGCGACGCCTTGGTGGAGCAGATCGGCGCTGCGGGGCACATTCACTTCGACCACGTGCCGGCCAAGTGGCAGCGCGTGTTCGTCACTGCGCACGACGTGACGCCAGAGTGGCACATCCGGATGCAGGGCGCGTTCCAGGAGTTCACCGACTCGGCGATCTCCAAGACCTGCAACTTCCCACACGAGGCCACCGAGGAGGACGTCGAGCAGATCTACCGGCTCGCCTTCCAGCTCGGCTGCAAAGGCGTGACGGTGTACCGCGACGGCGCGCGCGAGGGGCAGGTGCTCTCGACTGGCTCGACGGCCAAGAAACCACAGCAGACGACCGAGGCCGTCCCGGGCAAGCTCGCCGAGGCCTTGGGGCGGCTCGCCGAGCTCGAAGCCGAGCTCGAGCGGACCCGCTCCCAGCTCCACGAGTCCGAAGCGGAAAACCTGCAGCGGCGCGCCAAGCGCTCGCGCCCCGACCTGCTGCGCGGTATGACCCGGCGCATCGAGACGCCGCTTGGCACCATGTACGTCACCATCACCGAGGACGAGAAGGGCCAGCCCTTCGAGGTGTTCATCACCCTCGGAAAGGCCGGCGCGCCAATCATGGCCGACGTGGAGGCGGTAGGCCGCCTCATCTCACTGGCGCTCCGGTCGGGCATCCCGATGCGGGAGATCCATCGCCAGCTGCGGGGCATCTCCTCGGACCGCGTGGTCGGGCTCGGGCCGACTAAGGTCATGTCGGTCCCGGACGCGATCGGGATCGCGATCGAGAAGTGGATGCAGGAGAAACAGGGTGTGCAACAGGATCTGCTCGCCGGCGCCGGCGACGCTGTCGCCGGCGTCCCAGCGCGCGAGGTGATCGCCGGCCAGGACGGCGCCGCGGTGCTGCGCGCCCGCGACACAGACCAGGACTTCATCGGCGCCTGCCCCGACTGCGGCTCGCAGCTCGCGTTCATCGAGGGCTGCGCCACGTGCCACGTATGCGGGTTCAGCGAGTGCGGGTGAGGAGCGAGTCCAAATCCGTCGGCCGCGCGACGGAATTGACCGCCCGATTTGTGATACCTATCACTCCCCAAATCCCCGCGGGTGCTTACTTATAGAGCCATCTATGGATCAGCGCCTGATCACGCCCACCAGGATCCAGCCCAAAGGCTGGGCCCGCGTTGGTCCGGCGGGCGCGCATACGCTGCGCCGCGGGGCGTGGTACCCGGTCGTCCGCATCTCCTCGAGCAACATCGTGGTGCTCGACGTCAACCGGCACAACGTGCCAGTCGACCGGCGCCTGCTCGAGATCCGCTACCATCCCCCCGAGCGCTGGACCATCGTGCGCTGCGAACCACGCGTGATGGAGCGTTTGGGGCGCATTTTTCCCTTGAGCTACGCCGTGTGCCCGGCTTGCCGCCACCGCCAGGCGTTCGAGGGCGGGCAACAAGAGCTCACCTGCGACAAGTGCCACAAGTCGGCGGGACTGGCCTGGGACGAACTGAGCTGACCTGAGAGCCGTCAGCCCTCAGCCATCGGCCGTCAGTGGGGTGTCACCCGACTGACGGCTGTTGCTTTATCTGTCCCCTGATGGCGGATGGGCTCCCAGCGCCACGAGTCGGTCACCCACCTCGATGAGGCCCGTCCCCTCTCCGACGCAGTAAAACCCGCGCATCCCCTCATCCAGGAATTGGAGGTGCGATTTCAACACGTCGGCCTCGACACGCCCTCCCAACGCCCACCCCGTGAACGGGCGGCAGGGGTGCGCCACCTGGAGCACGCGGAGCCGCACCCGCTCCCGGCCATCCGGACCGACGATGGCGAGGCCTACCTCGAGATCCGCAAGCGTGAGCCGCCGGTCCGCCTCGGCAAGGATGTTCTCCCCGGCGCATCCCGGCGCGATCCGCTTCCCGAACCGGTCTCGCATCAGGGTGTAGTGGGACGTGAACCCGACCGAGACTCCGTGCAGGCCGTCCTCGTTCTTCGTAGATGGGTGGGCGCGGTGATGGACATCGACCAGCCAGCCGCCTTCTTGACCGCCGCCCAGCACGCCATCGGGCGAGACCGCGAGCCGGTCCACCGCGAGGATCGGGGCAGGGTCGTAGACCCGGTTGGGCTTCTCCCCCGTCTTCAGGGAAGCGCGTTGGATCTGTAGGCGGACGATCGTGCCGACCTGGTGCATAACCAAATCTACCTGAAAGTGGTATCATGGGAGCGCTATGGCGTCCCGCCGCTGGGCCCGGATCACGGACAGCGTGGCGGACATCCTCCGCCGCGGCGCGTGGTATCCGATCCTCGAGGAGACGGCGGACGGGCACGTGGTAGTAGACGTCCGCTCGCATGGGCGAGTCCGCCTCAGCCGGAGCGACGTCACCATTCGCCAGCAGCCGCCCGACCAGTGGAGCGTCGTCACCCGCACCGGCGTGCTCCGTCCGACCCTCGGTGGACAACAGGGGAACGATGTGGTCACCACGTATGGAGTCTGCCCTCATTGCCTTGAGCGCCAGGAGTTCTCCGGCAAGCCGGCCCGCCTTAAATGCTCACGCTGCGGCCAGGAATCGGCCGTCGAGTGGGCCGAGACCTGCTGAGTAGCCATCCAGCCGTCAGACCCGCCACGTTCACGCGAGACATGCCCGGCAGATTGGGGCTCTTGTGTGACGGGAATGTGTTTAGTATATTAACTATCAACATGTTAATCATTGTCCCCCTGTGATCGCTGACCGCTGAGGGACTTGGCGTGTCCGACCGCTCCGAGCTGGCGCTGCAGCTGACCGATGCCGTGTGCGCGGCCTACGCCGCCATCCAGAAGGCCGGCGACCACGCCTTCCGCTCCTACGGGCTCTCGCACCGTGCCCATTCGGCTCTCACCGCTGTCGACCAGGGGGGACCCGACGGGGTGCGCCCCAGCGAAGTGGCCCAGCAGCTCGGCGTCTCCCGGGCAGCAGCGACCACGTTCATCCAGCGCCTCGAGGCGAAGGCGCTGGTCGAGACCACTCCCGACCCCGACGATGATCGCGGTGTACGCGTGAACCTGACGCGGCACGGCTTGGAGGTCCTGCTGCGGGCCGGGCAGCTCGAACGCCGACTGGCGGCCAGGACCATCGAGGGGGTGCCGGCCTCCACGATCGCCCGGTCGTTGCACCTGCTCCAGGAACTCAAGCAGCGGTTGGAGACCAAACAGCTCGAGGTGGTTCGCTGAGGATGTGTGGACAACTCATCGCCCGGTTGCTCTCTTAACGCGCCCGGATTACGCCGTGGAGGCTGAGTGACCCGCCGCACCAAGATCGTCGCCACCCTCGGCCCTGCCACCGGGACCGACTCGCAGATCGCGACCCTGCTGGATGCGGGGGTCAACGTCATTAGGGTGAACGCGTCTCACGGCACCGCAGAGGATCGGGGCCGCTGGATCACAGCGGTGCGGCGGGCGGCCGAGGCGAAGGACCTGCCGATTGCGGTCCTGGTGGACCTGCAGGGTCCCCGGATCCGGGTGGGGAACCTGCCTTCCCCGCGTGAGCTCGTGGCGGGACAGATCGTCACCTTCGCGCCGGAATCGCTTGCCGGAAGAGACGAGCTCCCCACGACGTACGACCTGCTCGCGCAGGATGCCCGGGTCGGCGCCCGGATTCTACTGAACGATGGGTTGCTCTCGGTCGAGGTGACTGCCGTCGACCCTCCTCGAGTCCGGGGGCGGGTTGTGGACGGCGGCACGCTGACGGCGCACAAGGGCATGAACCTTCCCGGGACGCATGTGAGCGCGCCCGCCCTCACCGACAAGGATCGGGAGGACGTGGTCGACGCGGTGCGGTGGGGCGCCGACTATCTCGCCCTGTCGTTCGTGCGTCGGGCCGAGGATTTGGCGGAGCTGCGCAAGCTGGTTCCCCCCGCTATGAAGCTCGTCGCCAAGATAGAAAAAGCGGCCGCTCTTGAGGACCTCGAGCGAATCCTCGTCGCGAGCGACGCGGTGATGGTCGCGCGCGGTGACCTCGGCGTGGAGCTTCCCTTCGAGGACGTCCCCCTGGTGCAGAAGCGCCTGATCCGGGAGGCCAACCGTCAAGGCAAACCGGTGATCACCGCGACGCAGATGCTGGAGTCGATGGTGCACGCCCCGCGGCCGACCCGCGCGGAGGCATCCGATGTGGCCAACGCCATCCTGGACGGGACGGACGCCGTGATGTTGTCTGCCGAGACGGCGATGGGGGACTACCCGGTCGAGGCGGTGCGGGCCATGGACCGGATCATCCGTGCGATGGAGCCTCAGGCGCTCGCACGTGAGGAGCGCCGGCTCGCTGCGCGCGACGAGGTGTCGGTGGAAGGCGCCATCGCCCTCGGCACCACCGCGGTGGCGCGCATGCTGAAGACCCCTCTCATCGTCACGCTCACCCAAGGCGGCTTCACAACCCGGAAAGTGGCCGCGCTGCGCGCCCAGATGCCGATCCTTGCCGTTACGACGCAGATCGCGACTTTCCGCCAGCTGGCGCTGGTGTGGGGAGTGACGCCGGTGCTCGTGGACCGCGTGCCCGGTTACGACGCCATGCTGGAGGTTGTGCGCGACCTGATCCTGAAGCGCGGGTACGCGGCCCGCGGCGACCACATCGTGATGACGGCAGGAGTGCCCTGGGAGGTCTCCGGCAGCACCAACCTCATCAAGGTGGAGGAAGTCTGAAGTGCGGCTCGTCTTCCTCGGCACCGGGACGTCGTTCGGCGTCCCCCAGATCGGGTGTTCCTGTCGCACCTGCACCTCGAGCGACCCGCGAGACAAGCGCACCCGCACCGCGGCGCTGATCGAGACACGCGGCGGACGGCTACTGATCGACACGCCTCCCGAGCTGCGGCTGCAGCTCGTGGCCGCGGGCGTGAGCCGGGTCGACGCCGTGCTGTTCACCCACGCACACGCCGACCACGTGCACGGCATCGACGACCTGCGAGCCATGTCGGTCAGGCAGCACGCCCCGCTTCCTGCCTACGGTCCGGCCTCGGCGATGCAGGAGCTCGTGGCGCGGTTCGCGTACATCTTCGACTCGGCGGTACGGGCGCAGCCCGGCACGAGCAAGCCCGAGCTCGTGGCCCACGTCCTCGAGCCCGACGAGGAGCGCGACATCGCCGGCGCGCGCGTGGTGGCGCTGCCGCTGCCGCATGGCGATCGGGCGGTCTTCGGCTATCGACTGGGTCCGCTTGCCTACCTCACCGACGCTAAAGAGGTGCCGAGTGCCGTGCGCGAGCGGTTGCGCGGCCTCGACGTACTGGTGTTGAATGCCTTGCTACGAGGTCCGCATCCGCTCCATCTGTCTATCCCGGAGGCCATCACAGTCGCTCAGCAGATCGGCGCGCGGCGCACGTTTTTCACGCATCTCACCCACGAAACGCCGCATGCTGAACTAGCGGAGATGCTGCCGCCTGGCATCACGCCGGCCTACGATGGACTGGTGATCGAGGTGGACGAGGCCTAGATTCGGCTGCGGGAGGGTGAGCGATGGCTGAGGTGTGGCAGGAAGTGTTGCAGCCGTTCCAGAGCGCCGCGGTGCGCCGCAGCGGCGCCATGGACGACCTCGTGCGACGGGCGGTGTTCGGCGCCCCTGAGGAGCGGGAGCAGGCTCGCTGGCTGATCTGGGAGATCGGCCAGCGGGCCGGGGTCCGGCCAGCCTCGATTCATGAGCTGTACGTGGCGCGCGGGCGGGGAGAGGCACCGGCGTTTACGACGCCGGCCATCAACGTGCGCGTGCTTGCCTACGACAGCGGCCGGGCGATTTTCCGGGCCGCCAAGCGACTCGACGTGGGGGCGGTGATCTGCGAGATCGCGCGCAGCGAGATCGCTTATACGGACCAGCGGCCGGCCGAGTACGTTGCCGTGATGACCGCGGCCGCCTTGCGCGAGGGGTTCCAGGGCCCGCTGTTCATCCAGGGTGACCACGTCCAGGTCAACGCCAAGAAATACGCGGCCGACCCCGAGGCCGAACTCGACGCGATCCGCACCCTCATCGACGAAGAGGTGCATGCCGGCTTCTACAACATCGACGTCGACACCTCCACCCTGGTCGATCTCTCCAAGCCGAGCCTCGACGAGCAGCAGCGCGTGAACTACGAGCGCGCTGCCGAGCTCACGCGCTACATCCGCGAGCGTCAGCCGCCGGGCGTCACGGTCTCGGTGGGCGCCGAGATCGGCGAGGTGGGTGGCAAGAACAGCGACGTCCACGAGCTCAAGGCGTTCATGGACGGCTACACGCGAACGCTGCGGCGACTCGGCGTGGCCATGGGCATCAGCAAGATCTCCGTGCAGACGGGTACGAGCCACGGTGGCGTAGTGCTGCCCGACGGCTCGATCGCCAAGGTGCAGCTCGACCTCGCCGCCCTGAAGGCACTCTCCACTGACGCGCGGGAGACGTATGGGCTGGGCGGGGCAGTGCAGCATGGGGCCTCGACGCTGCCCCCGGACGCCTTCGGGCATTTTCCCAAGTGCGAGGCGATCGAGATCCACCTGGCGACCAACTTCCAGAACATCGTCTTCGATCATCCAGAACTGCCGGCCGATGTGCGGCGCGAGCTCAACGAGTGGGTCAAGGCCGAGTGCAAGGACGAATGGAAGAAGGGAGACACCGAGGAGCAGTTCATCTACAAAAGCCGCAAAAAGGCGATCGCACCGTTCAAACGGCGCCTGTGGGACCTGCCGGCCGAGACCCGTGCCGCGATCGCCGCTGACCTGGAGCGGACGTTCAGCTTCCTGTTCGAGCAGCTGCGCGTGGCGGGGACGCGCGCGCTGGCCGACCGGTTCGTCAAGCCGCCGCAGCAGTCGCATGCGGCGCCGCGGGCGATGGCCGTGGCCGCGCCCGACGACGCCGAGGCGGGCGAATGAGCGAGCGCTCGGGAGGAGGCTCCGGCGTGGGTCCGTTTCTCCTCGGGGCCGCGATCGGCGCGGCGCTGGGCTACCTGTTCGCGCCCGCGCCGGGCACCGAGACGCGCCGCAAGCTGTCGCGGCGGTTGCAGGACCTAAAGGAGCTGGCCAGCGAAGAGGCGGATGAACTGCGGGCGCTCGTGACCGGGGAAGAAGGCGAGACAGGGGATGAGGACGCGGCGGAGCAGCCCGAGCGCTCGGCCAGGGAAGAGCTGGAGCGCCGGCTCGCCGCCGCCCGGCGCCGCCGGCGCGAGCGGGCGGAAGGCGGTGCGGCGGCCGGGCAGCTGACACCGGAGGAGGACGAACCCGTCGCGTGAACCACGAGGGCGGCTGGCATCGCTCGCCGTGGGGGATCGTGCGGCGCACCCTCGAAGCGGCCTTTGAAGACAACATCCCGTTCCTCGCGAGCGCGCTATCGTTCGACCTGCTGCTTACAGCCATCCCGTTTCTGGTGCTGCTGCTCGCGCTCGTGGGGTACCTGGTCCAGCACCAGATCACCACGCACCAGATCCAGCTCCACGAGCTATTGCGACGATTCATCCCCATGAGCCCGGACGGACGAGAGACCGAGGTCTTCGCGCAGGTCGAGCGCGCGCTCGGCCAGGTCGTGGCCCACCGCACCCGGCTGACCCTGTTCGGGGTGCCGCTGTTCCTGTGGTTCTCGACCCGGATGTTCGGGGGGCTGCGGGCTGCGCTGAACGAGGTGTTCGACACCGACGAGCGTCGCCCTTGGCCTGTCGCAAAGCTGCTCGACCTGGCGATGGTGCTCGTGACGTGGGCCCTGCTCCTGGCCAGCGCGCTGCTGCCGGCGTTCGAGCTGCGGCAGGGGAACCAATTGACCGGGATCTTCGTGCTCGACTGGATCTGGCGCTTCGGCCTGGAGACGACTGCCTTCGCGTTCGCCGCCTCGTTGTTTTTCCTCATTTTCAAGATGTTGCCGAGCCGTCGGATCCCCTGGCGCACGGCGCTGGTCGCGGCGGTGTTCTGTGCGCTCGCCTTCGAGGTCGCCAAACGGCTGTACACGCTCTATCTGAGTCAGTTCGTGACGTTCGACCGCGTCGCTTCCGACGCGAACTTCGTCGCGTTCTTTCTCTTCCTGCTGTGGGTGTATTACACGGCCTACGTCTTCCTGCTTGGGGGCGAAGTCGCCGAGACCTACGACCTGATCCAGATGCGGCGCGCCCAGGGCGTGGCACTGGGATGAGCGCCATCGACCTGCGCAGCGACACCGTGACCCGCCCCTCCGCCGCGATGCGGCGCGCCATGGCCGAGGCGGAGGTCGGCGACGATGTGCTGGACGGCGATCCGACGACGCGCCGGTTAGAACAGCGGATCGCGACCCTGCTGGGCACCGAGGACGCGCTGTTCTTCCCCTCTGGCACCCAGGCGAACCAGACCGCCGTCGCCCTCTGTACGACGCCGGGGACGGAGCTCATCGTCGAAGCGAACGCCCACCTGGTGCATTACGAGCTCGCCGGCGTGGCTGCCAACTTGGGCGTGCAGATCCGCCCGGTCGCGACGCCGGATGGCCTGCTCACTGCCGAGCGCGTCCGCTCGGCGCTGCGCCCGGCCTCACCCCACGAGCCTCGGATCTCGGCGGTGGCGGTGGAGAACACCCATAACGCGGCGGGTGGCAAGGTGATGCCGCCGGCCGTGTCGGCCGATATCGCGACCGCCGCGCGCACGGCAGGATTGTCCGTGCACCTGGACGGCGCGCGGCTGTGGAATGCGGCAACCGCGCTGGCCGTGCCGCCTGCGACGCTCACTGCGGGCGCGGCCACCGTCATGGTGAGCCTGTCCAAGGCGCTAGGCTGCCCGGTCGGCTCCTGTCTCGGCTTCCGGCGCGAGCAGCGGGCGCGCGCCTGGGAGATCCGCAGACGCCTAGGGGGGGGGATGCGCCAGTCGGGCATCCTTGCCGCCGCGGGGCTGTATGCTCTGGAACACAATTTGGCCCGCATCGCGGAGGATCACAGCCATGCCAAGCTGCTGGCAGAGCGACTGTCCGACTGTCCGAGGGTCAGGACCTCCGACCCCGAGACCAACATCGTGATGCTCGACCTGGTGCGCGAGCACGACCTCGCCGATGCCGTCATTCCCAAACTCGCCGCGGCGGGCGTGCTCGTGCTGGCGTTCGGACCGCGACGGCTGCGCGCGGTGACGCATCTCGACGTCCATCGTGTCGACATCGAACACGCCGCGGACATTATCAACCGGGTGCTCGCGTGACGGGCGGACCGGGGAGCGAGCGGCCATCGGGAACGAGCCCCGGCGTCGTCTCGCACGTGCCTCAGGTGCTGCCGACAGCGCGGGCGATCCTTTGGAACCCGCTGATGGGCGGCGGGGACCGTCCCACGAGCGGTGCCTACCCGCTCTTCCTGGAGCAGAAGGTGATTGGGGCGCTGCATGAGCATTTTGTGGCCGCCAGCACCCAGGCCATTCTTGGCTTTCTCGTTGGCGAGCTGTACGTCTGCCCCAATACACAGGTTCGCTACGCCATTGTGGACTCCACTATCCGCCTGAACCAGGCGATCTACGGCGACAAGACGCTCGTCGTGGTGTCCCGTCTGTGGGAGCGGATCCAAGAAGAGCTGAGCCGCGCCCGTGGCCAGCTGATTGGCTGGTACCACAGCCATCAAGCGGGCGCCGTCGAGCTGGCGCCGGGAGACGTGGAGACCCATCAGCAGTACTTCCAGCGACGGTGGCAAGCGGCGCTCGTGCTTGGCGCCGACCGCGATGGCCCCGCGATAGGCATCTTCCGGCCCGGGTCGAGTGCGTCCTGGTCGTCGGTGTCGCTGCCTTTTTATGAGCTGATCGAGGGGAAGGAGCAACTCACCGGCGGGCGCAAACGGTCGGTGCTGCCATGGACGAACTTCGCCACGGACGATCCTGCGGTGACGCGCGAGGGTGCACCACCCACGTCCGGTTCGAAGGCGGCAGCCGCCCCGGCCTCCACCCCCGTCCCGCCCCCCACCCCGCGCAAGCCGGCGCCGGCAGCACCGCCGGTCGGGGACGCGCCTCCCCGCCCCCCCCTCCCGCTGGATGCCGGGCATGATGCGGAGCCGCCGCCGCGTCGTCCTTCCGAGCCGGTTTTCCGGCCCGCTCCGAAGTCTGCGCCACCGGAACCGCCCGCGCCGCCCGCGCCGCCCGCGCCGCCCGCGCCCCGCGCCCCGCCCAGGACAGTCGGGGCACCGCATCGTCCCTCCCCGGGGCCGAAACGATCCTTCCAGGCGCTGCCTGTGAAGGAAGTCGTCCCCACGCCCCGCTCCTCCCGCCGGGGTCGCGGCTGGCTGGTCGCGTTTCTGCTGCTGCTCGCGGCCGCAGGCGGCGCGGGCTGGTACTTCTACTTGGGGCCTGGTGTTCCGCTCCGGGTACGCTTTCTGGCTGGCCTCGGGGCACCGCCGCCGCTGGCCCAAAGGAGGTCGAACATCACGCTCACGCGATTCGAGCGCCTCAGCGACTCGCTGGCCCAAGCGGTGGGTCGCTACCGCGACCGCGCCAGGCTGTTCGACAACCGCCAGATCGACTGTGGAGCGCTCGCGCCCGGGCTCGTGACCGTAGAGGACCGTTTGACCGCCTACGGCAGGCTTAAGGCGAAGCTGCCGATGCTCGATTCGGCGGCTGTGGCGAAGGACCGGGTCATCACTGCGGGTACCGACAGCGTGGAGCGGCACTTCGACCGCTCCCGCTGCCCGCGGCCGTGAGCGTGCGTGGGGCCCGGCTGGTCGCGGCGCTCTGGCTCGCGGCCATGCTCTGCCCGCCGCCCGGCGCGCGCGCGCAGCGCGCCGAGCCACTCCGCAAAACCGATCTGATCCGCCTGCTCACGGGCGGTGCGCTCTCGAACCGGGAGATCGCGGACCTCGTGCGGCGCGACTGTCTTTCGTTCACCCCCACGGCGCGCGACCGGCAAGACCTCGAAGCGCTGGGCGCCGATTCGGTGATCCTGGGTCGCATCGACGCCTGCGTGCACCCGATGTCTGCCCGCCCGCCGGCTCGCCCGATCCCCGGGCGGCCGCGGCCCGCCGGCGCGGCGCCCCCACCTCCCGTGCTGGCTCCGCGCGAGCCCGAAGGCCTCACTGCCCAGCCTTCGCCCACCCCCCGGCCGATCCTGCCTCTCCCACGGCTCAGCGCATCGGCAGCCCGCACCGGGTTTGTGTCAGGCACCGGGCAGCGTGGCGTGGTCGGTCAGCCAGCGCCGCTGCCCCTGGTGTTCGAGGTGCGGGACTCGAACGGCACCGCGCTCGTCGGAGTCGCCGTCGCCCTGGGCGTCACGAACGGCCGGCTGTTGCCTGTAGGCGGTGGCGCACAGACCGACTCGCTGGGTCAGATCCATGCTGAGGTAGTGCTCGGAGTGCAGGCCGCGCCCACCGTAGTGACCGCCGCGGTGGGCGCGATCGTTCGTCAGGCGACGTTGTATCCGTCGCCAGGGCCGGCGGCACGCCTGGTTGCGACCTACAACGGACAGAGCGTCGATCGCCAGCTCGTCCTTGAGCCGGACGCGCCGTCGCACCTCACCGTGCGCGTGCAGGATGCGTTCGGCAACCGGGTGACGTCCCCGGGGGTGGTGGTGGCAGTCGCGGATGACGGCATACTGAACGTGACCCGCGTCACGCAAGACTCGTTGGGCGCGGTCGTCACGCTGCGGCCGGGGCGACCGGGAGGCGGCAGCACGAGCCTCGCCTTGCAGGCGGGGCGCGTGCGGCTGGACCTCAGCGCGTCCGTCCGCCGCCGTCCCTGATCGCCCGCTAGGCTTCGGGCGGGCGAGCGGCTATCTTTCCGACGCCCCAGGTCCGCAGGTCAGCCGCTCGCGAACCGCGTCAGGCCCCCGCAGGGAGCAGCGCTAAGCGATGTCGGAGGTCGCTGTGGGGAGCCTGGGGCACTCTTCTTGACGGACGGTCTGACAGTCTGACCGACGGACTGTTCCCTCCGCCCCTAATCGTCCGACGGTCCGAACCGTGGGCCCGTCCGACAGTCCGACGCCACGGATGATCGCTCTCGCGCGCAAGTACCGCCCCAAGCAATTCGTCGACCTCATCGTTCAGGACCACGTCGCCGCCGCACTGCGCGGCGCCGTGGCGAGCGGTCGGACGGCGCATGGGTACCTCTTCGCCGGGCCCCGCGGGGTGGGCAAGACCACGGCTGCCCGCATTCTGGCGATGGCTCTGAACTGCCCTCAGCGTCAGGGAGGCGAGCCGTGCGGCGTCTGCGACTCGTGCACCCGGATCTGGACCGGCCAGGCGAATCTGGACGTGGTAGAGCTCGACGCCGCCTCCAACCGCGGGGTGGACGACGCCCGCGACCTGCGTGAGCGTGCGATGTACGCCGCGAGCGCCGAGGAGCGCTACAAGGTGTACATCGTGGACGAAGCCCACATGCTCACGCGGGAGGCGTGGAATGCCCTCCTCAAGATCCTCGAGGAGCCGCCCTCGCGCGTCGTTTTCGTGTTCGCCACGACAGAGCCACAGAAGATCGCCCAGAGCGCCGCGCCGATCCTATCGCGCCTGCAGCGATTCGATTTCCGGCGCATCGGACCGCACGCCATCGTCGAGCGCCTGCGGCAGGTGCTCGCGGCCGAGGGGCTCCAGGCCGAAGACGACGCCCTACACCTCCTGGCGCGCAGCGCCGACGGCGGGATGCGCGACGGACTCTCGCTGCTCGATCAGGTGCTCTCCTTCGGGGAAGGACCCGTCACCGCCCAGCGCGTGCGGGAGGTACTCGGCCTCATCCCCGATGATCTGTACGGCGAGCTGCTCCGTCTCCTCTCCGAGCGGGACGCGACAGCGGTGTTCCCGCTCGTGGAGCGGCTGCTCGAGGGCGGGGCCGATCTGGGCGAGTTCGTGAGCGGCGCGGGCGAGACCCTGCGCGCCGTGCTGCTCGTCGGGGTGGGCGGCGAACCGGAGGGACTCACCGATGGACTGCAGGCGCAGGTGCGGCGGTACGCGCCTCAGCTGCCGCCGCCGGATGTCGTCCGGCTGCTGACGGTGCTGGGCGAGATGGAAGAACAGATCCGTCATAGCGGCAACCCTCGTCTCGCGGTGGAAGTGCTGCTGATGCGGTGGGCGATGATGGATAGGACGGTCGAGCTCGAGGAGGTAATCCGGGCGTTGGACCCGGGGACTGGGGACAGGGGAATGGGGAAAGGTAGGGCGCACCCGCCGCAGGCCTCGTTGTCGCCGCCGCAATTACGCGATGCTGGGCCGGCGCGGGCCGCCCCAATTCCCACTCCCCAGTCACCAGTCCTCCCCGAACAGGGCCCTCTCTCACTCGAGCGGCTCCGCGCGCTGTGGCCCAACATCGTCGCCCACGCGCGAGCGAGCAGCGCCATGTTCGGGACATTGCTCGCGGCAACTGAGGTGGCTGCGGTCGAGGGCGACGTCGTGACGCTGCGGCTGCTGGACCAGGCTGCCGGCCACGCGGAAGGGATCGACCACAAGCGTGATGCGGTCGCGAAACTCCTGAGGGAGTATGTGACCGGGTCCGTGCGGATCAAGCGCATGGGACTCGGGAGCGGGGAGGGTGGAGCGGAGGCGTCGGCGACGCCCGCGCCGCGCCCGAGCCGGCTCACGGAAGAGCGCGTCAAAGCGGATCGGCTCAAGGTGCTGCGGACGAAGGATCCGACACTCAACGCGGCGGTGGACGCGCTGGATTTGGAATTGCTCGAGTAGCTTGCGGCGTCTTTAGACGGGGGGTAACTTTCGACGTATGGCGGATTTATCCAGCCTGCTCCAACTCTCACAGCAGGTCCAGGGGCGGCTGTCCGAGATCCAATCCCAGCTCGCGCAGCAGACCGTGACGGTCCAGGCGGGCGGCGGGATGGTGCAGGCCACGGCGGACGGGCGCGGGCAGATCCGGGCGATCAAAATCGACCCGGAGGCGGTCCGTCAGGGTGACGTGGAGCTGCTGGAGGATCTGGTGCTCGCCGCTGTGGCGGAGGCGCAGAAGCGCGCCGCCGAGCTCTACCAGACCGAGGTCCGGAAGCTCACCTCGGGCCTGCCGTTTCCGTTTCAGCTGCCGTTGTAGGCTGTCGTGTCGGCCATCGAAGATCTCGTCACGGAGCTATCCAGGCTCCCCGGGATCGGTCGAAAGACGGCGCAGCGGCTCACGTTTCATCTGTTGAAGCAGCCGGCGGAGCACGCCGAGCGCCTGGCGCAGGCGATCCGGCGGGTGCGCGACCAGGTGACCGCGTGCGGAACCTGCGGCAATCTGACGGACGAAGATCCCTGCGCGATCTGCCGCGATCCGCGGCGGGACGCCGCACTGCTATGCGTGGTGGAGGAGGCGGCGGACGTCGCGGCGATCGAGCGGACCGCGCGGTTCCGAGGGCGCTACCATGTGCTGGGCGGTCGGCTCTCGCCGCTCGATGGGCTCGGCCCCGAGGCGCTCCATCTGGACCGTCTGGTGGCGCGGATCGGCAACGGGTCGGGGGTGCGCGAAGTGATCGTCGCCACCAACCCCTCCATGGAGGGCGAGGTCACGGCGACCTACCTCCAGCAGGTGCTCCGGCCGACGGGGGTGCGGCTGACGCGCATCGCGCGCGGCCTGCCGGTGGGCGGCGATCTGGAGTACGCCGACGGCGTGACCATCGCGCAGGCGCTAGAAGCGCGGCGCGACATGTCCGACTGACCGGGGACACCGATGACGGGTGCGGCGAGCTGGTCGTTCAGCGAGAACGACTTCAAACTGATCCAGGGGCACCTGCAAGCGTTCCTCCGCGACTCGAGCGCCCGCTGCGCGCTCCTCGTAGATCGGACGGGCCAGCTCGTGGCAACGGTCGGCGAGACACCCCGGTTCGATCCCACGGCGTTCGCCTCCCTCACCGCCGCCGACTTCAGTGCCAACGATCAGCTCGCCAAAATGATCGGCGAAGCCGAGTTCGCGAGCCTCGTTCATCAAGGCGAGAAAGAATCGATGTTTCTGGCCGACGTCGCCAAACGGGTGATCCTCGTGGTGCTGTTCGACCAGCGCGCCACGCTGGGCCTGGTCAAGCTGAAGGCCAAAGCGGTCGTAGAGAACCTCAACAAGGTCTTCGAAGAGATGTTCAATCGGGTGGGCACCGGGCCGGCCCAGCAGAAAGGCCTGCTCGAGGGCGCGGAAGACGAGATTGACAAACTCTTCGGGTAAGGGGACGCTCGTCGTATGTCGATGATCAACTATGCGTCCCGCGAGATCAACTGCAAGTTGGTCTACTACGGCCCGGGGCTCGGCGGAAAGACGAGCAACCTCGAGCATATCTACGGGAAGGTCTCGCCCAATACGCGCGGGAAAATGATCTCGCTCGCCACGGAGACCGAGCGCACGTTGTTCTTCGACTTCCTCCCCGTGGACCTCGGCACGATCCGCGGTTTCAAGACGCGGTTCCACCTCTACACGGTCCCGGGTCAGGTGTACTACAACGCCAGCCGGAAGCTGATCCTGAAGGGCGTCGACGGCATCGTGTTCGTCGCCGACAGCCAGCTCGAACGCATGGAAGCCAACGTGGAATCGATGCAGAACCTCTACGACAACATGGCCGAGTACGGCTACGATCTGACCAAGATCCCGTTCGTGATCCAGTACAACAAGCGCGACCTGCCCAACGCCGCGCCGATCAAGGACCTGCAGGCAGCCATGAATCCCGGCTGGCCGATCGAGGACGCGGCGCAACAGAAGGCGTCCCCGGACGTCGCCCATCCCGGGGAGAACCTGATCGAGAAGGTCGATGGTGAGTGGATCGGGCGCGCCCCGTATCACGAGGCGGTCGCGGTACGCGGGGACGGCGTGTTCGACACCCTCAAGGCGGTCAGCAAGCTCGTCCTCAAGACGCTCAGCTGACGGGCGGTCCCATGCGCTGGACGCTGCCGAACATCCTCACCCTGGCGCGCATCTGCCTCACGCCGGTCATCGCGCTGCTGCCGTTCATCTCGGGATTCTGGCCCAAGGTCATCGCGTTCCTGATTTTCCTCGCCGCCGCCTTCAGCGACATCGTCGACGGCTACTACGCGCGCAAATACGGCCTGGTGAGTGACCTGGGCAAGCTGCTCGACCCGATCGCCGACAAGTGGCTCCTGTTCGCAACTCTGGTGCCGATTTTCTGGCTCACGCGTCACCCCACCATCCTCGTCAACTACCGCATCCCCTGGTGGGGCAGCATTCCCGTCTGGGCGTGCTTGCTACTCGTCGGTCGCGAGCTGCTGATGACCGCCTTCCGTCTCTTCGCCCAGCGGCGTGGGGTCGTGATCCCCGCGATCGGGGCGGGCAAGCTGAAGGCGGTCGTGCAAAACGTGTTCATTGGCGCCACGATCGCGTGGTTTGCCTGGAAGGACGCGGTGGCGACGCACCGCTGGGCAGGACGGTTCCGGGAATTCTGGGACCAGTTCCATGGCTACGTCGTCGCCATCACGTTGGCCGGTGCGATCGTGCTCACGGTCTATTCTCTCGTGGTCTACCTCTACCGGTATCGCACGCTGCTCAAGGGCGGAGGGTGAACCTCGAAGTCCTCACCATCGGCACCGAATTGCTGCTGGGGCACACCATTGACACCAACGCGGCCGAGTTGGGCCGCGCCCTGGCGGCGGCCGGCGTGGAGATCGTCCGCCACACGACCGTATCCGACCGCCCGGCGGCCATTCGGGATGCCGTCGCCGACGCGCTGGCGCGCACCGGCGCCGTGCTCACCACGGGCGGCCTCGGCCCCACACGCGACGACATGACCAAACGGGTGGTGGCGGAGCTGTGGCAGCGGCCCCTCGAGCTCGACCCGGTGGCGCTGGAAGCTCTGGAGCTGCGCTTCAAGCGACTGGGCCGTTGGCCGATGCCAGCCGCCAACCGGACGCAGGCCGAGGTGCCGCGCGGCGCGACCGTGCTGCCCAATCCGCGCGGCACAGCACCCGGACTCTGGCTCGAAGACGCGGCAACAAACCGGCTCGTGATCCTGCTCCCGGGCGTTCCGTCGGAAATGCGCGGACTGCTCGTTGAGGAGGTGCTGCCGCGCCTCGTGGCCCGGCAGCAGCGCGCCGCAGGAGGGCAGGGCACGCCGCCCCGCGTCGTGCTCTCTCGCACGCTGCGGACGACGGGTGTACCGGAGTCGGCCCTGGCTGAGCGGGTCGAGCCAGTGGAGGAGGGGCTGGGCCCGCTAACACTCGCCTATCTGCCGTCAGAGGCCGGCGTGGATTTGCGGCTCACGGCCTGGGCGCTGGAGCCCGGGGAAGCCGAGCAGCGACTCCGCGAGGGCATCGGGCGCCTACGCGACTTGCTCGGGCTGCATTGCTACGGTGAGGAGCAGGCCGACCTCGCTGCCGTCGTGCTCGAGGCGGTGCGGCGGCGTCGTGGTCACCTGGCAGTCGCCGAGTCCTGCACGGGTGGGCTCCTGGGCGAGCGTCTCACTGCGGTGCCGGGCGCCTCAGACGTGTTCGTAGGGGGCGTGGTCGCCTACGCCGACCGGATCAAAACCGAGTTGCTCGGAGTCCCCGAAGCGGTCCTCGCGCAGCATGGGGCCGTGTCGGAGGAGACGGTGCGCGCCATGGTCGTCGGTGCGCAACGCGCGCTCCTTGCTGACTGCGCCGCGGGAGTCACCGGTATCGCGGGACCCGACGGCGGGACCCCGGAGAAACCGGTGGGTACCGTCTGGCTGGCCGCCGCCGCGGGCGCGAACATTCGGGCGGTGAGACGCATGTTCCCCGGCGACCGCGGCGAGATCCGTGCCCGCGCTGCCCAGGCCGCCCTCGACCTGCTGCGACGTCTGCTGACCGAGGCTTGATGCCGCAATTCCTGGCCCCCGACGGCGCCGCACTGTACTTCGACGCCTATGAGCCCGCAGAGGGGCACCCCAAGTCGGCCGTCCTCTTCCTGCCCGGATGGTCCGACCACGCGGCGCGCTGGAGTCGCGTCGGCGAGCGGTTGCGGCAGGCCAGCGTCGCGGCGTACCTGCTCGACGTCCGCGGGCACGGACGCTCGGGCGGGCGCCAGGGCCACCTGTCCCGCTTCAGCCAGCTGTTGGCCGACCTGCAAGCGTTCCGTCGCGTCGTGCGGCAGCGAACGCAGGCTCCGCAGGTCCTGCTCGGCCACTCCTTCGGGGCCCTCGTCGCGCTGCGCTACCTCGAGAGTCAGCCCAGCGACGCGATCGCAGCGGCCGTGCTCGTCTCGCCCTGGCTCGGGCTCGCGTTCCCGCCACCCCGCTGGAAGCTCGCGCTCGGTCGGCTGCTCCCCGATGTGTGGCCGACGCTCACGCTGTCCACGGGCATCGAGCCCGATCACTTGAGTCGCGACCCGGCAGTGGGCGCGGCCTATGAAACCGATCCCCTTGTGCACAACGTGATCACGACCGGTGCCTGGCGGGAGATCCAATGGGCACAGCGCGTGGTTGCCGCGGATGCCGGCCGCATCGAGCCGCCGCTGTTGTTCCTGCTCGCGGGAGAGGACCGCATCGTGGACGCGCAGCTCGCCCGCGCCTTCGCCGACAGCCTCAAGAGCCCGGTCCAGGTGCAGTGGTATCCCGAGATGTACCACGAGATCCTGCACGACCCCCAGGCTGAGGAGGCTATGGACGACCTGCTCCAGTTCTTGGCGCGGCGGGAGCTGTCAGCCGGGCCGCGTTAAGGTCCTAGGAACCTCGTCCCGCTCGACAGTCATCGACCGCGAGGCTATCTTGTTGCAGGATAGTGCTTTCCACGATTCCTTCAGGTTGCCAAAACGGCGGTAACTGGCGGCACGTCGGTTGCCTAGGCAAGACGAGTGATGACCAAGCACAAGCCTAAATCGATGCAAGAGGTCGCGACGACGCCAGCGGCGCACGCTCAGCCAGCCGAGCCTGGCGGTGTCGGGCCGAATTCCGCCCTGGTCGAGCCGGCCCCGGAAGCCGTTCAGCGACTCGAGGAGACGGCCGCGCGGCTCACCACCGAGCTGGCCGAAGCCAAGGACAAACATCTTCGGCTGGCTGCCGAGTTCGACAACTTCCGCAAGCGGATGGTGCGGGAGCGGGCCGAAGTGTGGGGCAAGGCGCAGGCAGAGGTCGTCTCGCGCCTCGTGGATGCGCTGGACGACCTCGCGCGCTTCGCGCATGTCGATCCCTCGCAGACCGATGCCAAGACGATCCATGACGGCGTGGACCTGGTGGAGCGCAAGGTCTGGAAGGAGCTCGAGCCGCTGGGGGTACGGCGTGTCGATCAGGTGGGCGTTCCATTCGATCCGAACCTCCACGAGGCGGTCACCACGGCCCCCGCTGACGAGCCGACGAAGGATCACACCGTTGGCGCTGTGCTTCAGGCGGGCTACCAGATCGGAACGGTGCTGCTCCGGCCGGCGCGGGTGGTGGTGCTCACTTGGCAGAAGGAGAAAAGCGGGGAGGCCCAGAGCAGCTGATGGCGGCGGCGCGCGATTACTACCAGATCCTCGGGGTCTCGGAGACCGCCACGGTCGATGAGATCAAGAAGGCGTTCCGTCGGCTCGCCAAGCAGTATCACCCGGACCGCAACCCCAACAACCAGGCGGCGGACCGTTTCAAGGAGATCAACGAGGCGCACGACGTACTGAGCGATGCCGAGAAGCGCAAGAAGTACGATCAGCTACGTCGCTACGGGGCGTTTGCGGGGGCGGGGACGAGTAGGCGGCAAG
>DASQAH010000047.1:0-10626 GCA_035635835.1 Gemmatimonadales bacterium
CCGCCCTCGCTCCGCCGCGATGATCCGCCGCGCGCCTACCCAACGCGGGATCCAGTATCCCGCCTCGGGGTCGTGAGGGTCGAGTTCCGAGAGCCTCACTCCTGTGTTGGAGCTGTGGATGAACCTTCCTTCCCCCACGTACAAGCCGACGTGTGTCACCCCGCCGCCCGGCGACGCGGCAAATAGCAGGATGTCGCCAGGTTGCAGCGCCTCCACGACAGGCGTCACCTCGCTGCCGGCCCTCGCCTGCTCGCGGCTCATCCGCGGTAGGCGGATGCCGTGCTGGGCATACGAGTACTGGATCAGTCCTGAGCAGTCAAAGCCGTTCTCGGCTGTTCCCCCCCATTGGTACGGAGTGCCGATCGCGCTAATCGCGGTGAGGACGACATCGGCCGCGGCTCCCGTGATTGCGGCGTGCGGCGCGGGGGGGGCGGTGGGGGGAGGGGGGAGGGAGGGGGGAGGCAGCAGCCCAGGAGGCAACTGGTCACGGCGCTCTCTGCCTCGCCCTGCGCCACTCCCCCCCCCCTCCCCCCCCCTCCCAAGACCGAGCGAGACGCCGAGCGCTACGCTGATGCCGCGGCGGGGATGCCCAGGCCGCCAGAAGCCGCGGGGACCGCGGTCTTCGACACGCCAGCGCGCCTCGCCGCCGAGCGCGAAGCGACCCAGGGGCCTCCACTCGAGGCCTGCTCCGGCGCTCCACAACGCCCCCAATTCCTGGTGTGCCGTGTCGGTCGAGAGCCCGAGCTCGAGGCCGATCAGCGCGTACGGGTCGAACGTGGCGCGGTAGCGAAACGCCTGCAGCTCGTAGCCGAACCCGTAGAAGGCACGGTGGCGACCCAAGCTGTCGTGAACCAGCACCGTGGCACCGAAGCCGTGGCGGAGTGTCTGTCCAGCCAGCGGTACGCTAGAGCGGAGCTCGTAGCTCGCGGCGTCGTTGCCGTTCAGCCAGCGGCCGTAGTAGGCCTCCAGGGTGCGGCGTTGGGCCGCGAGGGTGGCGGGGAGGAGGGCGACCACCAGGGTCGCACCGCCCAGCAGGTCAGTCCGCGGCAGAAACCGCAGCCTGCTCCTCCGAGGCGCGGGGAGCCATGTGGTGGGAGAGCAGGTGCGGGGCCCGGCGCATGAACCGAACCCAGGTCCAGAGGGCGCCGAACCCAGACAGCGCCGCGACGCCCGCGGCGGTGCCGAGCATCAGGAGCGGGTGGCTGAGCCGCACGGCGACAAGGGCGCCGAGCCAGAGCCCAAAATAGGAGGCTCCCCACGCCACGGCCGGCGTCAGGAGCCAGCCGACGACGATCAGGAGATGGGCGAGCCAGCGGGGCATCCCGCTCCCTCCCCCCCCCCCTCCCCCCCCTGCCGGCTCACGTCTTCCGCGCGAGGGCGGCGAGCGCGAGCAGCGTGAGGGTCAAGGCGTACCCGGCTCCAGCGGCAATGGGGAGCATGACCGGGAAGGCCGCGATGCGCCCGATCACCGCGATGAGCGCGGCGCCTGCCACGATCGGAACGCCGACGCTTTGGAGTGTGGGGCTGCCTCGAGCGGCGCGTCTGGCGATGAGTAGCCCTCCCATCCACGCGACGTAAGTCCCCAGCATCCACCAGATGGGCAGATACCACCAGGTGCTGAGGCCGCCAACCGCGTCCCAGGTCCAGGGATAGATCGTGATCACATGGTTGGCGGGTCGCAGCACGACGATGTCGATCGCGCTGAAGACGATCGTCCCCCACAGCCCCACCGCCGCCGCGCCCGCGATCCCTTCGATGCCGCGCGCGACCACCCACAGCGCGGGGAGCAAGCTCACCAACGTCGCCGTGGCGAGGACCACGATCGCTAAGATCACTTCGCGCGCCAGCCCGGCCGGCACGGCGCGGGACAGCGCCGCGTAGACCAGAACGGCCACGGCGGTCATCAGTCCGATCTTGGCGCCGCTCAGCATGATGGTGCGGAAGTCCGAGCGATCCACCGCCGCAGGCGAAGGGGCCGGGGAGGCCGTGCCGGTCGTCATTGTGGGGAATCTCCCGGGGTCGAGGAATGCGCGAGAGCTAAATCTAGCAGTCCCGGCCTACCGGGCAAACACTGCCAGGACCGTGACGTCGGTCATCGCCCAGGCGGCGAGCGCTCGGTACATGCCGCGCTGATGACGCGCCGGGGTCCAGCCTGCGTGTCCCGCGCGCCAAGGAAGGAGAACCGCCAGCCACGCCGCCAAAGGCACGACCAGTGCCGGCGTCCAGGGGCCAGTCTCCACCCGGCGTGCCGCCGCGCCGAACAGCCCGAAGGCGAGCAGGATGCAGCCGATCGCGATGTCAAGACTCGGCCGCATGCCGAGGATCAGGGCGAGCGTACGATCACCGCGGCGGCGGTCCTCATCGAATTGATACAGCTGAGTTAGCGGATAGAGCCCCGCGAACAACGGGCAGAAGGCGAGCAGGATCAGCGCGTGCCCAAGATCGAGCGCCCGCCCCGTTGCCGCCCAGGCGGCGTAGGGCGTGAGCGTGCCGAACCCCAACATGTTGATCACCCAATCCACGCCCGCGACTGCCTTGAATCGGAACGGCGGCACCGAGTAGAGCACGGACAACACCAGGCAAATCGCGTAGTCGATCTGGAACGCCGCAGGCAAGGTGAGGGCGAGCAGCTGGCCGCAGACCAGCAGACCGACACTAAAGGTGAGGAGGTGGCGCGGCAACGGGGGCGGTGCCCGGAGGTAGCCGATGTCGCCCTCGTCCCTGTCAAACACACTGTTGATGGCCAGCGTCCCGCCGTTCAGGAAGACCACCCACAGGAGCAGAGCCCACAGCGCCGGACGCAACCGCGCCCCATGCACGACGCCGCTGATCCCAACGGCCAGGACGTACCCCAGGGCGGTGTGCCCCGTCATGATTGGCCACTCGGCCGGGCGCATGTGGAGGAGGTAGGAGAACGCCTCGCCGGGCAGTAGCCGGTAGCCCCAGCGCCGCCAGGGGGTCAGTGCCCTGGCGTCGCTTACCACGACAAGCCGAACGCCTGTGCCGCGAGTCGCAGCCCGGTCAGCGTGAGGTCGGGGTGCACCGACGCGATCTCCTTGGTAAGCGGTGCGACCAGGTCGGCGAGCCCGCCGGTAGCGACCACGAGCGGCGTTTTGCGGCCTGGCCACTCGGCCTTGATGCGGCGCACCAGCCCGTCCACCGCGTCCGCCGCACCCAGCAACACGCCGGCGCGGATGCAGTCCTCCGTGCGCCGCCCGATCACCCGCTCCGGCGGGGTGAGCTCCGTAGCGGGGAGCTTCGCGGTGCGCGCGATCAGCGCGTCTGCCGCGGTGCGGACCCCGGGCATGATGACGCCCCCGATGAAGCGGGCGTCGGCCGTGATGCAGTCGAAGGTGGTGGCGGTGCCGAAGTCCACTACGATCGTATCCCGCTGAAAGAGTGTGGCGGCCGCGAGCGTATTCAGGATCCGGTCGGCCCCGACCGTGAGGGGCTCGTCCACGTCGAGGGTGATCGGCAGTTTCGAGCGCCCATCTACGACGGCGGGCTTGCGGTCGGTGGCGCGCTCCACGGCCTCGAGAACCGCTTGCGTCACCGGCGGCACCACGGAGGCGACGATGGCCGCCCGGACCTCGTCGGGGGAGTGGCCGGCTTGCGTCAGGTAGGCGGTGATAGCGGCGGCCCACTCGTCGGGCGTGCGGACCGGGAGGGTGGTGAGGCGCCAGTGGGTCTCGAGCTCGGGGCCTCGGAACAGCCCGACCTTGGTCTCGGTGTTGTTGATGTTTAGGGTGAGCAGCATGGGCGCGCTAAGATAGAGACGCCGTCATGGCGCCGCCACGCCGCCGCGCCGCCCCACCAGCCGGCCCTTCAGGCGAGCTCGACATGGCCGTCGCGAACTCCTGCGGTGGCGACTCCGGTGTCGACCAGTAGTGCGCCGTCGGCGCGCACGCCGGCCGCGCGGCCGAACAGCGGCGCGCGCAGCTGGCGGCCGCGCAGCCAGTCGCGCTCGGCGAACGCCGCGCATTCGGCGTCGGTCAGCTTCAGACCGTGCGCCGCCAGACGGGTAAGCGCCGGCACCAAGGCGTCGAGCACGTCGAGCCGCCGCACCGTCGGCACGAACTCGTTGAGCGAGGCGGCGCGATCGGCGAGGGCGGGCGGAATTGGGTTGACGACGTTCACCCCGATCCCCAGCGCGAACCACTGCAGGACGTCGCTCTGCCAGCGCCCCTCACACAGGATGCCGGCGAGCTTGCGGCCGCGCTGTCCCACCACGACGTCGTTCGGCCACTTGAGGCGCGCTAGCGGCTGGCCCACCCGCTCGTCCACCACGTCCGCGAGGACGAGTCCCGCGCGGAGGGAAAACGCGCTCAGGTCGGTCTGCGCCGGCCGGAACAACATGCCGAGCCAGACTCCCCCGGCGGGCGAGTGCCACGTACGCCCGTCCCGGCCCCGCCCCGCCGTCTGCTCCTCGGCGAGCACCACGCTGCCGGCCGGTGCGCCCTGGGCACCGAGACTGTGGATCGCGTCCAGTGTGGAGGTGAGTCGCTGGAACAAGCCGCACTGCGGCACCCCCCATCGCTGGGCCAGGCGGGCGGCCGGAACACCGTCCAGCTCTAGGCGCGCCACAGCGCGTACAGGATGGTGAACACGCCGACGGCCCAGCAATACGGGGCAAAAGCGTAGAAACGGCCTTTGGTGATAAGCGCGACCAGGAATCGGATGGCGAAGACGCCACTGGCGAGCGCGAGGAGACACCCGGCCGCCAGCGGCAGTGCGCCGACCGCGCCGACGTTCACGCTCATGTGCCGCCCTTCGATGAGCGCGGCGCCGAGGATCGCGGGCACCGAAAGCAGAAAGCTGAATTCCGCGGCGGTCCCGAGCTCGAGTCCCGCCCACAGCGCCGCGCTCACCGTGGACCCGGACCGGGACATGTGGAGCAAGACGGCGGAGGCCTGGCCGAGGCCGACGATTGAGGCGGTCCCAGCGGTCGGTCGCAGGCGGGTGCCCTGGCGGCGACGCGTTGACCAGAGCAGGATTCCGGTCAGCACGAACCCGATGCCGACGTAGACGAGCGTGTGGAAGCGCTCCTCGAGCACTCGATGCAGCAACACCCCAATGATGCCGGCTGGAATCGTGCCGAGGACAAGGTATCCCACGTACCGCAGGTCCTCCGGCTGCCCGCGCAGCGCACCCACGGCGATCCGGGCGAGTCGTGCACCGTAGACGAGGAGGACCGAGCCGAGCGTCGCGACATGCAGCATCACCTCCACGAATACGCCTGGCGTCTTCACCCCCGTGAGCGCTTCGACTAGGGCGAGGTGACCGGAGCTCGAGACGGGAAGGAACTCCGTGAGCCCCTGCACCAGTCCCAGCAGCATCCCCTGCCACAGCGTCATGCCGGCCTCCCGAGGACGAGTGCCACGATTCCTACCACCATCGCGAGCTTCAGGGCCAGGCTGACGCGCTCGATCCGCGCCCGGCGCAGCCGCCCGGCCGCCAGGAGCACCGCCAGCTGTGCCACCGCGGCGACCGCAAAATAGGCGGTCCGATAGCCCGCGGCCCAGGGTAGGAGGAGGCTGGCCAGCACGAATGTTACGAGCACCACGACGGCGACTCTAGCCGCCCGCGCCCGTCCGAGCCGGATGGGCAGCGTATGGCGGCCGGCGACACGGTCACCGGCTTCGTCCTCGAGATCTTTCACGAGCTCGCGGCCGACGTGAATCCAGGCGGCCAACCCCCAGGGCACCACGCCCTTGGCGGGGTGCCCCACCGCGAGCGCGCCGTAGAACAGCGGCAGTCCCGCGATGGCCGCGACCGCCACATTCCCCACGACGCCACGCGGCTTGAGTGCCGGGGAATAGGCCGCCATCACACCCAGAGCGAGCAGCCCGACCAGCACCGGGCCGCCGCCCGCGAGCGCTGCGGCGGCAACGCCGAGCAGCACGCCCAGGAAGGCGCACAGCTCCGCCGTGGTGCGACGGAGTCGGCCGGCGGCGAGCGGCCGCTCGCCTCCTGGCCGGTTCACCCGGTCGGCCGCGACGTCCCACAGATCGTTCAGCGTGTTGCCCGCTGCCCCAAAGCCGATTGCGGCGAGGGCGGCGAAGGCGAGGACGTGCGGGACGGCGAGTGCACCCAGGGCGATCCACCCGCCGGCGAGGACGCCGGCGGCCGCGACGAGCAGGTTGTGGGCGCGGATGAGCCGCAGCAGGTCAATCACGCAGCACGTCCTCGTACAACTGCTCGTAGCGGGGCACGATCCGGTCGGCGGCGAACTCGAGCGCGCGGCGCGCGGCGGCGACCCGCAGACGCGTGTGCAACGCGTCGTCACGCAGCACGCGAAGGGCACGCTCGATCATGCCATCCACGTCCCCCACGGGAGTGAGGAAGCCCGTCTCTGCCTCCACCACCACCTCGGGCAGGCCCCCCACGGCGCTCGCTAAGACCGGCACGGCGCACGCCATCGCTTCCAGCGCGGCAAGCCCGAACGATTCGGTCTGGGACGGCAGCAGAAACAGGTCGCCGCCGCGTAGGATATCGGCGACGTTGTCGACCTTGCCGAGGAAGCGGACCTCGTGCCGCAGGTCGAGGCGGTCGGCCTCCTGCTCGGCGGCGTCACGGTCGGGGCCGTCCCCGACGAGCACGAGCGTCGCGGGAACCTGCTGGCGAACACCCGCGAACACTCGCACCACGTCTGTCACCCGCTTGACCGGGCGGAAATTGGAGACGTGGATCAGCACCTTGTGATCGGCGGGGGCGAGCGCACGGCGCGAGGCGCGCTCGGCAGCAGTGGCGGTAGGTGGGTGATACTCGGCGGTGGAAACGAAGTTCGGGATCACCTTCACGTCGCACCCAGTGCACCCGAACGCGCGGTACGTCTCGTCCCGCAGGTACTCCGACACGGCGGTCACGCGGTCCGACTGCTCGATCGAGAACTTGGTGATCGTGTAATAGGAGGGGTCCTGCCCCACCAGCGTGATGTCGGTCCCATGGAGCGTGGTGACCAGTTTGAGGTCGCGCTCGGGCTTCAACATCTGCTTGGCCAGCCACGCCGCAGCGGCGTGCGGGATCGCGTAATGCGCGTGCATCAAGTCGAGGCGCTCCCGCATCGCGACCTCGTGCTGTTTCACCGCCAAGGCCATCGCGTACGGCGACGACTGCTCGAACAGGGGGTATTCGGTCTGCCCGACCTCGTGGAACGTCACGCGCTCGGTAAAGCCCCGCAGCCGGAACGGACTCGCGTAAGAAATGAAGTGCACCTCGTGCCCCCGCCGGGCCAGTTCGAGACCGAGCTCGGTGGCGACGGCTCCGGAGCCGCCGTAGGTGGGATAGCAGGTGATGCCGATGCGCATGAGCGAGCCGTCAGCCATCAACCGTCAGGGTTCATGGTGTGCCACCGGTCATGGATCATCCGCGCCAGCGTGCCCGGATCCGGAGTCGCGTCCAGAGTCCAAACAGTCTCAGGCTGATGGCTGAGGGCTGCGGGCTGCGGGCGGAGTTGGTTTCTGAACCACGTGTCCTGGCGCTTGGCGTAGCGCCGTGTGGCAATCACGATCGCGTCGCGCAACTCGCGCTCTGGCAGCCGCCCTTGCAACAGCGCGACGACCTCGCGGTAGCCGACGGCGTTGAGCCCGGGCGCGTCCGCCGGGACGCCCCGAGCCAACACGGCGCGCACTTCCGCCACCAGCCCGGCCGCCAACATGCGATCCACCCGCTCAGCGAGGCGCCGGCGCAGCGCCTCGCGTGGCAGGGTCAGGTGAATGTACCATGGGCGCATCACCCCCAGCTCGCGCGCCTCTTGTTGCCACCACGACAGCGCGCGCCCCGTGAGCAGGGCGACCTCGATCGCCCGGGCAGCCCGTTGGCGACCGCCCCCGGAGTAGCGGGGATCGAGCCGGCCGGCCCAGCGTGCCAGCCCGGTCCCCCCGAGCCCGTTTGCCCAGGCGCGCAGCCGGTCGCGTCGCGCGGGCTCGAGCGGGGGCTCCCGGAACAACCCTTCAGCCAGCGCCCGCACGTAGAACCCCGTCCCGCCGACGACGAGGGGCAACCGGCCGGAGGCGCGGACCGCCGTCAGCCACCCCGCCGCATCGCGCGCGTACCGCCCCGCAGAGTAGCGCTCGCCTGGTTCAACGAGATCGAGCCCGAGGTAGGGCACTCGGGCGAGCGTCGCGGCGTCGGGCTTGGCGGTGCCGATATCCAGCCCGCGGTAGATCTGCCGTGCATCGGCGGCGATGACGGTGAGCTGTTCGAGCGCCGCCAACGCGGTGGCGACGGCCGTCTTGCCGACGCCGGTGGGACCGACGAGAACGGGGACGAATGGGCGGTCAGGAACGCCCAAACCGGCGCTCCAGCTCGTCCTTGGGCAGTTGGACTATGGTCGGGCGGCCATGCACGTCGTGCGCCGGGAGCGTGGCAGTGAGGAGGCTGGCCAGCAGTCGGCGCATCTCCTCGGGGTCGAGCGTGTGCCCCGCCTTGATGGCCGCCCGGCACGCGAACGTCGCCGCGAAGCGCTCGAGCCGGTTTTGCCACCCGCCGAAGCGGCCGCCCGCGAGATCCGCGACCAGCTCCTGCAGGCAGCGCGCAGCATCGAAGCGGGGATGCGGATTGGGGGCGGTGTGAACCACGACGCTGCGTCCGGAGAAGGGCTCGATCTCGAAGCCGACGCGCTCCAGCAGTTCTCGGTGCGCGTCGATCGCGTCGAGCTCCGGAGGGGAGAACTCGAGGGTCAGTGGCAGCAACAGCCGTTGAGCGGGTGCGCCATCGCCGCTGAGCTGGTGCATCACCTCCTCGTACAGCACGCGCTCGTGGGCCGAGTGCTGGTCCACGATCGCCACGCCACCGTCGGTCTGAAACAGGATGTAGGTGTCGAAGACCTGGAGCAGAGATGCCGTCTGGCGTCGGGCACCGGGAACCGGCTGCTCGGGTGCGAAGAGCTCCACTGGCACGCCACCGGGGATCTCGGTCTGGAGCCCTGTCCATGCCTCGCCGGAACCCGAGCGCTCGGGGCCTAGCGAAGCGGCGGCCGCCAGCGGCGCCAGCGCGCCCCGAACCGCCTCTTCCACCACCTTCTCGACGAAGAACTTGTCGCGGAAGCGCACTTCCAGCTTGGCGGGGTGCACGTTCACGTCCACCGCGTCGCCGGGCAGGTCGAGGTACAGCACGAGCGACGGCCGGTCGCCGGGGTGGATGGCGGACCGGTAACCCGCCTCGGCCGCGCGCAGGATGAACGGGTCCCGGATGGGCCGGCCGCGCACGAACACGTAGCCTTTGCGACCGGCGGGCTTGGCCTGGGAGGGGCGCTGCGCAAATCCCGTGACTTCGAGCGGCCCTTCGCGATACGCGACGGGCAGCAGGCTGTCGGCGAGCTCGCGCCCCCACAGCGCGTGGATTCGGTCGATGGCCCGCGCCGCGACCGCGACGTCGAGCAGCGAGCGTCCGTCGCTTGTCAGCGCGAAGGCCACGTCCGGGCGCGTCAGCGCGAGGACCGTGAGCGCCTCGGAGGCGGCGCGCGTCTCGGTCGCCGTGGCGCGCAGGAATTTGCGACGCGCCGGCGTATTGAAAAACAGTCCGCGCACCGTGATCGTGGTGCCGCGCTGGCGCACCGCATCCTCGATCGCTTCCCGGCGGCCGCCCGTCACGCGCAGCCGCGTGCCGTGCGCCCCGTCGGGTGAGGTCTCAAGCTCGAAGCGGGAGACGGAGGCGATGGCCGGAAGCGCCTCACCCCGGAATCCGAAGCTGCCCACGCCGATCAGGTCGGCCGCTTCACGGATTTTGCTCGTCGCGTGGCGCTGCAGGGCGAGCACGGCGTCCTCGCGGGTCATCCCTTCCCCGTCGTCGCTCACGCGAATCAAGGTCTTGCCGCCGTCTTCGAGCTCCACTCGCACGGTGCGCGCGCCGGCGTCGAGCGCGTTCTCCACGAGCTCCTTCACGACCGAGGCGGGGCGCTCGACCACCTCCCCCGCGGCGATCTGGTCCGCGACGTGCCCCGCCAGCACCGCGATCTTCGCGCTCACAGCTGCACCACCTCCGTTGCCAGCAGCCAGCCATGAATCCCGTCGGCCCGCCGCACTTCCAGCCACCGCCCGTACTGGTCCTCGACGACCAGCGCGGCCCCGGCGTCTACTGAGGATGCGGCGCTCGCCACACCGTATGGGGCGACCCGCACCGCAGTACCCGCGGCGACGACGACCGCTACCGGCCGCGCGCGGCGTCGCCATTCCACCGCCCCGAGCACCACGACCGCCACGGTCAGAGCCGCCATCGCGCCGGGCACGAGCCGACGCCGGCCCAGCAGCACCAGGACCCACGCGGTGATCCACAGGGCCCCCGCGAGCAACCAGCACTCCGCCGGTGTCGCCAGTCCGACCGCCAGCAGGGGCTCGCTCGCCGCGTCTGGGAAGGGTAGCAGGTCACGGGCTCGGCGAACCACGCGTTCGCGCGGCGCCAGCCGGGCGGCGATCGTCCAGGCGGCGGTCGCCTTACCGTCGGCTCCCGCACGATACAGGGTCGCCCCCAAGTTGTACCAGTGCGCCGCCACCTCCGGGGCGGCGGCCGCGCGGCTCGCGAAAGAGTCCGCGGCGGCGCGTAGCGCCCCCGCTTCGTACATCGCCTCGGCACTCGGCGTCTGGGCCGATCCAGCCCTCCCCCCCCCCCCCCCCCCCCCCCCCCCCC
>DASQAH010000048.1:0-3226 GCA_035635835.1 Gemmatimonadales bacterium
GAATGACGTCTGGGTACGCCAACGGAGGAGGTCTTGTTGTAGAAGCGGACGACGGCGCGATTCGTTCCTTGGGATCGGCCTCGGCGGGTGATCGCCAAGATTGAACATCACCTCAGCGAGCTGTTCCCCCGCGTGGGATTCGTCGTCACCACCTTGACTCGAGGGTCACGCGTCGAGGGGGGCCCGCGGCCAGCCGCTCCGAGTCGTTGGTGTCTGCGTAGCCCGCCAGGCGACTATACCCGGACTGCCGACATCCACCCCTGTAATGCGTTGAAAGTTAGGCGCAAGCCGTGTCGACCCGAGGTGTTCTTGCAGACAGTGCGCGCAGCGCTCGAACGCCGCCTCTAGCGGTCGTCGGACCCCTCCAAGGGAGGCTACTTCGTATGATCAGGGACCGCGGCACGACTCGCGGCGAGCCGGCCGCTAAATGCCCCGGCCCGCCGCTCGCGTGCTTACTTTGTCAACGCGTCGGCGCCGGCCTTGGCGACCTGCGCGTCCTGCTCGGAGGTGGCGCCGGACACGCCGACCGCACCGACGATCTTGCCATCCACCAGGATCGCGATCCCACCCTCGAGCGGGCTGGCGCCGCTCAGCCTCAGCAGCCGGAGGTTAGGGCCACCCTTGCCGACGAGGTCCTGGAACACCTTGGTGGGACGCCGGTAGAGGACGGCCGAGTACGCCTTGTCCTTGGCGGCTTCGATGCTGCTCAGCTGCGTGCCGTCCATGCGCTCAAGCATGACGAGGTGGCCGCCCGAATCGAGGACGGCGATGACCATGTTCCACTTGTTCTGCTTCGCTTCCGCCTCGGCACCTGGTAGCTACTTTCCGGTGCGAAACACACTGGATTGATCCGGTGTTTATGCGGGGTGTGGGGGTCGGCGCTCGCCCAAACGTCGCAATTTGCTTGACGGCCCCCGAGCGCCCACGCGATGGTGAGAGAGCGGCGCGACACGGCAGCACGCGCGGCTACGCAGCTCACGCGGTGCGGGCTCTGGGGCCAGCTGGCCTCACCGGAGGCGCCATGGTGCGGCGGGCGTACATGCAGCGCAGCCTGGTCGAAGTGCGCCTGCCCGATGCGGACAAGCTCTGGGACCCCACGCTCCGCCGGATCGATGCGCTGCTCGACGATGAGGTGCTCGTCGATCGCATCGCCGATGCCCTGGCGCGCCGTCACCCGCAGAGTCGCCGGCGCGGCCGCCTGGGGACGCCGGTGGCCGTGGTGCTGCGCCGGCTGGTCCTCAAGCATCTCTACGACTGGAGCTTCGACGAGTGTGAACGCGAAGTGCGGGGCCACCTGGTCTACCGCGCGTACTGCCGCATCGACGGCGAGCGCGTGCCGGACGCGAAGACGCTGATCCGGCTGGCCCCGCTCCTCGACGAGGCCGTCCTCAAAGACGTGCTGGCCCGACTCGTGGTCCTGGGACGCGCGCAGCACCTCATCCGGGGCCGGCGGCTGCGCGTCGACACGACCGTCGTCGAGACCAACATCCATTATCCGACGGACAGCACGCGGCTGGCCGATGGCGTGCGGGGGCTGACGCGCACCCTGCGGCAGCTCGGGGCACCGATCCGCGAGCGGACGCGCAGTGTCGCCCGCCGCGTCTTCGAGATCGCCCAGCGCAGCCGCACGACCAGCGCCCGGGCCAGCCAGCGGGTGCGGGAGCGGACCAAGGCGCGGATGAAGAGCCTCTACCAGGGCCTGATGCGGATCACGCGCGCGGTCGTCCGGGAGGCCGAGGCCGCGGTGACGCAGCTCCCACCCCGGCCCCGGCGGCGCGGCCGGCGCCTCGCGGAGCGCCTGCACGCGACCCTCGGCGTGGTCCGGCAAGTGCTCGCCCAAACCCGCGCCCGTGTGCTGCGTGGGGACACCCATTTCCCGGCCAAGGTCGTCAGCGTGTTTGAGCCCCATACGGAGATCATCCGCAAGGGCAAGCTGGCCAAGCCGACCGAGTTCGGGCGGCGGGTGATGATCCAGGAGGCGGAAGCGCAGTTCATCACGGACTACCAGGTCTGCGAGCGTCGGCTGTCCGACCGCGCGCTCTGGGTGCCGGCCTTGGATCGACACCGGGCCCTATTCGGCCATCCGCCGCAGCTCGCGGTGGCCGACGGCGGCTTTGCCTCGCGAACGAATGAGCGCACCGCCCAGGACCGCGGCGTGCGGCACGTGGTGCTGCCGTGGCAGTCTCGAGCCCGGCGCTCCCGAGCCGCCCGCGCGGCGTTGCGCTGGCGTACGGGCAGCGAAGGGCGCATCAGCGCGCTCAAGCGGTGTCATGGGCTCCGGCGGTGCCGGTATCGAGGGGCCGCAGGAATGCAGCGCTGGGTCGGCCTCGGGGTGATCGCCAACGACCTGAAGGTCCTCGGCCGAGCCGGACCGCGCGCCGCCTGACCACACGCAGAACGAAAGAGACAGGATGAAAGACGGAATAGGTAAATCGAACGGACGAGACGGGACAACGCCTCCCACTTCGCAGTGCCGGCTCCTGTCCGCCACCATTTCTGCACCGGAAAGTAGCTAGCACCATGAGCCCAATCACCAGGACCACCGTCGTCATGAGTGAACGCATTCTTGCCCCCTTCGCTTAGAGAGCTGCCACTACTACGACGATCCCGGGATGCTCCGGGGTAGCGTGTCCAGCGTGGGCTCGGTCAGGATGAGGTCCACCATAACTTCGGCGAGGAACAGGTGAGCATCGGTGCATTGAAGCGCGCCTTGAGATCCTCAAGCTCCGCCGCCGCAGACAGGCGGCCCGCCATGCTGGCACCCGCACCCTCGCCTGGCGGCGGCAGAGCATTCCGCCCACCATGACGACGGCCTCCCGCTCGGAATCGCCCCAGACCTGGAGGACCTCGACGGCCATGGAGTTGGCCGCCATCTCGTGAGCCGGCCCGACCATCCCCCCGTGATGGCCAAGGATGTGGTGACCCAGCTCGTGGGCCAGCAGCGGGAGACACTTCTCAAGTAAGACCCTCTGTGAGACCCTCCAGCAGTGGGGCGCGGCCCCCGAGGACCTTGAGCCCCTCCTCCAGCGGGTCCGCGCCATCGTCCTCTCCAACGCCGTCCATCGCGCTCAGATGAAAGGCGTGACGTGGGCGGCGGGCACGGCGCGCGACCCGCATTACAAGCTCACGCCGGAGAAGCCGGGGGCCCTGCGCCCCCTCCGGGAGCTCGTGGAACGCGTGATCGCGGAGCTGGAGCAGCTCATCCAGTGGCAATTCACGCCGCCGA
>DASQAH010000049.1:0-15362 GCA_035635835.1 Gemmatimonadales bacterium
CGCCGGGCCGGTTCGCGTAGAAGTAGAGCTCCGTACCATCGAATGAGAGCGCTGGACCACTGTTGACGTACGGGCTGTTGACGACTGGCCCGAGCGGGACAGGCGGCGACCACGGATCGAGCGTGGTGGCACGCGTCGAAACCCAGATGTCCTCACTGCCGACACCGCCGGGGCGATCAGTGGAGAGAAAAATCTCAAGCCCGTCGCGCCGGATGGCAACGCGGGTGTCCCGGGACGGACTGCTGAGCTCCCGCACGAGGACGCCCGGGCCGAAGGTGCCGTCGGCCTGGAGCGTGCTCGCATAGATGTCGACGTCGCCCAGCCCGCCGGGTCGCGGGCTGTTGAAGTAAAGTGTCGTGATCCCCCTGGCGTCGTCCTCGAAGATGGTCGGGCCGTTGTCGGCGAACGGCGAGTTCACGACGCACCCGAGATTCTCGGCGGGCTCCCAGCCGAAGTCGTCCCGCTTGTCCTGGCGCCGGGAGACAAACAGGTCCGCGGCCCGCACCCGCCCCGCCCCGTGCTGTGGAAATACAATCGGTGACCGTCGGTGGAGAGGCTGGGGACGCCGTCGAGCGCGCCGGTGCCAACCCAGTATTCCACCTCGTAGATCGTTGCATAGGGGTTCGCCCAGACGATGCGCACCGCATTCACTGGCTTCTCCGCTTGCAAGTCGACGACCACCCACTGCGGATGCAGCGTATCGCTTTCACCCGTGAATTTGCTCGTCAGATACGGATTGCTCTTCCAATAGGTCAGGTTCGGACCCGCGACCGGACGATCGCCGCTCGTCGCGAAGCCGCGGTGGGGCAGCGCGTAGGCGAGGATGTAGCGAATCGGTTCCTTGAGGTCGGTGCTGCCGGTGAAGTATCCGCTGCGATGCGCGGCATCACTCCACGTGCCATTCTCGGTCCAATGCCAGGCGGCCATCCGCAGCTCAGTGTTGTTGCGGTAGGTGATCGGTCCCCAGCCGGCTGAGAGCGCCTCCTGGATGATATGCGGCGTATACACACGGTTGATGTCCGTCCGCGAGAGCACGTCAATCGAACTTCCGAGTGCGCTGTCGGGATCGAACGTATTGATGGCATGGCCAGGTGTGACGTCGACGCGAACGGTCGATTGGGGGAACGCAGCGGTGGGCAGCGCCGTCAAAAGGAATGCGATCTGGGCCGAGACCCGAGCTGCCTTCATCTCGTCATACCTCGAACACCGGGAACGCGCGCGTAGCGAAGGAGCAGATCCTTCGCGCCTGCGGCGCTAAAAGATCACGAACCGGCCGCCGCCGGTTGTGATGATCACCACGTTCATGACGAGCAGCATCAGGTCATAATGCCAGCCGTACGATTGGCCGCCCCAAAAGCCGATCTTCCACACGAAGATCTTCTTCTGAATCGCGCCGAGCATGATGAGGCACAGTCCGATGGCGGCGAGCTGGGTGAGGATGCCGAGTGCGACGCCCACGCTCCCGAGGACCTCGGCAGTGCCCAGAAAGATGGTGAAACTCGTGGTCGCACCGATGCTCTTTGCGCGCTCGGCGGGATGTTTCAGGTGATTCCAGCCGCTATCGAAGAAGACGACGGCGACCATCAGTCGCAGGAGCAGGAGACCGGTGTCAGCGAACTGATGCAGCACGGGGAATTGCGCGTGCATGTCTTGATATCCTCCGGATGGCTGATGACCTTCACTCAATCGGGACGGTGGGATTTGAACCCGCGACCCCCTGCCTCTGCCTTCGAAGTCATCGCCCGCAGCTGAGAACGAACGCCGCCCAACAGAACCGAAGGGCGTCGCGGCCCAAGGACTAACCAGATATGGGCCAGTATGGGTCGCCGCGCTACTGCACGGTCACCGGCTCGACCGTGGTGCGAACCGTCACCCGGAGACGCGAGCCGGGGAGGCCCCCCGCCACGTCCACTTCGTTAAACCGGAAGACGCGGATCCGCTGACTCGCGTTCGGCGGGTTGCTCACGCCCGCGATCACGTAGGCACCCGTATCGGGAAGCGTCACCGGGCCGAAGTCCTTTGTCTCCACCTCGGCGGACTTCGCCTGCGACGGGACCGTCCAGCGCACCGTGAGCGGCTGATTCGCGGCAACGGTGGCGTTCTTCACCGGCGCGGTGATGCTGTGGACCGCGGGCCCACCGAGCACCACGTTGCGCACGTTGTCCGCTCCCCGCGTCACGTTCAGTGTGAAGTCCCCGCTGTGGAACGTGTTCCCCGTCAGCAAGTAGTCTCCGGACCCCGTAGCCGTTTCCGGCAGGGTGATGGTGCCGAGCGACGGGTTGCTGATCGTCACGGTCGCCGCGGACACCGGATTGCTGAGACCGTCGCGCAGCGAGACGCTGTAGTCCGTCGAGAACCCGCCGATCACCGTCGGGTCGTCGTTCGCGTCGATGTCAGCCGTGACCTTCAACGTCGACGAGCCCGTCCCCGGGTTGTTCCGCGACACCGCGGGGCCGGTACTGTTACCGCAGGCGGCGAGCAGCACCAGCGCGGCGGCGATCCAAGAAATGCGTCCAAGGGTCTGCATGAGCATCCTCCGATTGTCTGTTCGAGTGGGCCGGATACGAGCCGGTCAGTGCATCAGTGATCTGGCAGGCCGTCCCGGTTGTCGCGTGTTGGCGGCCACAGGGGCAAGGGGTGTGCCGGACGGGGGCGAGGGCGGGTGGTAGAGCGTAAGCACGGGGATGTGAGAGATCTCACGTGTGTTCACGACACGTGACGATTTTCATCTGCATCAAGTCGGCGCAGGCCGGTCCGTCTTAAGACAGCCGCAAGAGTGGCCGCGCGCCCCGCATTGCCTCGCGACTCTTGCCATATGCGACTTCTGAGGCAAGCGTAGTCGGTGTGGAGGACGCCCTCGGGGCCCCGGACCTGGGGCCGAAGTGACGGCGCCGGCCGATGTCCGGTTACTCGTCGTCCGGCTGAGCGATTCGTTTGGCGACTTCTGGCCGCTCCTGGCGCGCGACATCGGCGTCCCGCTCGTCGAATGGGCCCCAACACCTGAGGAGCTGCCACCTCCCGGCGCGGCAGTGATCCTCGTGGCGGCGGGCGGGCACGAGACAGAGATCGGCGCCTTGCTCGAGCGTCTGCCGGCGCCCGGGGGCATCCCCGTGATCGCGGTGGGCGCGTCCGTCTCCCATCGAGTAGCGGCGCAAGCAGTGGCGGCCGGCGCGTCGGACTATTTCGCGCTGCCCGACGACCGCGACGGATTGCAGGATGCCCTGGCCGCCGCTGTGCAGCGGCGCCGGGCCGCACTCTCCCGGGCGGCGCTGGCCCATCTCGAATCGCAGGCCCACGCATTCCGCGAGATCGTGGGCGGGAGCCCGGCGCTCACGGCGGTGCTCGAGCGCGCGGCGCGGGTAGTCCCCCACGGCGACGCCACGGTCTTGATCACGGGGGAGACCGGGACGGGCAAGGAGCTCCTTGCCCGGGCGGTCCACTACGGTGGGCCCCGCGCCGCGGCGCCGTTCGTGGAGCTCAACTGCGCCGCCCTCCCGGGCACGCTGCTTGAGAGCGAGCTGTTCGGCCACGAGCGGGGCGCGTTCACCGACGCCAAGACCGCGAAGCCGGGACTGTTCGAAGTAGCGGAGGGGGGGACACTGTTCCTCGACGAGGTGCAGCACCTCCCCACCGAGCTGCAAGGGAAGTTGCTGCGCGCGCTCGAGCAAAAGAGCGTGCGCCGCCTGGGAGCGACCGCGAGCCGGACCCTCGACATCCGCATCGTCGCAGCGACCAACACCGACCTCGCCACGGCCATGCAGGCCGGCCGGTTCCGCGAGGACCTCTACTATCGACTGAACGTGGTGACGCTCGAACTCCCCCCCCTGCGCGAGCGGGGCGAGGACATCCTGGTGCTAGCGGAGACTTTCCTGCGGCGCTTCGCCGAGCAGTACCGCCTCCCGCAACCCCCGCTCACCCCAGACGTGCGTCACGCGCTGCTGGCGCATTCCTGGCCCGGGAACATCCGCGAGCTGCGTAACGCAATCGAGCGCGCCGTGCTGCTATCTCCGCCGGGCAGCCTCGCGCTCGCGGAACTCGCCGGGCGACCCACGCGCCCGACCCAAGCCGGGACAGTTCCCTTCCCCGCCACCCTCGCCGAGATCCAGCGCGCCGCCGCACAGTTGATGCTGCAAGCGACCGGCGGCAACCGCTCCGAGGCTGCGCGCCAGCTGGGGATCTCCCGCTCGCGGCTGAAGCGACTGCTCGAGGGGATACCGGAGGGGGATGAAGCCGAGCTTGATACGAATTGAGGCAGATGCTTCACTGTGATCCAGCGGATGAGGCCTATCACCTACTACGCAACGACTTACGGTGGCGCGCGGCTTGCCCATACGAGTTGCGACTCCTCCTCGGGAAACACTCCTATGCGACGACTGTTCTGCGGCCTGGTGGCTGTGGCGATTGCGGTGGCATGCAGCGACTCGAACGGCCCCCCGCCCAAGCCGGCTCCGGTGCCGAACTCCCAGCTCCACATCGTTCTCCAGAGCTCTTCGGCGCCGCCGCTGCTGGCCGACAGCGCGAGCTTCTACGCCGTCGTGGGCCAGGACCGCGAAGTCCGGATGTACTACCAGGGAGCGGCCCCAGGCGTCGCGGGGCAGGAGTTTCTGCGGCTCAAGGTGCCGGGCGATGGCCTGCTCAGCCGCCCCGACGGCAGCCTCTTTCAGCCTGGTGATTCGATCTTAATCATCATCAAGGTGGTCGATCCCAAGAAGTTTCTCTTCGATTTCCAACCCACCGGTCTGCATTTCAGCCCGGACCACCCGGCTGAGCTGACGTTCGAATACTTAAACAGCGACCACGATTTCAATGGTGACGGGGTGATCGACACCGCCGACGCCCGGATCAAGGCCGCGCTCGACATCTGGCAGCGCCAACCCTCCGATACTCTGTGGTATCGCGTCCAGGCCGCGAATTACGAGACGTACGAGGAGCTTGATGGCAAAGTCCTGCATTTCACGGAGCACGCGATCGCGTGGTGAGCCCGCGAGCCGCTAAATGACGACATCGCTAGCCGACGACTCCGCGCTGCTCTCCGAGCTGCGCGCGCTGGCGGAGCAGGGCCGCCACCGCGAGGTCCTGGGCCGGCTGCACGGCCTGCCGGTGGAGGCCCTTGAGGGACGGACGGCGTTCGCACTGCTCGCGGCGGAGGCGCACGGCCGGCTGGGCGAGTACAGCGAGGCGCAGCGCTGGGCGGAGCTCGTGCTCGTTCTGGCGCGGTCGCGCGGCGAGGGACAGGCGGAGCTGCGAGCCCTCAACTACAAAGGCGCGATCGCTCTGCGGGGCGGTGACGTGGACGAGGCGGAGCTCCGCTTCGCCGAGGCGCTCACGGTGGCGCGGGCCGTGCAGGACCACGCCGCCGAGGCGCGTTGTCTCAATAACCTGGGGATCATCGCCTTTCTGCGGGGCGACCCCGGCTCGGCGCTCGCGAACTATCAACTCGCTCTCGCCGCCTATCAGCAGGCCGGGGTGGTGCGCGGGATGGCCGAGACCCACCACAACATCGGCATCAGCTGGCGGGACCGCGGCGATCACCGGCGGGCGCTCCGGGCCGCGGAGCAGGCCGTGCGGCTCGCCACGCAGGTGCAGGACGACAGTTTGCTGGGCCTAGCGCTGACGGGCCGCGCTGAGACCCACTTGCTGATGAGCGACGCGGAGCTCGCGGCGGCGGAGCTCGCGCGTGCCGCGGAGGCCTACCAGCGCGTGCAGTTCGAGGCGGGGCTCCCCGAAGTGTGGCGTCTGCAGGCGGGCGTGGCGCGAACCCGGGGCGACACCTCGGGCGCCATCGGGCTGCTGGAACAGGCGGCCGAGGTCGCCACCCGGCAAGGGAACACCGAAACGCTGGCGGCCGTCCAGCGCGATCTCGGCGCGGCGCTCGAAGCCCAGGGGAACCTCAGCGGCGCGCGCCTGGCACGCCAGCGGGCGGTCGTCCTGTACAAGCGGTTGGGTGCGATACACGCGGCCGAGACGATTGCCGCTTTGGTCTGACGCTTCCCTCCCCTGAGCAGCGGAGCATGCGGGTCTCGCGGCGGAACATCCAATAAGGAGGGTAAGAGTGGATCGGGACACACGGTGCATCCCCGCGGATATGGATCCAGGGGCTCGCACTTTATCTCGATCAAGCTCTAGCTCTTACTGACTGGGCGCGAAGCCTGAAACCATTGAAGCCGCTCCGAAAAGTAATGGAGCGGCTTCACGTCACTACTCGTCTGTCAATCAGGACGGCGGGATTTGAATGCAACGGCCCTCGTGCGGGGCCGTTGTTTTATCGGCATTTACGTGTGCGAAACGACTGCATCGGTGGCCATTGGCAGCAATGGAACGGCAAACATTCGGCAAACACATTCGGCGATTATCAGCGTGACTAGGAAGGTCGTGAATGAGCAGGTCTTCCCGATGAACGTTAGGCAGCAGACCTTCGAGAAATCCAGTTCTATTTGCGAGTGCCGGATGACCAGATAGCCGCCAGGAAGGAGCTCCGACGGCCGCAGTGTGTGCTAGGTCACGCACGCACTTGAAGTGTTTTGACTCAGGCGTGCGTCATTTCGGAGCGGCGGTTCCACGATCCGAGCGTGGTGACACGCGACCAACGGGCGGCACAGCGCTTGCCCATATTGCGTGGCAATGTCTGCTTTCCTTCGGTCACTCAGGTGTTGGCTGGCGCTCTCTGGAATCACTGCGTTCGGAGTAGCCGAGCCGGTGGCAGCTCAGGCGCCGAACCATGCCTGGCACGCCACGGGCACTCTCCGAGCCACTGAGCAGCGCAACGACAACGTCTTCTTGCTCAGCGACGCCATGCGTGCCAGACTGGACACGTTCACGACCCCTGCGTCCCCAGCGACTCGTTTCGCCGAGATGCAGAGCGTGAGCGACCTCATCACTTCGGTCCAGGCCGGCCTTGGCATCGAGGGTCCCGGACTGTTCGGACGCACGCTCTCGATCCGGCCCGAGGGTGAGTACGACTGGTACGCGCGTAATGCCAAGCGCCGGAACGTCGATCTGGGCCTCTCCATCACACAGAGTTTTCCCCATCATGGACGGTTGCAGCTGCGCGGCAGGCTCATACCCAGCTACTTCTATCGCAACTTCCTAGCCGACGCGATCGATCTGAACGGTGACGGCGTCATTCAGTCGGGGGAGCGCATCTATGCCGCCGGTACCTATCGCGACAGCCGGCTGCTGATCGGCTACCGGCAGTCGCTGGTCCGATCGACCAAGACCAAGCCGTTCGGCGCGGCGCTCGAGCTCGAGGTCGGGCGTTTGGTCCGCACGTACGAGGCGCCGTTGGGGTATCGGAGCTATCGCGGGCCGACCGTCGACGCCATGCTGGCACTCGATCTCACCCGGTCTTTGGCACTCGACATCGACTATACGCACGCCTCGCTGAACAGCACGCCCGACACGGCGGTGCTGCTGCTCAACGAGCCGGATTTCAACCGGGACTTTAACGGCAATGGGACGACGACCGACCTGCGGGTGCGCTCGGTGCAGCTGGTGGACTTTTCCCGCCAAGAGCAGGACCTGGGCCTGGGGCTGCGCGCCGACGTCAGCGAGCGGGTCACCGCTCGTCTTCACTACGAGCACCGCTGGCGCACCTTCCCGTCGGCTGAGCCCTTCGACGTGCTCAACAATTCCCGGCGGGACCGGCGGGACTTTGTGGGTCTGGAGTTGAGCTTCCGCGCGGGCCCGCATGCCCGCTTCAGTGTCGGCGGAGATGTGGAGACCCAGAAGGTCAGCCAGTCGCTCGTCCCCAGCGTGACCGGCGAAATCACCGCGTACAAGCGCAACCGCTTCTACGCCGGCTGGCGGTATCACCTGTAAGCGACGCAGTCCGCACGATCACCCGTTCCAGAAGGGCAGGATGATGACTTCGACCGAAAACCTCAAGATCGGAAGGCCGCTGCCGGAATCGATCCGGAATGCCATCCGCGTCTCGTACGCGTTGCGTCGGGTGCCCGAGTCGCACTTTCAGATCCTGCTGCCGCGCCCCGAGCCGGTGCGCGTGGGGGACATCGTGCTGGCGCGCGTCGAATCGATCGGGAAGAACGTGGCCATGGACATCGCGACGGGCCGTCGCTGCGGGTTGCACCGAGGCGACCTCGTTGCCGTGGTCTTTGGGAATCGCTACGCCACGCTCCAGTTCGAAGGCTACGCGCGGTCGGACGGCGACAGCTGCGATCTGCTCTCCGTGGGCGGGCTGTGCGGGCTGGTCGCAAGCAAGCACGACACCGTGCCGGAACCGAGCAAGCTCCGCATCGAAGGCGCGCTCGGCGACGCGAACGGGGAGCCGCTGCGGCTGCAGAACTTCGCCCTCCCGGACACGTCCCGGGCCGACCGCCGCCCGCGCATCGCCGTCGTCCTCGGCACCGCGATGGACGCGGGCAAGACGCACACTGCGCGCAGCGTAATTCTCGGCCTGCGGCGGCAGGGAATTCCCGTGGCGGGCATCAAGCTAACCGGAACCGCGGCGGGGCGAGACACCTTCACGATGCTCGACGCCGGTGCTTGCGTGGCGCTGGACTTCGTGGATGGGGGGCTGCCTTCCACGTACCGCTGCGGGCTGCCGGAGCTGCTCCAGCTCTATCGCCTGCTCGTCGGCCACGCCGCCACCAAAGGCGCTTCCTGGGTTGTCGTGGAAATTGCGGACGGGATCATTCAGGGCGAAACGGCTGCGCTCCTCGCGAGCACGCGGTTCGCGACGACCGTGGATGCCTGGCTCCTGGCCGCGACCGATGCCCTCGGGGCGGCCGGCGCGCTCGGCATGCTGCGCGGCATGGGGATCAGCCCGCTGGCGGTCTCCGGGATCGTCTCCCGCAGCGCCCTGGGTAGGCGAGAGGTCGAGGCGTCGACGAAGATTGCCTGCCTGGCGGCGGCGGAGCTGGAGGAGGGCGCGTTGAATGCCAAGCTGCTCGCGGCCGCGCCCCCGGCGGGCTTGAAGGTCCTGTCCGGTGAACAGGCGGCGGTCACGCTGGGATGAGCCGCGGCTGCGTCTATCTCTGGACGCCCGACCCGGAACGCCCGGCCGGCGGGTACGTGACGACATCGGTCGTCCCGCTCGAGCGCCTGGAGAATGGCAGCGCGAGGACCGCTCGACTGCGGGGACGGTTCGTGGTCGTGCGGAACGGCGGCGCGGTCAACGAGCCGGATCCCCTGAGCGGCGGCGTGCGTGCAAGCCGTCTGGGAGACGCGGCGCCGAACGCCGACGGGGACTTCCTGTTCGAGCCGGGGAAGGGCGGCGGCCGTCTCGATAAGGTCGCGCTGGCCGAGCCCGACTTTCGCTCGCGCTACGTCCAGGCGGCGCGGTTCGGGGAGGTAAACACCTACTTCCACGTGGACCGCATCGCGGCCTACGTGGACGGGCTCCTGCATAAGCTCGGCGCGTCCTCGTTGCCCCGCGTTGTCGCTGTGGTGACCGCTCATTCTGCGGTGACCGAGCAAGACGGGCTCCGCGACGGTGTCCGGCGGCCAAGCGGCCGCTGGTTCCCGTTCCAGGGCGGCCACTACCGCCTGCCAGGCCGCAAGCACACCGTTGCCGAGCACGAACCCCTTTCTTCTAACGGCGAGATTCATCTCGGACCGGGGTGGATGCTGCTCGAGCACGGCGCGCTGGTGCAAGCGGCGGGCGGGCGGTACCGGGCGAACGCGTCGCACAATGCCAGCATCATCTACCACGAGTACGGCCACCATCTTGCGCGGCACACGGCCGACTTTGCCGCCAATGCCCGACGCCCTTCGGATCGACAGCGCAATCGTAAGCCCGCCATCGAGGAAGGCACGTGTGATTATTGGGTTGCGACGCTCCTCGAGACTCCGCACATCTGGGCGTGGCACCGGCGACATGACGAGCGGTTTCCCCACCGTCGCCACCTCGGCTCGTCGAAGACGATGCGAGACTACGACTCTCGTCCCGGCGCGGACCCGCACGCGAACGGAACCATCTGGGGCGCCGCCCTGTGGGAGCTGCGCGCGCGGTTGAGCCCGGTCGACGGGCCCCTCGCCACGGACTTACTGGTCCTCCAGACGCTCCTGCTGCTCGGGCGCTTGCACACCCGACGCAGCAGCTTCCAGGTGGGTCTGGCCGCTCTACTGTATGCCGACGAGTTGCTGAACGCCGCCCGGCATCGCGCGATCATCCTAAGCACATTTGCCGCGCGCGGCATCCTCCCCGACCCCGTGGCGCAGCGAGCGTTGGAGGGCGGGCAAGGCGCCCGAGAACGGCCGGTCTCGTGGCTTGGCCAACCCGTGACAGGCCTCTGGAACCAGCCGGTGGAGCGAGGTGAGGGCGCCATCGACGACGACCTGGCGGCCGCCGTGCAGGGCATGCTCAAGCACGTTGCCCGCGACGAGATCCCTGATTCTCAGGACCTGTTCACGGCCGCCGCGTTGGAGACCGAGCTGCGGGCGCGGAACGCCCCGGATCTATCCCTCATCGCTGTCGGCGACATCATGCTGGATGGTCGCGCGACGAAAGTCATTGCCGAGCGGGGAGCGCATTATCCCTTCGACGCCGTGTTGCCGCTGCTGCGGCGGGCGCCGATTGTGCTCGGTAATCTGGAGGGCCCGTTTGCGCGCATCGCCCGACGCGAAGAGCGCAACCATTCCTACCGCGTCGATCCCGGGCTCGCGGGCGCGTTGCGAGGAGCGGGGATCAACATCGTGACTCTCGCCAACAATCACTTGCTCGATTGCGGCCGCGCGGGCGTCTTGGAGACCCTCGAAACGCTGGAGCAGGCAGGTGTGGCAGCGGTCGGGGCCGGCGTCGACAAGCACGCGGCGCACCGCCCGGTCATCAGCACCGCGGGCCGTTGGCGAGTTGGCGTGCTTGGGTACTATTGGAACCGGCGCTGCGCTGCGAAAGGCACCCTGCCCGGGAGCGCCATGGATCCTCCCGAAGCCCTGGCCAAAGACATTGGCGCCCTGCGCCCCCAAGTCGACCGGATCGTGGTGACGTTCCATTGGGGCGTGCCCTACGAGCGGCAGCCCTCCGGCGCAGACCAGGCCAAGGCACGATGGGCGGTGGATTGCGGGGCCGACGTGGTGATCGGGCATCACCCCCACATCGTGCAGCCCGCGGAGGTCTACCGCGGGCGCCCGATCTTCTACAGCGTGGGCAACTTCGCGTTCGGCTCCGGGAACAGCCGCGCCGAGGGCCTGGCGGTCGGCGTGCGCTTCGAAGAGCTCCACACGATGATCGAAGGCTACCCGTTGTACGTGAAGAACCGGGATCCGCGCGTTCGCTACCAGCCCAAGGTCCTGCGCGGTCGCGGGGCGGAGCGCGTGCTGCGGAACCTCGCCGAGATCTCGCCCTCGGCCGGCGATCTCCTGGAGATCGAGGGCGCCCGGATGCGGCTGACCATTCCCAGATGCGCTCACTGATCCCGCTGCTGCGCCCGTATCGGGTGGCGATGGGCTGGGCGACGCTGGCGATGGTGCTGGACGCCGCGCTGACGGTGCTCCGGCCATGGCCCTTGAAAGTCGTCATTGACCTCGTCCTCTCCCACAGACACAGCCGCGTGCCGCTGTTGACCGGTTGGCTCGAGGCCGCACGCCCGGCGCCGATGACCATCGTGTACGGGGCCTGCGCGGCAACGTTGGTGATCGCGCTCAGCACCGGCCTGCTGACCTACGGGTACACGCACACTTTGGGCGTCATCGGGCAGCGGTTCGTGTTCGTGCTGCGGCGCAACCTGTTTGCCCACATGCAGCGCCTATCGCTCAGGTTTCACGACCGTCAGCGGACGGGCGACCTCATCACGCGCCTCACGTCGGACATTCAGGCGCTGCGGGACGTGGTGAGCAACGGCTCCATCCTGCTCGTCAGCAACGGCTGCCTGCTCGTGGGCATGGTGGCGATGATGGTGTGGCTCAACTGGCAGTTCGCGCTCGCCGCGCTCTCGGTCGCTCCGCTGCTCTTCTGGACGGTGTTCCGCTACACCAGCCGCATCAAGGCGGCGGCGCGCGACGCCCGGGTCAGCGACGGACTGCTCGCGTCCGTGGCCCAGGAGACGCTGGCGTCGATCCGCATCGTCCAGGGTCTGGCGCAGGAGGATCAACAGATCGAGCGATTCCAGGTGCAGAACGCGGACAGCTTACGCGCGTATCTCGAGGCGATCCGGTATCAGGCCCGCGTGGCCCCTCAGGTGGACTTCCTCGCCGCGCTGGGCCTCGCGGTCGTGATGTGGTACGGAGCCACCCGGGTGCTCGCGGGCGTGCTGACGACGGGAGACGTGGTCGTCTTCTTCGCCTACGTCACGAATCTCTACAGCCCGATGAAGGCGCTGTCGCGTCTCTCGTCTTCGTTCGCCCGTGCCGGCGTGGCGGCCGACCGGATCGCGGAGGTCCTGCGCGTGCGCAGCGAGGTGGTCGAGGCGGAGGGCGCCCCCGCCGCTCCCCGGTTCGCGGGGCGAATCGAATTCCGCGATGTCTCCTTCGGGTACAATGCGGGGCAGCCGGTGCTCTCCCACGTCGACCTGATCGTCGAGCCTAGCACCACGCTCGCGATCGTGGGAGCGACCGGCGCCGGCAAGAGCACGTTGGTGAGCCTGATCCCGCGGTTATACGATCCCGCCGCGGGGGCGGTATGTATCGACGGCGAAGACGTCCGGCGCTTTACCGTGCAGTCGCTCCGGGACCAGATCAGTCTCGTGCTTCAGGACTCGCTGCTGTTCAGCGGCAGCATTCGGGAGAACATTGCGTTCGGCCGTCCTGACGCCGGCGATGAAGAGATCTGTCGTGCGGCCCGCACCGCCAATGCCGAAGAATTCATCCTGCAGCTGCCCGACGGCTACGACACCGTCGTGGCGGAGCGTGGCTCCACGCTGTCGGGCGGCCAGAAGCAGCGGATCGCGATCGCCCGCGCCATTCTGCGTGACGCGCCGATTCTGATCCTGGATGAGCCCACCAGCGGACTGGACGCCGCCTCGGAGCAGACCGTGTTGGCCGCGCTCCAGGTCGCGGCCGCTGGTCGCACCACGCTGACCATCGCCCACCGATTGAGAACGGTCCGCTTCGCGGATCGGATCATCGTGCTGGAGCGCGGGCGGATCGTGGAAGAGGGGGAGCACCGGGAGCTGCTGGGTCGTCGCGGCAGGTACGCCGCGCTGTGCGAGCTGCAGACGGGGGTCGATTGACGGCGAACAGGCGAGCGGCCGCGGCCCTGCTCCTGCTCGTCGGGTGCAGTGGCCACCCGACCGCACCTGTCAGCGGGTCGGGACCGGTGGCCTCGGTGATCGTCGCGCCCGCTGTCGCGACCGTGGTGGTGGGCGACAGCGTGCAGTTCACCGCCACCCCGAAAGATGCGGCGGGTAACCCCCTCCTTGGTAGAGTGGTGTCTTGGGCAACGGGCGCGCCAGCCGTTGCTTCGGTGTCGGCGACGGGACTCGTCACCGGACGCGCGACCGGCACGGCGACGGTCACTGCCACAAGTGAAGGGCAAACTGGGTCAGCCACGATCAACGTCGGTCTCCTGTTTGCCGCGATGAGCGCGGCCCGCGAGTTCACGTGCGGTCGTACGACCGGCGGCGCCGCATACTGTTGGGGCCTGAACGCCAGCGGCCAGCTCGGCAACGGCTCGACGACCAGCAGCACGACCCCGGTGGCTGTCGGTGGCGGGCTTGTCTTCGCCGGGATCAGCGCGCACGGCGATCACGCCTGTGGCCGCACGGCCGCTGGAGCGGTGTACTGCTGGGGGGATAACTCGTTTGGCCAGCTCGGCGACGGCACCACTACGAACAGGTCTACTCCCGTGCCGGTCTCCGGCGGACTCGCGTTTATGGCGATCAGCGTGAACGGGACGCACACCTGCGGTCGGGTCGCCAGCGGAGCCGCGTATTGTTGGGGCGACAACGTGTTCGGCCAGCTCGGTGACGGCACGACCATCGACCGATCGGCACCGGTCCTCGTCGCAGGTGGGTTGAGCTTCGCCGGGGTGAGCGCGGGAGGCAATCACACCTGTGGCCACACGGCAGCCGGCGCGGCGTTTTGTTGGGGCGACAACGCGTTCGGCCAACTGGGCGACGGCTCGACCACCAGCAGCGCGGTCCCCGTGGCCGTCACGGGGGGCATCGCCTTCGCTGGGATCAGCCCGGGCGGCAGCCATACGTGCGGGCGCACCACGGGCGGCACGGCGTACTGTTGGGGACTGAACGCGAGCGGCCAGCTCGGCAACAGCACCACGACGAGCAGTTCGACTCCACTGGCCGTCACGGGTGGTCTCACCTTTGCCGCCGTCGGCGCGGGGGGCACGCACACCTGCGGCCGCACCACGAGTGGGATCACGTACTGTTGGGGCGACAACGCGTTTGGTCAGCTCGGCAACGGCTCGATGACGAACAGTCCAGCCCCGGTGGCCGTCTCGGGAGGCCTTTCCCTCACGGGCGGAAGCGAAGGCGTCAACCACACCTGCGCCCACGTGATCAGTGGCGCCGCCTACTGCTGGGGGGGGAACACCAGCGGCCAACTGGGCAACGGCTCCACGACGGCGAGCGCGGTACCGGTGAAGGTCGCGGGCCAGCCGTAGGGGGGACTACGCGCCGGCGGTCGACGTCCCAGCTCCGTCCGTGTAGCCCGCAGTTTTCTCTCCGACGCTCACTTCCTGGAAGTTCATGCCGAAGATCGCGGGAACCCCGACGCGCGCGGTGCCCGTGTGATCCTTCCCTTCGATTTCATTGATGATCGCCTGAACTTTGATGTCGTCGTACTGCTCCGCCACGGTGACGTTGCTCGTCCAGTCTCCTCCGCCCGGAGCGTTTGAGGCAATTTCGGGCGTGTACAGGTCATCGACGCCGTGGCCTGACGGCCCCTTGACCAGCTCATAGGAGGGATGCTTGTCAGACCACGCCGTACGAAATCCCGCGCGCTTGGCAACTTCGAAGATCGTGTTGACTCGCAGGAACTGTTGTGGATACACCGGCGTGCAGCCGTGGGCGCCGTCGCGCGGGAGGGCGGCCGGATCGATCCCGCCACCGCCATCCAATCGAGTGACCAACACACAGCGACTCACTACCCTCAAGTTCATTCACGCGCCGCCCTACGCGGGCCGTGGTGGGCGCAGATTATGAGAGGGCAGATGGCGTATATCTAAAGCGACCACCTCCGGCACAGGCTCCTTGCCCGCGAGCCAATCCCGGACTTCACTTGGCCACACTCCCAGCTTCTCGGCGAGTCGCACTTGCCCCCAGGCGATGCGCCGTAACTCGCGCCTAAGTTGCGCGGGAGTCAATCGCTCCTCCGTCATGAGAGAGAGACCACCCTGTGAGCGCGTTCCTACGGCGCTCCGTTCAAAGCACTCCGTATCCGCCCTCAGGCGACGTCCACGCGGGCTGCGACTGATGGAAGAGGTCTAGCAGCTGCCGCTCAGTGAGCTC
>DASQAH010000050.1:0-4863 GCA_035635835.1 Gemmatimonadales bacterium
GAACGCACCATCCAGACCACGACGATTAACCAGCCCCAGGCAAACGCGCCGTAACCGTAGTGGCCGAACACCTGTCCCTGCGCCCCGTAGGCGAGTCGGACCATTGCCACCGTCGCCGGCACAGGGGCAGGCGGCCACTGCGGGAGCGGGGGCAGGACACCCAGGGTTGGTGCGAAGCCGGCCGGCGCTTCCAGCCCAGCGGGCCGCAAGGTCCAGCTCAAGTAGCCGGCGGCGGCGCCCACGAGCGGCAGCCACAGGCGCAGATCGCGTCGATCGTGTGCCGTCCACAAGAGGACCCCCATGGCTACCAGGAACTCCGGGAGGCCGTCGCGACGGATGAGCACGATGACGGCGCCCGCCACCGCCCCGATCACGAGCCCGAGCCAACGCGAGGAGACAAGCGCACCGTTGTCGGTCGCCACGGCGATCGCCGCAGTCACAGCGATCATCGCCGGCACGCCGGCGTAGGCCGTGACCTGGCCCTTGAAAACCTGATCCGTGGCGAGCAACCACACGAGTCCCCACGGGGCCAGTCGCGGCGCCACGCGCTGCAGCAGGTGATAGAACAACAGCGCCAGCGCGCCGAAGAGCAGGAACGGGAGGAGCCGGCCCTGAAACGTGGGGTCGCTGACGCCGAGCCATAGGATCAGCGAATGTAGTGGCGGCCGCACGGGATCAATGCAGTCGAACACCCCCGTGAGGGCGCCGCGCTCGGCGAACTTGAGCGCACGACAGGCCCAAATCTGCTGCGCGTCGGTGTAGTGATAGGGGAAGAAGAGGTGAGGAGACTGCACCAGGAACAGGGCGAGCGCGACCCACATGGCGGGGTGGGGCCGCGGGCGGGTAGGAAGCATCGGATCCGACGGGTGTGCGGGCGCCGCGGGGGGAGCTCCGCCCCGGCGGACCCACGCGCCGACCACGAAGTAGCACCCCAACACCGGCCACGTCAGCCAGGGAGCGAGGCGTCCGCTCGCCAGACCCCACGCGTAGTGGGCGAGCGCGAGCACCCAAGCGAGTAACAGGAAGCGCAGTGCCCACGCCGCCGCGCGTTCTCCCCACCCTCCGTTGGTACGCGGCGACAGCCACCACCACGCGGCAAGCGCGAGCAGACCGCACAGGAGAACGTCGACCCCCAACCCTACCGTCGGACCGAGGGGTCGGACCCCGGCGGCCAGTCCCTCGCGGAGCATGACGCGGGCCCGCCAGGTGCCGATGCCTAGCTGGACAGCCGTCAGAGAGCCAAGGACGATCCAGGGCGCGCGCGATCGCAAGGCAGCGCTCACACGAGGCGGTAGTTACGGAACTCGAACGGCCGGGCTCCGGTGAGCTGTTCGATCCAGTCGGAGACGTAAAAGCGCACGTGTTCCGGCCTGAAGTGTCTCGGCCCGATGACGCGCTCGGGGTCGTGGGCGCGGGCGGCGATCCACTCGAGCGCGGCACGCGGGTGCTGGCCGGTGAACGGCTTCAACAGCGGCAGCCAGTCGAGGTAGCCTTTCGCCTGCTCGCGCGCCGAGCGCTCCTTGCTCCAGGGGTAAATAGTCTTGGAGATCTCGTACTTCTCGCGAATCGCCCGCGCCGGCCGGGCCCAGCCGTAGTGGAACATGACGGCGTCGGTGAGGCGCGCGCGGATCTTGCGGTAGCGGTCGCCGACCCGGAAGCCTTGCGCCCCCTGGTAGGGACGGATGTCCGGGCCCAGCCGGAGGCAGCGCACTTCGCGGCGATACCAGCGTCGGCTGGTCGCGAGGATGTCGAAGCCCCCGTAGAAGTGGAGATACTGCACGAGCAGGCCCTCTACGCGCTCGTCTCCGTCCCATTGGGCGATGCGGTCTTGCAGGATGCGCGCCCCGGTTTCGTGCAGCACCTCGTCGGCCTGGATGTAGATGCCCCAGCGCCCCCGGCAAGCCGCCATCGCCTTCCGGGTCTCGATCGAGAGCATCTCATTCTGCTTCGTGAAGTCCCAGCGGCTGTCGAGGATGCGGACGCGCGGGTCGTGCAGGGACGCCACAAGGTCGCGCGTCCCGTCATCCGATTCTCCGACGTTCACCACGACTTCATCACAGACCTCCAGCACGGAGCGGATCGCCGGGACGATGGGAAAGTCGAGCTTGATCGCGTTGCGCACGATCGTGAAGGCAGACAGCATGGCCGTCAGGTCCGGAACTGCAGGTTGTAGAGGCGGCGATAGAGTCCGTCGGCGGCGAGGAGATCCGCGTGCGTGCCGCGCTCCACGATCCCCCCCTCGTGGAGCACCACGATCCGGTCGGCGTGCTGCACTGTGGCGAGGCGGTGGGCGATGACGAGCACCGTGCGGTGCTGCATGAGCCGGTCGATCGCGTCTTGCACGAGCCGCTCCGACTCGGTGTCGAGCTGGCTCGTGGCCTCGTCCAGGATGAGGATCGGCGGGTCGCGCAGTACGGCCCGCGCGATGGCGACGCGCTGGCGTTGGCCGCCCGAGAGCCGCGTCCCGCGCTCGCCCAGCACCGTCTCGTAGGCTTGGGGCAGCCGGGCGATGAAGTCATCGGCGTTCGCCGCCGCGGCGGCAGCCCGCACCTGGTCCAGCGTGAAGTCATTGCGCCCGTAAGCGATGTTGGCAAACACCGTGTCGTTGAGAAGGATCGTTTCCTGCGCGACGATCCCCATCAAGGCGCGCAGGGAGCGCCGGGTATATCGCGTAATCGGGACGCCGTCCATGAGGAGCGCGCCGGCGCTGGGTTCGTAGAAGCGCGGCAACAGGTCTACGAGCGTAGTCTTCCCCGCCCCCGACGGCCCCACGATCGCCACGACCTCACCACGCCGCACTTCCAGATCCACGTCCCGCAGCACTTCCGCCTCGTCCCCGTAGGCGAAGGAGACCCGGCGGTATTCGACGCGCTCGTGGAACTGCGCGAGGGTCTCCCCCGGCCGGACGCCTTCGTCGGGGGGGAGGTCGAGTACCTCGTACACGCGGTCCCCCGACGCCAGTGCGCCGGCCATTACCGCGGGATAGTTCGACACCGACTTGACGGGGGACATCAGGCGCAAGGCGACGACCAGGAAGGTGATCAGCTCCTCCGGGCGCATCGCCGGGCGCTCGCCGAGGGCGAGGAGCGTGCCGTACCACAGGATGCCCACGATCATCATCCCCCCGAAGACCTCGGTCACGGGGCTGGTGAGGGAGGAGAAGCGCTGGGCGCGGAGCACGCGTTTGCGGTACCGGTCGGCCAGCGCCCGGAAGCGCGACAGCTCGAACGCCTCGGCGACATAGGCACGCACCAACTTGACCGAGCTCATCATCTCGCTCACGTGGCTCGTCAGCTCGCCGCGCTCGGCCACGAGCTCGCTCGAGCGACGCCGCAGCCGCGAGATGAGCGGACGGATCACGAACAGCAAAACCGGCGCGAACAGCAGCGCCACCAGCGTGAGCCGCAGCGACAACGCCACCATGATCGCCAGGTAGACCACAATCAGGACGCTGTTCTGCAGCAGCGACGCGAGCGCCGCGCTGACCGCCAGTTTCACCGCATCGGTGTCGTAGATCAGGCGCGCGATGCTTTGACCCACTCTGGTGCGCTGGAAATAGCCGAGCGGCAGTGCCTGCAGGTGACTGAACAGGCGCACCCGCAGGTCGCGGACCACGCTCTCCTGGATCACCACGTTCCAGTAGGTCGCAGCGTACTCGGCAGCGTTCTTGAGGGCCAGCGCGATGAGCAGCACGACGACCACGTTGCGCAGCGCCGCTTGCGGGGCCCCCGCTGTGATCAGCGTCCCGGTCAGGCGGGCGAGCACCGCCTGGACCGCCGAGCCGCCAGCAGGCGCGAGCGCCTGCTGACCAAACAGCGTCCGCAGGAACGGGATCAGCAGCGCGACCGTAAAGCCGTCCAGCACCGAGGCGACGACGGTGGCGAAGATGGCGACGGCGAAAAGGAAGGAGTAGGGGCGGAGGAGCTGCAGCAGCCGGGCGCCCGACCGCATTCACCGTACTCCGCGGCGGGGCGTCAGGAGAACTACGGGCAGGATCACCTCTTCGGGTGTCACCCCGCCGTGCAGAAAGGAGCCGCGGTAGCGGGCCTGGTACTCGCGCAGCTTGGTGGGATAGACGAAAAACCGATCCCCGGTCGCGAGCAGCATGCGGACGCCCAGGCCCATGCCGGGCAGGCCGTACGCTTTGAGGTCCTCGACGAGGATGGCCGCCTCGGCCTCCTCGGCGCGCAGATCCTCCCCGAATTTGTAGCGCAGGTTGGCGGTCGCGTCGCGTTTGGCGTACACGGTGGCCGGGGTCTGACAGTGGATCGAGCCGTGATCGGTGGTGAGCAGCACCGGCACGCCGCGCCGCTCGGCCTCCTGCAGCGCCGCCAGCACGGGCGAGCGCTCGAACCAGGTCCGCGTGAGCCCACGCAGCGCGTCGGCGTCGCGCGCCACCTCGTACAGGATCGCGCTCTCCGAGCGCCCGTGCGTGAGCTGGTCGATGAAGTTGAAGACGAGTGCCGTCACGCCATCCTGCGCCAGGTGCGCCGGCAGGCGACGCAGCAGGTCTTCGCCATCTGAGGCGCTGAACAGTTTTTCGTAGCGCACGGCCACCGGCTTGCCGACGAGGTCCTGCAGCTGCTCGGTGAGCAGCTCGGCCTCGTGAGCGTTGAGGCTCTCCTCGTCGGAGGGCGCGCCCCACCAGTTGGGGTGTCGCGCCGCGATTTCCATGGGGAACATGCCGCTGAAGATGGCGTTGCGGGAAAAGGGCGTGGCGGTCGGGACGATGCTGAAGTAATGGGACTCTTCCACGTCGAACAGCGGCGTCACGAGGTCCCGCAGCGCTTCCCACTGGTCGAGCCGCAGGCAGTCGATCACGATGAACAGCACCCGACCGCCCCCCCCCCCCCCCCCCCCCCC
>DASQAH010000051.1:0-18192 GCA_035635835.1 Gemmatimonadales bacterium
CCCCCGAGAGTGGAGTGACGTAGATCTCTGCCGGGTGCGTCACGTCGCTGGCGCTGTAGGCGATAACCTTGCCCTCACGGCTCAGGCTGAATCCGGCCAGGGTGCGCTCGCCACTCGTGACTTGGCGGACTGGACCCCCGCCGGCCTCCACCGCGAAGAGATGTTCGTTGCCCCGGGTCTCGGCGCTGAAGTAAATCGTCCTGCCCTCCGGGGACCAGGTCGGCGGTTCAGGGTCGAGCGACCAGGCCGCCGTCAGGTTGCGCGCCGTGCCACCAGCGGCGGGGATGACGCACACGTCGTTCTTCAGACCCCGGCCCTTGGAGCAGATGAAGGCGATCGTCCGGCCGTCGGGCGACCACTTCGGTGCGCGACTCTCCACGTAGCCCGTTTCGACTCGGCGCGCCGGTCCGCCGGCGAGCGGCGCTATCCATAGCTGAGGTTGGGCCTGGCGGCTGACTTCGATGGTATCGGTCGGGTCCTCCACGTACACCACGGACGAGCCGTCGGGCGACCAGTCGGGGTCGGTCTGGCCGAGCGCGCCGCTCGTGAGCTGCCGCGCGTCGCCTCCGTCCAGCGGCACGACGTAGAGATGGCTAGGCCGGCGCGTCTCGCGCGGGGGGATTAAGCCGCGCTCGTCTGCCAGAAACGGCAGGGAGGTATAGACCCGTCCGTCGAAGCGCTTGGGGTCGGGTCCGCGGGTAATCGCTGTGGGCGAGACACGCTCGCGCCAAGGTTGCTGCTTCGCGCTGTCCGGCTCAGGGCCGCGCCAGCCGTACAGCAGCCGGCGGCCGTCCGCCGAGAAGCGCGGCGAGCCGTGCACGCCGCGGATCTGGAACGCCTCGCCGCCAGGCGGTGTGGTGCGTAGAAACCAGACGTCGTCCTCGAACCCCTCGCGCTTGCTCGTGAAGGCGAGCAGCGTGCCGTCGGGCGACCACACCGGGGCGGCTGCCTCGGTGGCCGGGCTCGTGTAACGAGTTGCTGGGGCGGAGCCGTCCGTCGGCGCGATCCAGATCTCGCTGTGCCGGCGGTCTTTGTCCTCGACGACTGTGGTCACCGGGAACGCCACGCGGCGGCCGTCGGGCGCGAGCCGCGGACTCCCGACGAAGACGAGCTTGTAGTAGTCGGTCGCCTGCCAGGGGCGCGGCGCACTCTGAGCGGACAGGGGGAGCAGGGGGAGGGGGAGGGACGTGACGGCCACGAGCAGCGGGGCCGTGACACGATTCATCCAGGCATGGCTCGTCATAATGAACCCACGAGACGTAGAGGGGGCAGGAAAAATACTAATCGGACCAACAAAGGCTAGGCACTTCGGTTAACAGACAGTGGGGTCCGGGCATGTTATCTAACACCCGAACCCCACCGTGCGTCTCCAGCGTCTAGCCCTCGCTGTTCCGGCTTACGGCAGCTTGTGCAGCTCTACGCGACGGTTCAAGGAGCGGCCCGCCACCGTCGTGTTCGTCGCAAGCGGGCTGGTCGGTCCATAGCCGCGTGCCACCATGCGCAGCGGGCCGACGCCCTTGCGGGCGAGGTACGCCCGTACCGCCAGCGCGCGGGCCTGCGACAGCCGGGTGTTCAGCGCCGTGGAGCCGGTGTTGTCGGTGTATCCCGCGATCTCGATGCGAATGTCGGTGTTGTCGAGCAGTGCTTGCGCCACCACATCGAGCACGTCGTACGACTCTGCTCGCAGCGCCGAACTGCCAGTCTGGAAGTTGACGCCCTTCAACACCACCGTCGGGCGGCGCGGCGGCGCGCCCGGCGCAGCCGGGACTCGCTCCTCGGGGAAGAGCAGCGGGCAGCCGAACGCGTCCACCGGCGTGTGCGGCGGCGTGTTGGGGCAGCGATCGATGTTGTCGGGCACGCCGTCTCCGTCGCTGTCCTTGAATACCGGGCAACCGGTCGCGTCGACCTGCGTACCGAGCGGGGTGTTGGGGCACTTGTCGAGGTAGTCTGGGACGCCGTCGCCATCCGAGTCGAGCGGGCAGCCCGTGGCGTCCACCGGAACGCCCGCCGGCGTGTTGGGACACTTGTCGAGGTAATCTGGGACGCCGTCGCCATCCGAGTCGAGTGGGCAGCCCTTGGCGTCGACGGTGACGCCGGTCGGTGTGTTGGGGCACTGGTCGAGGTAGTCTGGGACGCCGTCGCCGTCCGAATCGAGCGGGCAGCCCTTGGCGTCGAGTGTGACACCGGCCGGCACGGTGACGCCACTGGGCGTGTTTGGGCATGGGCCCTTGCTCACCGGCACCGGCACCGGCACCGGCACGGGCACGGGCACCGGCACGGGGTGCTGGTCAGGAGGCCTGGGCGGAGCTCCTCGGTCGAAGACTGAGAATCCTGCCGAGAAGACGAGGTGTGACGCGTGCGAGGTCCCGAAGCCCGCCTTGGTCGACGGGGTGTAGATATCCCGCGCCTCGACGCGCAGGGCTACGCGTTGGCTGATGAAGAGGCGCTCGCCGAGTGCGCCGTGGATCCCCCCGTCGGTGAATCTGTAGGGGGCGGTCGAGCCGAAGTCGAGTCGCGAGTACCCGCCGAGGACGTAGAGTAGATGATGCTCACCGCCGAGCAGGTTGAGCACCAGGCTGGCCGATCCAATCAGCGGCTCCATCGTGCTGCCGCCCGCGACGGCGTACTCGGGCTGGAACAGGACGTCGCCTTCCACGCCCACCCGCTCGAGGAAGAAGTACCCGATGCGCGCGCCACCCCCCATGCGGTTGCTGAGGTTGAACGTCTTGTCGTACTTGGTATAGGCCCCGAACAGGCCGAGCTCGAACTGGTTGACGTGCTGGGCCGCGAGTGGCGCGCCGCCCACGACGAGCCCCAAACCAAGCGTGATGAGACCGCGCATTCGTTCCTCCTCGATAGAGCAGCCGCCGTCAGGGCAGCTGGTGCAGCTCGACCCGCCGGTTCTGCGCTCGGCCCGCCGCCGTCGTGTTCGTGGCGAGCGGACTGGCCGGCCCATACCCCTTGGACACCATGCGTGCCGGGATCACCCCCCGGCTCGCCAGATAGGCGCGTACGGCGCCGGCCCGGGCCTGAGAGAGTCGGGTGTTCACGGCTGCGGAGCCGGTGTTGTCGGTGTATCCGGCGACCTCGACCCGAATCTCGGGGTTATCAAGCAGCGATTGCGCCACCACATCGAGCACCGTGTAGGACTCGGGCCGCAGCGCCGACCTGCCGGTCTCGAACGTCACTCCTCGCAGGACGAGCGGCCGTCGCTCCGGGGTGAACAGGATCGGGCAGCCGAAGGCGTCGACACGGGTTCCCGGCGGGGTCCCCGGGCACCTGTCGATCGAGTCCGGCACGCCGTCTCCATCGGAGTCCTGCGCCAGAGGACAGCCGACCGAGTCGACGGCCGTGTTGGGCGGAGTGTTCGGGCACTTGTCGATCCCGTCGGGCACGCCATCGTGATCGGAATCGATCGGGCAGCCGACCGCATCGACCTTCGCTCCGGCCGGTGTGTTCGGGCACTGGTCGATGCCGTCGGGCACGCCATCGCCGTCGGAGTCGATGGGGCAGCCCTTCGCGTCCACGTGGGCGCCTGCGGGCGTGTTCGGGCACTGGTCGATACCGTCAGGGACGCCATCACCGTCGCTGTCTATGGGACAGCCATGCACGTCGACGGTGGCGCCTAGGGGGGTACCCGGGCAGCGGTCATCCTTGTCCGGGACGCCGTCGCCGTCGCTGTCGACCAGACGGCCAGCGCCGGTGAACAGCGACAACCCTATCGAGGCAACGACATGGCCTGCCCAGGAGCTTCCGAAAGGCGCCTTGGTCGACGGCGCATACACGCCGCGCGCTTCGAGTCGCAGGGCCGCGCGCTCCCCCAGGAAAACGCGATCGCCCACGGCGCCGTGGATGGCATTGTCGGTGAAGCGGTAGGGGGCCTGTTTCTCGAAGTCGAGCCGCGAGTAGCCGCCGAGGACGTACAGCAGGTGGTGTTCGCCAGCTGCGACGTTCAGCACCAGGCTGGCGCTGCCGAAGCTGAGCTGGGGCGCGACGGGGCTCGTTCCGGTCCGGGGGGACGGGGACTGATAGCCGGCTTCCAGCTCGACGCCGATGACGTCGCCGAAGAAGTAGCCGAGCCGACCGCCGCCGCCGCTTTGATCGTTGAGGTTGAAGGCGCGGTCGTACCGCGTGTAGGAGCCGAAAGCTCCCACCTCGAACTGATGTCCGCGTTGCGCGCCGAGGGGCAACACCGCGACTGCGGCGAGCACGCCGGTGAGCGCGAGGATTCGCATCGTCGTTCCCCTTCCGTTAGCCGGGAGCGGCCTCACCCTACCCTAAGATAAGGAACGCCGGCTCAAAAGCCCCATACGCCGTTCTTGCGCAGCCGGGTGTTCAAGTCGAAACCCCCGAGCACCAAGCCATGCCTGGTCCCGTCGGAGTCCCGCCAGGTTGCGCCGGCCGGCCCGACGAGGGTGCCGCCGCCGAGATCCGCGATCGACTTGGCGCCGACCGGCCCGGTGAAGGCCCCGAGCGAGTCGGTGCCAGCGGTCACAGTGGCCGCGAGCGCTTCGACCGGCGCCGTCCGGACACTCTTGTAGAAGCCGCCCACCGCCATCACTACCGTGCCGAGGTCGAGCGTCGCAAACTGGGATCGGCCCTCCGACAGCAGGACGCCAGCGCCGTTCCAACCGGCGGTCAGGAACCCGGAGGCCGGGCTGATCGGCGCCGCATCGCTGGTGGCGAGGCGCGCGGGTGTGGAGTCGAGGCCACCACCGGGTGGCACACTGTCCGCAACCCCGCCGAACGCCACGATCCGTTGCTCCAACACGACCCCGCCGCCGTACGCCCGTGCCGCCGGCAGCGGAGGCTCGGCGTACCACCCGTCGATGCGGCCGTCGACGCCGATGCGGCCGACGTACACAGCCTGCTGCGGCCGGCCCGTTGCGTCGGTGCCCCCCATCACATAAATCCGGCCCCGGTGGACCACCGCGATTGCCCCGGCTAGGGGGGCGGGTAGCGGCTGCAGGTACTGGTACGTGCCGGTCACGCCGCCGGGGGCGATGGCGGCGCCGAGCACGGTAGCGCTCGGCCGCCCGGCCGCGTCGATGCCGCCGATCAAGTACAGCGCGCTGCCATCGAAGCGAGAGTTGTAACGTGTCGCGGCGGCAGCGGCAGCGAACGCGCGCGGCGCGGGCAGGTCGCTCTGGCGCGTCCACACGCCGATCGCGCCGCCCGGCTGAGTGGGCGTGACGTACACGCCACTGTCCACCAGGAACACGGAATCGCCCCCGAGCGGCTCTGCGCCGCCAGCGGCCAAGAGCGTGGTGCTGAGGGCGTTGCCCGAGGGAAACTCCGCGACGGCCAGCGCCACTCCGACCGGCGCGCGGGGGAAGGCGGTGCGGGGCTGCCAGGAAAGTCCAGTGGGATCGAACGGCACGAGCGCCACGACATGCACCGCGATCGTGAGCTGCAGCCCCCCGGCCGTGATCACCGTGAGCGGGCCCGAGACGGCGGCGGCGGGCACGTTCGAGCGGATGATCTCGTCGCTCCAAGAGGCGGAATCCGGCACCAGCGCGTCCACGGTGCCGCCGGCGGCGGTGAACCGTATAATGCCGCGAACGGCACCGAAGCCGAAGCCTTCGAGCAGCAGCGGGCTGCCGCGGACGAGGACGGGCTCGAGGGCGCCGTCGGCGTAGTCGATGCGAGGGGCGGAGAGTGGCAGGCCGGCCGGCTCTCCACAGCCGAGCGCGGCCGTCAACGCTGCGCCGCATAGCGCCGCTGTCGCCGCTCTACGGCCGGCCGTTCTCCCCCCGAACGAACCGGACCGCTTGCGAGAGGCGGTCAGCCAGGGCTGACAGCTCGGTGGCTCCATGCGTGAGGTCTGCGATCGCTTTCAGCTGCTCGGCTGCCGCCGTAGCGACGGCCTGCGCTTCCTGGGTCGAGGTCTGGGCGCTGCTCTTCGCCTGTTCGAGCGTCTGCGCGATGCGTGCGGCCAATTCCACGCTGGCGCGCGCCACCTCTGCCACGTGCGCTCCGGCCAGGGCTGTGCGCCCGGCGGCGTCGGTGATGCGGTCCAGGTCTTGTACCCAGTCAGCGGAGCTTTGGACCACATCGCTCAAGTCGCCGCGGATACGCTCTAGCAGTTGCGCGGCGCGGTCCAGAGCGCGCCGCGTGGCCTGCACGGACTTGCCCACATTGCGGGCTTCCCGGCCGCTCGCTTCGGCGAGTTTGTGTACCTCGTCCGCGACGACCGCGAAGCCGCGCCCGTGCACCCCGGCACGCGCCGCTTCAATGGTGGCGTTGAGGGCGAGCAGATTCGTCTGATTGGCGATAGACCCGATCGTCTCGGAGAACTTCTCGACCTCCGCAGCGACTTCTCGCAGGCGCACGACTTCGGAGACGCTCTCCTCGGTGGTGGAGCCGAGCTCGGTCAGCCGTCGCAAGGCCCCTTGCGTGGCGGAGCGCACTCTCGCCGCCGTCGTCTCCATCTGCGCCCCCGCCTCTCTCGTCTGGTCGCCGCCAGTCGCGACGTCGCCTGCGCTGCGGCGCAGCTCGTGTGCTTCCTTCGTCACGTTGACGACCACGCCGGTGGCCTGGGCAGCGCCCTGGCTCGCGCGCTGCGCGGCGGCCGCGACCTCCTGGCTGGACGCGTGGATTGCTTGGGCAGTGGTCGTCAGGGTCTGCAGGTATTGCGTCATCTGATCGGACGCGCCGATGACGGGGCGCACCGCGCCATCCAGCGCCAGCATCAACGCGAGCTGCGGGGCCAACAGATTCAGCATGTCGCCGTCGGACTGGCGGTACATGTAGGGGTCCGAGTGCCGCACGCTCCACAGGCCCATGAGTTGGCCGGCGTGGTACAGCGGCACCAGAACCTCGGAGCCGGGGGTCTCCCCACCGGGCACAACGACCTGGTCGCGGCGCAGGGCGTGCGCCACCAGGGGCCGCTTGGCACGCACTGCCTCGCCGGTCAAGCCGGCATCGGCGTCGAAGCGGAATGTCGGGGAGCGGCCAGCTCCTCCCCCCCCTCTCTCTCCTCTCTCTCCCGTCGCCGTGTCGGCGATTAGCTCCATCTCGCGGCGCTTGGCGTCGTAGCGCGCGAACCCCATGTGCTCCCAGGGGACGAGGCGGCGGGTCAGGGCCTGAATGTGTTGGAAGCTGCGGGCCAGATTGATCTCCGCCGCGATGGCCTGGGAGAGCCGCTGGATCAGCTGGAGCTCGTCGGCCCGTACTCCCATGCGGATGATGTAGACCGAGCCCGCCGTCGCCGCGGCCAGGGCTGATGCCAGCACGGCGAGCGGGCCGGCCGACAGCCCCGCTCCCGCCCCGCTCGTCAGGCCGAGCCACCCCAACGCGAGTGCGGCCGACGTCACGTAGACGATCGCCTCCCACCGAATGGTGAGCGGCGCGTCTACCCACGCAAGCGCGCGCCCGAGCGCGAGCTCCAGGTAGAACGTGGCGTTCACGACCAGCGGCAGCAGCACGAGAAGCGCGATGAGGGGCAGCAGGTTCGCGCTGCTCAGGGCGGCCCGTCCAGTGGGGCCACCCAGCCCGCCATAGGCGATCCCGACGAGGGCGCAACCCGCAGTGAGGTGCGCGGCGTTGCCAAGCGCGGCGCGCACCGGCAAGCGCCGTAGGAACACGTCGCCCAGGATCATCGCGAGCGGCGCGACGAGGGCGGCGAACGTCCACCCGCGGTCCAGGATCGCGAAGACCATCGTCCCGAGCACGTAGGACGAGAAGCCGTTGCCCGGCAGCGAGACGCCGTAGCGGCGGGTGAGGGCGCCGACGACGACGAGGGCGAGGGCAGCCAGTCCGAAGCCCGGACCCGCCGGGACCCGCCCAGTGCCATACGCGACGAGCGACCAGCCGGCGGCGAGCGCGACGCCGATGGCGATGGTCACCTGAACGGACCGCGCGGGAGACCAGAGCAGCCGCGGGGGTGGGCTCATGTGACCGGGTCGGGAACGACTGGAGCGTGGTGGATGCCGCGCAAACTCGGCCGTGTGGCGCGGTGTGTCAAGCGCGACTAACGTTGACGCTATGCAAGTGACCATCGAGTACTGCGTCGTTTGAAACTACGAGCCTCGGGCCACCGGTCTGGCGGCCGAGATTCGGAAGGGATACCCGCACGCCGAGGTCAAACTCATCCAGTCCTCGGGAGGCGTATTCGAGGTGGATGTGGACGGGCGCCGGATCTTCTCCAAGAAGGGACTGGGACGCCACGCCCAAGCGGGCGAGGTGCTGCGGCTGATCAAGCAATCCCTGGGATAACGTGAAGATCGCGATCTCGACCGGAGGCGGCGATGCACCAGGTCTCAACGCCGTCATCCGGGGAGCAGTGCTGTCGGCGATCCACCGTGGCTGGGAGTGCGTCGGAATCCGGCGTGGCTACGGCGGTTTGCTGGGTGAAGACCGCGTTGTGCCGCTCGGGGCGAGCGAGGTCCGCGGCATCACTCACCTGGGCGGCACGATCCTGGGCACTTCCAACCGCGGGGATCCATTCAAGTTCCGCGAGCCGGCGCCGGGCGGCGGCTGGATCGAGCGCGACCGCTCCGACGATGCGGTCGCCGCATTCCACGCGCACGGTATCGACGCCATGATCGCCATCGGGGGCGACGGCTCCCTGGCCATCGCGCTGCAGCTGATGCAGAAGGGCATCCCCGTTGTCGGCGTTCCCAAGACGATCGACAACGATGTCGGCGGCACTGTGGCGACGTTCGGGTTCGACACCGCCGTCGCCACGGCCACCGACGCGATCGACAAGCTGCACTCGACCGCCGAAAGCCATGAGCGGGTGATGGTGGTCGAGGTCATGGGGCGCCACGCCGGCTTCATCGCCCTCAACGCTGGTATCTCCGGATCGGCCGACGTGATCCTGATCCCTGAGATCCCGTTCGACATCGGGCAGGTATGCGAAAAGATCCGGCGCCGGGAAGCCGAAGGCCGTCACTTCAGCATCGTCGTGGTGGCCGAGGGCGCCGTGCCGCGCGGCGGCGCGGTCTCCCTCATCGACCCCGAGCATGAACGGCTCGGCGGCATCGCGGACAAGGTGGCCCACTCGGTGCAGCAGATGACGGGCAAGGAGACCCGGTCCCTGGTGCTGGGACACCTGCAGCGGGGGGGCAGCCCCACCACCTTCGATCGGCTGCTGGGCCTGCGGTTCGGCACCGCCGCGGTGCGGCTCATCGCCGAGCGACGCTTCGGCGACATGGTTGCGCTGCAACCGCCCATCATCGCCGCCGTCCCCCTGGCGCAAGCGCTGGCCACCCCGAAGCGAGTGCCCCTGGACTCAGACACCATCGCCACGGCGCGGGACCTGGGGATCAGTCTGGGCGACTAAGCGCTCGGAGGGTGTCTCGCCCGAACCCCCGGCCTATATTTGCGGCTGTGCGACAGAGCCGCGATCACTTTCTTCCCCCCGATCCTCAGGCCTTCCTCGCTGCCGAGCCCGCCACCGGGCGGGTGATCGTGATCGCGCCGACACGGGCGGCGTGCGAGACGATCGAGCTCGCGTTCGGTCTCGAGCTCGAAACCCTGCTCGAACGCGAGCACGGCGCCGACATTCGCCGGCTCGCCGAATCGGGCCGCGGTTTCGGCATCGTCGCGGGGACGGGCACCGGCAAGACCCTCGCCGTCCGCCAGATTGCCCACAAGATCCTGCAGGCTCCGCTCAAGGTCGGTGTCGTCAACCGTGAGCGCGAGGCCACGCCGGAGACTCCCACCTGGAACGTCGTCATCGTCACCACCGGGATCGCCCGGCGGTGGTTCCAGGACGGCCTGATCACCGCGCGGGACACGCTTGTGGTCGACGAGATCCACCAGACCTCGGCGGAAATGGAGCTGTGCCTGGCCTTGGGCAAGCGGGTGCGCTGTCGGTTCATCTGGCTGTCGGCCACGGTGGACCCGAGCTTCTACGCCCGCTACCTGGATTCGGCCGAGGTGCTCGAGACGCGGGCGTTCGATCCGGCCCGGGCGGCCGCTGTCAGCGTGCTGCCGCTGCGTCCCCACGAATTCCTGAACGATCGGTTCATTCAGCGCCTTGTACGCGAGCGCCACGGCGCGGCGGTGTTCGTTCCCACTCGCGCGGAAGTCGAGGAAATCGCGCAGGATATCGGTCACCGCTGGCCGCGGCTCGCGACCGCCTTCTACCACGGCGGGGAGCCAATTCGCGTCATCCGACCGTTCCTCGACGGCGCGGTCAGCCGACCGTTCCTGCTGGCGATGACGGCGGCGGGGCAGTCCGCCCTCAACATTCGCGGGCTGGACACGGTCGTGATCTACGACGCCCGGTACGCCAACGTGGTGGAGCGGGGCCGCAACGTGCTGACGAGGCTGTACCTCGGCGCGAACGAGATCCTCCAGATGGCCGGCCGGGTGCACGGGCGCGTCGAGCGAGGAGAGGTCTACATCCTGAGCGATCGGGATGTCACGTTCGAGCGGCTGGTACCCACGCCTCCGGAGTTCCAGCTGGCCGGCGACGCCGAGCGCGTGGCGATCACGTGCGCGGCGCTCGGTGTGGACGCGCAAGATCTGGACTTGCCGGTGCCGCTCGATCGGCGCGCCTACCGCTCTTCGGTAGAACACCTCACGGAGCGCGGCCTGATCGAGGCCGGCAGGCTCACCTCCTACGGGCGCGAGGTGGAGGCGATGCCAGTCGAGCGCCCCTGGGGTGAGCTCCTGGTGTACGCCGACCCCGCGCTGGTCCCGATGGTGGCGGTCGCCGCCAACATCGAATCGCTGCACCGCATGACGCGGGAGGAGCGAGACCTGCGCGGGTTGACCGTGCCGGGCAGCGACCATCTCACCGCCTACAACGTCTACGCGGAGGCGGTGAACAAACACGGTTACCTCGGCGAAGTCTATGGGCTGCCGCGCCATCTGTTCCAGGAGGCCATCGACCGGTGGGCGGAGGGACGAGGGATTCTGGTGAAGGCGATCGAAGACGTGGCGCTAGGGACGGCGTCCGTCTACCGTCAGCTCGAGCTGCCGCTGCCCGACAAGCTGCCCTTCGCCCGCGACCAAACGCTCGCTGCTTTCGCCGACCTGGTCGCTAAGATCATGCCCTTTGATCTCGTCATCGACGAGGAGACGGCCGACGGGCAGGAGGCACGGGTGTCGCGTGGGTCGGTGTGCGGCAGCTGGGGCGCGGTCGCGGGCTCGCTGCGCTATTTCGCTGATCGCTTCGGCGTGCCGCGTGCCAGCATCGAGGGCACCCAGATCCCCGAGCAGGCGATCCGGCGCTATGCCCGACGCAGCCCCCCCTCGGTCGTCTTCCAGCGCCAGCGTCGTCGCGAGGGCCTGGCGGCGGCGCGTGAGGTTCATTACTTCGGCTTCCTACTCGAGCGGGACGTGGAGCCGCTGGCGTCGCCGTTCCCGCGCGAGCTCGTCGACGCGGCGCGGCAGGCGCTGGTCGCAGCCCTGTTGGCAGGGGAGACGGCGCACCCGGATCAGGGGCGGCTACGTCGTGCGAGCGAGAAGCTGGGGGAGTACTGGCGTCGCTCGGGGGGGACCCTGGCGGCCGCGGCTACGGCGCGCGTCGCCGAGCGCATCACGGCGCAGCTCACGCGCGTGAGCTCCTGGGAGGACTTCCTGGCCACAAGGCTCGAGCTCGATGTAGAGGCTCTCATCCCGGAGTCGGAACGTGCTCGACTGGACGGGCTTCCCGCGTCCGTGCACCTGTATGGGGATCGCGTGCCGCTTGAGTACGTGGTGGAAGAAGGTGTTGGCCTCGTGCGGCTGCGTCTGAAGGAAGGCCAGGCGCGGCGCCTGCAGTGGCGCGACCTCCCGACCTTCGATCGTCCGGTGCGGTTCGCGGTCGTGCGAGGGAGGCACCCCGCGGTGCGGGGGGAGAGTCCCGAAGAGCTGCGGCGCCAGCTCTCGGAGCTGCCGCGGGCCGAGCGGGGGCGATTGATTCGCGGCGGGCGCCGGCCGCGACGGCGTTAAGGGCGGCTCGCGAGATCGAGCAGGGCGAGCCACCCGGTGTCGAAGGCCTCCCTCACCTCCTGCAGCGGCGCCCCCGTGGCCATGGCTGCCGCACAGCCGTCGAGCAGCATGTTGCGGGCCGTTTCTTCGAAGTCTTCCTGTTTGACCGATCGGTCAATCATGCCTGCGCCGCAGAGCACGAGCCAAGCCCTTGTGGTGCCATCGGCGTCCTGGCGCCGCAGCTCCTCCCAGCATGCATCGGCGACCGCTGCGCCCGGCCCGCCCCCGCTGCCCCCGCTGCCCCCGCCGGCCCCGCCGGCCCCGCCGCCCGCCTGCGCGCCGGCCAACCGGCGCGAGCGCTCCTCGGCGATAGCCTTGCCACAGCTCGCCAGGAGCTGCTGGCGGGAGCGAAAATGATACAAGACGAGGCCCTTGGGTACCGCTGCACCCTGGGCAACGGTCGCGATCGAAAAGCCGTCGAGCCCGTCGCCCCGCAGTGTCTGAAGTGCGGCCGCGAGGATCGCAGAACGTGTGGGAGCGGAGTCTCGAGGCATGATATTGATCGTTCGGTCAATGATGCGAGATGCGAACGGGTCCGGCAAGTCCCTACGGGGGCGCAGGGACGAGGCGTGACGCCGCGCCGGAGCGAGGGTCTCACGTATGGTCCGCGATGAGTTGAACGTCCCGGTTCTGGAGTACGCTATGAGGGCCGCTCAGGAGAAGATGCCACAGCCGCCGCCGCCCTTCTCGTTTGCGCCGTTCGAAAAGGCCATCATGGAGTCGATCGAAGAAGGAATCGTGGTGTTCGATTCCTTCGGGCGCCTGGTGTACGCGAACCGAAGCGCGCGGCGGCTGGTCGAGGGGATGGATGAGCTGGCCACGGCGCGACCGGAAGTGCTGAGGCGCCGCCTCTCGACGCTGGGAGGCCGGTCCAAGCGGCTGCAGATTGGTGGCTCGCTGCTGGGCGACGCCGTGATCCTCCCCGCCTCCGAGAACGACAGCGGGGCGGGGGGTGGAGTAGGTGGAGGGGGGGGAGGGGGGGGAGGGGAGGGCACGCTGGCTGAGCGCGAGCGGCGCGCGATCATGGAAATGCTGAAAGCGACTGGCGGGCGACTGGCCGAAGCCTCCCGGCGGCTCGGCATCAGTCGGACGACCCTGTGGCGTCGCCTCCGGGCGTACGGACTCCACCGCTTTCGCGAGACCCACTAGGCGTTAGCTTCCCCGGGCATGCCCGCCCCGTACGTCATCGAAGAGTATGTCCGCTGGTCCGATGTGGACTTCGCGGGCATCATTTTTTACGGGTCCTACGTCCGGTTCTTCGAGATCGCCGAGACGGAGCTGTTCCGCTCGTGCGGCCTGGCCTACGCGCAGGTGTTCGACCGCTACGACATTTGGCTGCCGCGCAAAGCGGTGCACAGCGAGTTTTACTGGCCTGCGCGGCTGGACGACCGTCTGCGGGTGGCCGCCTACGTCGGTCGGATCGGCACCAAATCCATGACGCTCAACTTCGACGTCCTGCGGAAAGACTCCGCCCGGCTGGGCGCCGCCGGATGGATGGTGCTGGTGTGCGTGGATCGCGAAAAGCTGCGGCCTAAAGCGCTGCCGGCGGGGCTGATTCAGGCGCTCGCTCCTCACACGCTCACCTCCGAGGCCGCCCGTGCGGCGCTGGGAGTGGAGACGCCGTGAGCCGGGCGGCCATGCTACTGGGTCTGGCGATGGCGGGGTGTGGCGCGGCGAGTGGTGACGGAGAGGGTGGCGTCATCGCGCGCGTGCAGTACACGCCGCGTGACAGCATCCGCTTCGTGACGTCGGCGTCGCTGCGGCGCTGTGGCGGTGGGCGTGGGTTCCTCCTGGAGGGCGAGGTTCAGGGTAATGGCGCGCTGGTTTGGCTGCGGCCCGGCGACTCAATACCGAAGGGGCGCTACCGGATCATCCAGCGTGGGGACACGTCGACCCCGCGTGGCGCCGTGGTGGCTGTGCGATTTATGACCGCAGAGCTGGCGCACGGAGTCGTGCTGGACAGCGGCTCCGTGACGGTCACCGTCAGCGGGGACAGCGGTGCGGGAAGGCGGCGGGTCTCGACCGCCGTGTACGGCAGCGGGCTGGAGACTATGGGCGCGCGGCGCGTGCGCGTCGTGGCGGTGTTTGCGACATCCCGCCCCTCCCCGGGCGCGGACACCGTGCGGTGCGAGGCGCGGCCGTGACGGTTCGGATCGGCGTGATCGGGACAGGCTTCGCACGGCGGGTGCAGCTGCCCGGGCTGCGGCTCGTGCCTGGCGTCCGCGTAACGGCGGTCGCAAGCGGCCGGCGAGCCAATGCCGAGACAGTGGCCCGCGAGTTTGGAATCCCCCACGTCTTCGATGATGGACTCGAGCTCGTGCGCTCAGCCGACGTGGACCTCGTCATCATTTCCTCGACGCCCGATACCCACGCGCCCTACGCGGTTGCCGCCCTTGCGGCGGGCAAGCACGTGCTGTGTGAGAAGCCGACGGCGTTGAACGCGGGCGAGGCGAACCGGATGCTCGCCGCCGCGGAGCGGCGGCACGGGCAGGTCGCCTGGGTCGACCACGAACTGCGTTACGAGCCCAACCGGCGCAAGGTCCACGACCTGATCCGTGCCGGCGTGATGGGCGAGGTGCGCCACCTCGAGCTCGTGCTGCGGCCTTATCTGCGCGGCGATGGGCGCCCCCAGGCCGGCGATGCCCCGTGGACCTGGTGGTCGGACGCCACGAAGGGCGGCGGGCTGCTCGGCGCTGTCGGCTCGCACCTCATCGACTTGTGCCGCTATTGGACGGCGAGTGAAGTGGTCCACGTGGCGGGCGGTGTCGCGACGTTCGTGAAGCAGCGCCGCGACGAGACGGGCGCTGTACGGGTGGTGACGGCGGACGACTTCGCCAGCTTCGTACTGCGACTCGGGACCGGCGCGGTAGCGACCGTGACGCTCTCCGCGGTAGGGTTTCACGGGACGGGCCACCAGGCACACGTCACCGGCAGCGACGGAACGGTAGTGCTCACTGGCGAGACGAAGCTCGAGCTGGGTCGGCCCGGTGCGCCGCTCGAGGACATCTCCGTGCCGGACGACCCTGCTGGCCAGATGCCGGTCAACAACATGTGGGCCCGCTCGTTCGTGCGGCTGATGCGCGAGCTGGTGACGGTGGTGGAAGGCGGCACGGCTGCGGGGACACCGGCCACGTTCCGCGACGGCGTTCAGGTCCAGCGCGTGCTCGATGCGGTGCGCGCGGGCGGTGGGACGCCGTTAGATTGAAGACGTGGAGCAGACCTATTACCGCAAGGGCTTCGGACTCAAGGGCGCCATCGAGGGCGCCCTTGCCGCCGACTACCACAGCCGCGTGGTGGATGCCGTCCGTAACGCCGGATTCGCGCTCACCGTCGGCGACGTGACCTTCCGCCTAGCAGGGGAATTCGGGTTCTGCTACGGGGTGGATCGCGCCGTGGAGTACGCCTACGAGACCCGCACCAAGTTTCCCGGGAAGCGCACCTTCCTCGTAGGCGAGATCATTCACAACCCGCACGTGAACGCCAAGCTGCAGTCCATGGGGGTGCAGTTCCTGCACCGGCCGGAGGGCGGCGAATTCGACTTTGGCGCCGTGCAACCGGAAGACGTGGTGATCCTGCCGGCGTTCGGGGTGACTGTACAGGATTTCGAGCGGCTACGGGCGCTGGGGTGCGTGCTGGTGGATACCACCTGCGGCTCCGTGCTGAATGTGTGGAAGCGGGTCGACGCCTACGCGCGGGATGGCTACACGGCGGTGATCCACGGCAAGTATTTCCACGAGGAGACCAAGGCGACGTCGAGCCAGGTGACCAAGTACCCCGGCGGCCACTACCTGGTGGTGCGGGACATGGGGGAGGCCCGGGTGGTGTGCCAATACATCGAAGCAGCCGGGAGCCGGGAGCGGTTTCTGGCCAGTTTCGGACATGCGATGTCCCCGGGATTCGATCCTGACCGGGACTTAGTGCGGGTCGGCGTCGCGAATCAGACGACGATGTTGTCGGGCGAGTCGCTCGCCATCGCCGCCGAGCTGCGCAAGAGCATGGAGGTGCGCTACGGCGCGACGACTCTCAGCGAGCACTTCCGCACCTTCGACACGATTTGCTCGGCGACCCAGGACCGCCAGGACGCGGTACTGAAGCTGATTGCCGAGCCGCTCGACCTCATGATCGTGATCGGCGGCTACAACTCGAGCAACACGACCCACCTCGCGGCGATCTGCCACGCGAAGGTGCCCACCTACCACATCGAGGACGCGAGCTGCATCGACGTCGAGGCCGGGAGCATCCGGTTCCGGCCGGTGGGGGCGAAGCGCGAGGAGCGCCGCGAGGGCTGGTTCCCCGGGGGTCCGGTGACCGTCGGCGTGACGGCCGGAGCCTCCACGCCGAACAACAAGATCGGTGAAACGATCGAGCGGGTGGCGGCCCTGCGCGGCGCGTCGCTCGCGGGCGTCCTGGGGTAGCGATGTTCCATCCGGCGGTAGCTCGCTGGTTCGAGGCGCGGTTCCGCGAACCCACCGAGCCGCAGCGGCGCGCCTGGCCCGTCATCCAGGCGGGCGGCGACGCGCTGATCGCGGCACCGACCGGCTCCGGCAAGACCTTCGCCGCCTTCCTCTCCGCGATCGACTCCCTGGTGCGTCAGGGGCTGGAAGGGGGAGGGGCCCTGCCCGACGAGACCCAGATCGTCTACGTCTCCCCCCTGAAAGCGCTATCCAACGACATTCAGAAGAACCTGGCGGAGCCGCTGGAGCAGATCCGCGCGGCCCTGGCCGAGCAGGGACTGCCGGACGTCGAGATCCGCCCCCTCGTCCGCACCGGCGACACGCCGGCGGGCGAGCGGCAGGGGATGGTGAAGCGGCCGCCGCACATCCTCGTCACCACGCCGGAATCGCTCTACCTCATTCTCACCTCGGAGCGCGCGCGCGAGATGCTGCGCACCGTGCGCACCGTGATCGTGGACGAGATCCATGCCGTGGCGCGCGACAAGCGCGGCAGCCACCTGGCGCTGTCGCTCGCTCGGCTGGACGCCCTGACCGGCCGGCGCGCCCAACGGGTCGGTCTCTCGGCGACGCAGCGGCCGATCGAGGAGATCGCGCGGTTCCTGGTCGGCACATCGGCGCCGCTGCCTGATATCATCGACACCGGTCACGCGCGCACCCTCGATCTCGCGCTGGAGATTCCGAGCTCGCCGCTCGAGGCGGTGATGAGCCACGAGGTGTGGGAGGAGATCTACGACCGCCTGGCGCAGCTGATCGCGGAGCACCGCACCACCCTGGTGTTCGTGAACACGCGACGCCTGGCCGAGCGGCTGACGCTGCACCTGTCCGAGCGGCTGGGTGCCGAGCACGTGACGTCGCACCACGGCAGCCTCTCCAAGGAGAAGCGGCTCGAGGCCGAATCGCGGCTCAAGACAGGCGCGCTCAAGGCCCTGGTCGCCACCGCGTCGCTCGAGCTGGGAATCGACATCGGGACCGTCGACCTCGTGTGCCAGATCGCTACGCCGCGGTCTATCGCGACGCTGTTGCAGCGCGTGGGCCGCTCGGGGCATCGCTTGGAGGCGATTCCCAAGGGCCGCCTCTTCCCGCTCTCGCGCGACGACCTGGTCGAGTGCACCGCCTTGCTACGCGGGGTCAGGGCCGGGCGCCTCGACCGGCTGATCATTCCCGAAAAGCCGCTCGACATCCTGGCGCAGCAGATCGTCGCGGCTGCGGCTGGAGAGGAGTGGGAGGAGGACCGGCTGTTCGAGCTGGTGCGCTCCGCCTGGCCCTACCGCGACCTTACGCACAAGGAGTTCGACGAGGTCGTCCAGATGCTGGCCGAGGGGTTCACAACTAAGCGGGGCCGGCGCGGCGCCCACATCCATTACGACGGGGTGAACCGGCGGCTGCGGGGCCGGCGCGGCGCCCGCCTGGCGGCGATCACCTCGGGCGGGGCGATCCCCGACGTCGGCGACTACCGCGTGATCCTGGAGCCGACCGAGACGTTCGTGGGGACCCTAAACGAGGACTTCGCCATCGAGAGCTCGGCCGGCGACATCTTTCAGCTCGGCAACGCCTCCTATCTGATCCGCAAGGTCGAGTCCGGGCAGGTCCGGGTCGCCGACGCGCAGGGCCAGCCGCCGACGATCCCCTTCTGGCTGGGCGAAGCGCCGGCACGCACCGCTGAGCTGTCCGAGGAGGTCTCGCGGCTGCGGCAGGATGTCACCGACCGCCTGGACGATCCGGCGGCGGCGATTCGGTGGCTGGGGGAGGAGACCGGCATCCTTGAAGCAGCGGGTCGGCAGCTAGTCGAGTATCTGGGCGCCACCAGGAA
>DASQAH010000052.1:0-4180 GCA_035635835.1 Gemmatimonadales bacterium
CCCCTCCCGCGGGGGTGGTAGGACGGGGGGTGGCCGTCAGACTGTCCGAGGGTCCGAGCGTCCGATGATACAGGAGAGCGGCAGGGATGAGCGCGTAGCGGCCACCGGCGATCGCCACGAGGGTGCGCAACTGGCTGCGCAGCGGGTCGGGGACGGCCACGATGTTCTCAGCACGCAGCAGCGCCGTGCTCATCTGCTCCGGGTCGGTCGCGACGCTGGGCGCCCGGCGCGCCACGCGCCGCAACTCCTCGGGTAGCACCCACGTCACCTCCGGGGCGCGAGCTTTGATCACGGTGCCGATGACGCTGTCAGCCTTGGCGAGGGCCGTGTGCCGGTCGCCCAGCTGCACATCCCAGTGGAGCGAATCCTCGGCGGCGATCAGCGTGAGCGGGAACAGGCTCACCTGCTGACCGGCGAGCCCTGCGGTGGGCAGCGGCGTGGTGGGCTTGGATCCGGCTGTCTGGTCGACATGATGCCCCGCGCACGCCGCCGCGAGCGCGATCACCCACCCCGCACCACGCACCACCCATGTAGTTGTCAAGGATTCGTCCCGCTGTTCAAGAGGCGAGCGTGAGGCCCCCGTCCACCACGATGACTTGTCCGGTGATGTGCCGCGACGCCTCGCTGCACAAAAACACGATGACGCGCGCCACGTCTTCCGGATCTGCCACGCGCCCCAGCACCGACTCCCGCTCGGCGCGCTCCAGCACCTCGCGCGGCAGCTTGGTGAGCAACTCGGTCTTCACGAAGCCGGGGGCGATGGCGTTGACGTTGATGTTCGAGGAGCCCAAATCCACCGCCGCCGACCGGGTGAGCCCGATGATAGCCGCTTTGCTAGTCGCGTAGTTGGCAATCCCGAAGCCAGGGCGGAACGCCTGGTGGCTCGCCACGTTCACGATCTTGCCGTAGCGCTGTGCGCGCATCGGGCCGGACACCGCCTGGATGCAGTTGAACGCGCCGGTGACGTTCGTCTCCATCACCTCGCGCCACGCTTCCTGGGTGAGCCGCCACAGCGCGCCGTCGTGGGTGACGCCTGCGTTATTGACGAGGCAGTGCACGCCCCCGAGCCGCTCCCTCACCTGCGTGACGAACCGCTCTACCTCGTCGTGGCTGCGCACATCGCATCGCGCCGAGTAGACGGGGACACCCACCGCCTTGATAGCAGTCTCGGTGAGCAGCGCCTGGGCAGAGACGTCCCGCCCGGGGAGGTCCAGGTAGTTGAAAGCGATCCCGGCGCCGCGCTGCGCGAATTCGAGACAAGCCGCCCGACCCAGCCCCGTGGCGCCGCCCGTGACGACGACGACGCGGCCGGACAGGCTCTCGGCGATGCGCTGTGGATCGGGCTGTTCCTGCGTCACGGCCGCCCCCGCCGTCGGGGGGGCCGGCGCCTCCCGCGCGGCCAGCGACCACGTGTAGGGTGCCAAGGAATTCGAACCTATGTTCGGCTTTGAACATCGGCAAGTCGCGCCGTGACTTAGCTCCCCCCCCCCACCGTCGCCAGACATTCGATCTCGACTCGCGCCCCCAACGCCAACCCGCTCCCGGCCACGGTCGAGCGCGCCGGTGGATCCTTGGGAAAATAGGTCGCGTAGACCGCGTTCATCGCTGCGTAGTCCTTGATGTCCAGCAGGAACACCGTGCACTTCACGACGCGCTCGAGGGAGCTCCCCGCGGCCGCGAGTACGGTCTTGATGTTCTCGAACGCCTGCTTCGTTTGCCCGGCGATGCCGGTGTCGGCCAGCTGTCGGGTGCCGGGCGTGTTGCCGATCTGGCCCGACAGATAGAGCATCGTGCCGACGCGCACCGCGCTCGAGAACGGCAAGCCGAGGGCAGCGCCCGGCGGGTTGATGACGTGATGATCCTGCGCGGCGGCCGTGGAGGCCGAGAGTAGCAGGGCGACGGCGATCGAGATCCGCATAACTCACTCCTTGCTCGAAGGGACGGCTGCTGCGACTCCATGAGAGAGAATCGGCCAGGCGAGTGCCAGCGCGGCCCCGCCTACGGCGCTGGCGCCGAATGCCCACGGGGCGCCGAAGCCTTGGAACGCCCAGCCGAGCACCACGCCTCCCGCCAGGGCCGCGAGACCGGTCCAACCATGATAGCCGCCGAAACCGCTCCCCTGGTGACCCCCCGATGCCCTGGCGACGAGAGCGCGCTCGGGGCTCTCGGTAAGGCCGGCTACGAGACCTAATGCCAGGAAGAGGGCCCACGCCTGTCCCGGTGCGCGCGCCAGCGCGAACCCGGCGGCGATGAGTGCGTACACGATCCAGCCGAGCCACATGGTTCGCGCGGGACCGATCCGATCCGACAGCGCGCCGCCGACGAAGCTCGACGACGAGCGCACCACGTGCAACGCCGCCCACAACAGCAGCACCGACGCCACCGACACACCGAGCTGCTGGGAGCGTAGGATCACGAGGGTCTCGGGCATGCGCAGGAGATAGAAGGCGATGATGGCGTACAGGGCGCTCGGGCGGCCGGACCGCCGGGCCGTCGGCGCTGCCTCAGGGTGAGGAGCGGCAGGGGAGCCACTGCTCGCCTGAGCGCCCGACCGCCCAACCGCCATCACGGCCAGCACCAACACCAGGACCCCCGGCACGATGCTCGCCGCGATGATGCCGCGCAGGTCCGTGGCGCGCCAGCGCAGCAACCCCCAGGCCGCGAGGGGCCCCAGCACCGCCCCCGCGTGGTCCATGCCGCGCTGCAGCCCGAACGCCCGGCCCCGCATCTCCAACGGCGTGACGTCGGCGATGAGTGCGTCGCGCGGCGGGGTGCGGAGCCCCTTGCCTACGCGGTCCACCACACGCAAGCCGATCACTTGCCACGCCGCGGCGGTTACCGCGATGACGGGCCGTACGACAACCGCGATCAGGTAGCCGAGGATGATGAGTGGCCCGCGCCGCGCAGAGCGATCCGACGCCCGACCCGAGCCGAACTTCACCAACGCCGCCGCGAGCTCCGCGGCCCCGTCGAGTGTACCGAGAGCCACGGCCCCTGCCCCCAACACCCCCGTGACGAACGCCGGCAGCAGCGGGTACACCATCTCACTCGCGAAGTCGTTGAGCAGCGAGACGAACCCGAAGAGCGCGACCGGCCGGGGAAGCTTACCCACCGAGGCCCAGGCCCCACCGCATCAGGGTGACCGAAAGGCCTCCGTACGGGAGGATCGCGTCGTGGAACGCACGCAGGGTGAAGGCACGCTTGCGGGCGGCGTGGAAGTCCTCGCGCAGTCGCAGCAGCTCGCGCCGCCCGACCGCGTAGCACAACTGGTAGCCTGGCGTTGCGCAGTAGCGTCGCACCTCGTCCTCTGCGTTGGTGCGCTCCAGGTGCAAGTCGTGCACCATCATGTCGACTGCCTGCTGGATCGTCATCCCTCTCGTGTGCAACCCGACGTCGAGCAGTACCCGCACGGCCCGCCACAACAGGTGCACGCGCTGGAAGAACCGCTCTTCCTCCTTGGCGTAGAACCCCTGCTCCGCCATCATATCCTCGCAATAGAGCGCCCACCCCTCGATGGTGAGAGGTGTCGCCAGGTTCTTCCGCACGTGCGACGCCTGCGCCTGGGCCTGCACCAGGTGCAGGTGATGGCCCGGAAAGCCCTCGTGCAAGGCGGTCACCGCCAGCTCGTAGCGGCAATGGTCCCTGAGCATGCGCTCACGCCGGGCGGCAGGCAGCGCTGGATCAGGCACAGTCACGTAGAACCAACCCGTGCGGTTGGGTGAGTAGGCCCCAGGACTGTCGTAGGCAGCGAAGGGAATCACCGGCCGCATGAACGCCGGTGTCGGCACCACCTCAAGCGGCGCCTCGGGGACCGGAACGAGGTCATGTGCGACTACGAACTCCCGCGCCCGGCGCATCTCTGCCGTGTAGGCCGCCACGAGTTCGTCCGCCGTCGGGTGCTCGGCCCGTAGGCGGTCCACCAGATCTGGCCACGGCGTCTTGGCGTCGAGCCGCCGAGCCCGCTCGCTCAGGTCCGCCTGCACTTCCTCCTTCAGGCGATGCCCGTAGCGCCACAGCTCAGGCGCCGTGTCGCGCAAGGCATGCTCGTAATGGAGTCGGAAATTGAACCCGTCCTCGCCCACCGCGAAGTGCTCGGAGCCCGTCTCGGTCCAGCGCTCCAGGTCGTGGGTGAAGCCCGCGAGCGCGCCGGCGGCGGCATCCCCGGACGCCTGTAACCGCG
>DASQAH010000053.1:0-5828 GCA_035635835.1 Gemmatimonadales bacterium
GTGTCGAAGTCCGTCAGCCCCAACGCGGCGAGTAACCGCGAGAGCAGGGTGGACCCCTCTCCCCGCCCGTCGACGGCGCGGCCGGCGGCGAGCAGGGCCCGCCGCCCCAGCCAGTAGCCGCCCCCCTCGTCGCCGAGCTGCCAGCCGTATCCACCGCTGCGGTGGACCCGCCCGTTCCGGTCGCGCGCGAAGGCGATCGATCCGGTCCCGGCGTTCAAGAAGATGCCGGCTCCCTCTCCGCTCCCTCCTCCGAACGCGGCGGCAAGCGCGATCTCGCCGTCGCTCATCGCCCGAGCCTGGTGTGCCACGCCGTGCGCGACCAGGGCCGCCTCAAGGGCGCGCTGCTCCTGGGCGCGTCCGGCACCCGCCGCTCCTACCACGAGACGATCGGCTGGCAGCTGGACGCCGGCCCGGTCGGCCGCGCGACGCGCCGTCTCGGCGATGACCACGGCGGATTGCTCGGCGCCTTCGGGCCGCATGGCCGCCCCTGGGCCCTCCGCCCGGGCGAGCACCGTGAGGTCCCGGCGCCCAACGACGACGGTCGTGTGGGTCCCACCGGTGTCAACACCGAGTAAGACATCGGATTGACTGAGTGTCTGATTGTCGGACCGTGATTTCATAACGCTCCTGCTTGCGATTCGACAATCCGATTATCCGTCGATCCGACCAATGACGAGACGATCCCCACGCACACTGTGATCCCCGTGCCAAGCGGCACATACCACGGCCAGGCGAGACCCGGCAGCCAGTGCCACCGCTGGGGGAACTGCGGGATCACCGCCCCGAGGACGATCGGCGTCATGATCACCACGCTCGTCACGATCGCGACGATCACGTCCCGCTGGCGCGCGCGGCGCCACAGCCCGCCGAGGATGTAGGTCCCGAGGAGACCGCCGTAGGTCACGGACGCGACACTGAGGGCGAGTTGGACGACCGGAGTGTTCTGGTCGCGAAACGCCATGGCTCCCGTGACGAGCACGGCCGTCCAGAACAGCGTGAGCCAGCGTCCCACCCACAGGAGATGGACGGGCTCCTGGCGGCCTGTCAGCGGCGCGTAAAAGTCATGGGTGGAGGCGGAGGCGAGCGAGTTGACCGCGGAGGCGTGGCTGCTCATGGCGGCGGCCAGGATCCCCGCGACCACGAGGCCGGCGAGCCCGGCGGGGAGCTGCGTGATGATGAAGGTCGGATAGATCGCATCGCTGCGCATCCCGGGCTGATCGGCGCCGGCCAACCACAGACTTGTGCCCACCAGCAGGAACAGCCCGATCTGGATGATGATGAACACCCCGGAGCCGATGAGCGCCCGCCGCGCGTCCCTCAGATTCCGCGCCGCGAGCAGCCGCTGCACGATCAGATGATCCGTCCCGTGCGAAGCGCTTGCCAGGAGCGCCCCACCGACGAGACCACCCCAGAACGTGTAGAGCACGGTGAACGAGAGGCGAAAGTCCAGCATGACCAGCTTCCCCTGGTCCCAGGCGCGCGCGAAGGCACCGGGCCCGCCGGCGAGGCGCGTCGCGACGATCAGCGTCGCCACACCGCCGATCAAGTACACGCAGAGCTGAATCACGTCCACCCAGACGACGGCGCGGAGCCCCCCGACCCAGGTGTACACGACGGTCACGATACCGATCGCGAGGATCCCGGCGGCCAGGCTCCAGTGGGTGATGATGGCGAGCGGGATCGCGGTGGCGAACACGCGCACGCAATCGGCGAGGGCACGGGTGAGCAGAAACACGCCGGAGGCGGCGCGGCGCGCGAGCGGCCCGAAGCGACGCTCCAGACGCTGATAGGCCGTGTCTTGGGTGCCATCGAAATAGCCGGGCAGCAGGAGCGCGGCGACGGCGATCCGGCCGACCAGATACCCGAACGTCACCTGGAGCCAGGTGAGGTTGGTGCGCGCCCCGATGCCGGGGAAGGAAATGACGGTGATGGCCGACGTCTCGGTGGCGACGATGGACAGCATGATCGCCCACCAGGGCAAGCCGCGGTGTCCGAGAAAGTAGTCGCTCGCGTCCCGCTGCCGACCGGCGAGCAACAGGCCAGCGGCGATGACCGCGGCGAAATACACGGCGATGACCGCGACGTCGATGGACCGCACCGCTCAGCTACCGGAAAGAAGTAGGGGGCGGCGGAGGTGGGGGAGGCGGGGGAGGGAGGGGAGCAAAAAACGAACAGGCCCGCCGTACACGCGGGCCTGTGCTGCCGAATCAGAAGGCGTCAACGCCGCTCAGACAGTGAACGACGATCCGCAGCCGCAACCGCCACTGGCGTTCGGGTTGTCGAAGGCGAACCCGGACTCCTGGAAGTTGCTCTTGTAGTCGAGCCGGACGCCGTTCAAGTATTGCGCGCTGAAGCCGTCCACGAAGAGGCGCACGCCGGCGCTCTCGAGCACCAAGTCGTCCTCGAGCGGTCGCTCCTCGATATTCAGACTGTATTTGAAGCCCGAGCAGCCGCCCGGGAGCACCGCGATGCGCAGGCCCGCCGTCTCGGCCGACACCTTCTCTTCGGCTATGAACTTCTGCACTTCGGCGGCCGCCGTCTCCGTTAGCGTGAGCGTGATCGGCGCCGGCTTCTGGATCGTGGTCATCTCTATCCTCCCGTCACCACGCAACTTAGAACCTTACCGTAAAGCTGTCAACACACTCTCAAACCCCTCTCCTAGCGCTCGGGTTCCCGAAGCGCATCCATCACCAGATCTGCCACGCGCGGGCGCACCTGAAGGATCTTCGTGTTGGCCCGCGTCGGGTGTACACGGTTGGTGAGCAGGATGATGAAGAGGTCTCGCTCGGGGTCGACCCAGACGGATGTGCCGGTGAACCCCGTATGCCCGAATCCACGACGCGAGAGCTTCGTGCCCGCGCTGGAATAGCCCGAGTCGGCCGGGGTGTCCCAGCCGAGTGCCCGAGTGGAGCCGTGGGGCAGGTCCTGCCGGTGGAGGAACGCCTGGACGGTGTGCGAGCTCAACTTCGGAAGTCCCGGGGGGGGGTGGTGGGGGGTGGCGGAGCGCAGGCCCTGGGTCAACTGATCCCGACGGATGTCGAGCAGCCACGTCACGAACACGGCCAGGTCTGGCGCGTTGCTGAACAGCCCCGCGTGTCCCGAGACGCCCCCCATGCGTCCGGCGTTCTCGTCGTGCACCTCTCCGAGCAGCACGCCATGTCGGAACGCTGTGTCGTCCTCCGTCGGCGCGATCCGCTCGCGCCAGGTGAGCGGTGGGAGATAGCGCGTCGCGCTCATGCCGAGGGGGTGGAACACCCGCTCCTCGAGATAGCGGTCGATCCGCTCCCCCGTGATCCGCTCCACCACCTGCATCAGGGCGATCGCGCCCAGGTCCGAGTACTCGAACCGTACGCCCGGTACCGTGTCGAGCGGTGTCGTGTCGACCAGTGCGAGCACGCTCGGCCGATCGTGCGCCTCGCGCCACAGCGGCCGCCAGGCGGGCAGGCCTGAGGAGTGTGTCAGCAGATGACGGATTGTGACCCGGTCCTTGCCTGACCCGCGAAACTCCGGGAGATACTGCTGGACTGGAGCATCGAGGTCGAGTTTCCCCTCGTCCACGAGCAGCATGCACGCCGTCGTGAGTCCGATCACCTTGGTCAGGGAGGCGAGGTCGTAGATCGTCTCTGGGGTTACCGCTCTCGGGTCGCTCTGGCCGTAGTGACCGACCGCGGCGAGCAAGGCGAGGCGTCCATGTCGCCCGACCGCGACCACAGCGCTCGGGAACGCGCTGTCCACTTGGGAGCGCAGGTAATCGGTAACCAGGGCGAGCCCCGCGCTATCGAACCCCAAGGCGGCCGGGGCCGGGACGGTGGTCCGCGGGGCAGGGGGAGAGGGCGGTAGGGCGGACGGCGGAGCGGCATGGCACGCGACCAGCGCCGCGGCGGTCGCGACGAGAAAGCGCTTCACGGCTGCGCGACGGGCGGTGACAGGGGCGGCACCGTCGAATCGGGGATCACGATGCCGAAGCCGACCCCGTACGGGGGGAGGCGGATTGGCAGGTGGCCGGTGATCGGCGAGTACCCGAGCAGGGCCCGGGCCGCGGCGCGCTCGCAGGCGCGCGCGCCGCTCCAGGCCAGCAAGTACGTCTTCACCGTCGGCGCCTGGCTCAACAGATACGGGCTGCCGAAGCTGATCATCACCGTCGGCTTGACGGAATCGGTCGCGGTGATGAGGCGCGCCAACGAATCGGGCAGGGAGATGTTGCCGCGCGACGAGATCGGATGGACGTTGGAGGCGAACACCGCCGTGGGAGAGCGCGCCAGGACGATCCGGGCCGAGTCGTAGGAGGCCGGTCCGGACATCGGCCAGAGCCGGAAGTAGTCCACGGTATCGCCGTTGCGCCGCAACACGTCGGCGAAGGTAAAGGCGACGCTGCTGTTCCCTTCGTCCGAGTAGGCGATGAGGGCGATGCGCGAGCGGCGGGCGCGGAGGGCGCGCAGCGTCCTACTGGTGTCGCGGACCAGCGTGAGGGCGCGCACGCCGATGTCGTTGGCTGCATCCTGCGCGCGCTTCGCACCGACCACCCGCATGATCGAATCCAGTGGCATGGTGCGGCGCTCGAACAAGCCGAGGCGACCCTTGATCTCCAGCACGCGGCGCACGGAGGCGTCGAGCCGCTCACGCGACACCCGCCCGCTTGTCACCGCCGCCGTCATCGCGTTCACGGCCGAATCCGGGTCGGCGGGAATGAGGAGCAGGTCCGCGCCGGCGAGGAAGGCGCGCACCGTAGCCTCCCCCGAGCCGTACTTCGTGACGATCGCGCCCATGTCGAGCGCGTCCGTCACCACCACGCCACGGAAGCGTAGCGAGTCGCGCAGCAGGCCGGTCATGGCTGCGGCGGACAGCGTCGCCGGACCGCTGTCCCCGGTCAGCGCCGGAAAGGCGATGTGGGCGCTCATGACCACGTCGGCCCCGGCCTCGATGCCGGCCCGGAACGGCACCAGCTCCAGGGTGTCCAGCTGCCCATAGCGCGCGAAAATGACCGGCAGGCCGATGTGGGAGTCGCTCTCCGTGTTGCCGTGGCCGGGGAAGTGTTTCAGCGTCGCCAGCATGCCGTGGTCGCGCAGTCCGCGGACGTAGGCCTGCACGAGCTTCGAGACCGCTCGGGGATTCTCCCCAAATGAACGGGTGTTGATGATCGGGTTCAGCGGGTTGTTGTTGAGGTCGGCGTCGGGGGCGAAATTGACGTGCACACCGACCGCTCGGCCTTCGAGCGCCGCGGCTTCCCCGATCGTGTAGGCGTCCTTGGGGTCGCCCGTCGCGCCCACCGCCATGATCGGCGGGAACACGGTGGCGCCCACGAACCGCATCCCCGCCCCCCACTCGAGGTCCGCCGACACCAGCAACGGCAGCCGGGAGCGGCGCTGCAGAACGTTGATCTTGGCGGCGACGTCGAGCGGCGAACCGGCGAACACGACGAAGCCGCCCAGCTCGAGCGAGTCCACCCAGCGCTGCGCCACGACATACGCGGAATCGTCGAGCGCGCTGTAGTTTCCCGGGAGCCGGGGCATCACCACTTGGGCGACCTTCTGACGGGCGGAGAGCCCCGCAAGCATCGAGTCGATCGCCGCGCCGCTCGGCCCGAGCGCCGGACCGGCCGTCGCCGGCGGCGGTGGGGAAGAGACAGAGGGCGGTGATGAGGGGATGTTGGGGTGCGCCGTCGCACAACCAGCCAGAGCGAGGACCACCAGGAGTCTATGCGCGCGCATCATCTCTCGGTGTTGGGGTTGCTGCTGTTCTGCACCGCGCCGGCGCAGGTGCCTGCTCCGGTGGTGCGTCCAGGGATCGAGGTCCTGCTCGCCGATTCGGCGCAGCTCATCGCGGGCAGG
>DASQAH010000054.1:0-30075 GCA_035635835.1 Gemmatimonadales bacterium
CATGGCGAGGCCGCCGCGGCGGTAGTCCTCGCGGTAGATCCAGGAGAGCGCGAGGAAGTGAGGCAGCTGCCACAGGAATACGATCCAGAACAGCGCGAACGCCGCGGCGCCCAAGCTCCCGCCCGCGGCGGTCCACCCGCCGACGATCGGCAAGGCGCCCGGCACCGCGCCGATCAGCGTGTTGAGCGACGTGCGCCGCTTGAGCGGCGTGTACAGCCCGACGTAACTCACGAGCGTGAGGGCGGCGAGGGCCGCCGTGAGGAGGTTCACCAGCGCGGCGAGGTAGACGACACCTGCGACCGAGATGGTGGCGGCGAAGATCCCGGCGGCACGTGGGGTGAGCCGGCCCGACGGGAGCGGCCGGCCGCGGGTGCGCAGCATCCTGGCGTCGACGTCGCGCTCGCGAAGCTGGTTGAAGGCGTTGGTGCCCCCGGCCACGAGGGCGGTGCCCACCAGGGTGTGCAGCAGCAGGGCGAGCCTCACCCCGGCCTCTGAGCCGAGGTAGAACCCCGTGGCGGCGGTCAGTAGGACCAGCTGCGTGATGCGAGGCTTGGTCAGCTCGAGAAACGCTACCAGATGCGCTCCGTGATGACGGCGAGGATGAGGATCGCGGCCAGCGGCAGCGGCACAATGGCCAGGATCCGCAGGTTCCACCGTTCGAATTTCAGATGCATAAAGAACAGGGCGACGAGGAGCGCCTTCCACACCGCCAGAAACAGGAGGAGGATCAGCTTCATGTTCCTGGAGATGGGGAGCTCGAATGCCAGCCCGAGCTCCGCCACCGTCAGCAGAAACAGGTAGAGCCAGATCAGCAGGTAGTTCGGGTGCTTGTGAGGTTGGGGCGGGGCGGTGTCCATGGAGGTCCCTCAGACCAGATAGACGATCGTGAAGAGGATGATCCAGACGAGGTCCACGAAGTGCCAGTACAGGCCGACGACTTCGACTCCGGCATGGTCCGCCTTGGAGTATTTCCCCGGCAGCACCTTCGTGACGTAAAGGTAGAGCATCGAGATCACGCCGCACGTCACGTGGAAGCCGTGGAAGCCCGTCATCGTGAAGAAGGTCGAGCCGTACAGTCCGGCCACCGCCTGGCCATACATCACAGGATTCGCGGCCGCGAGCTCGGCCAGCTCGCTGCCGGCGCGGTAGCCGCTCGGCAGAAAGCCGTGGCGGATCAGGTGCGTGTACTCGTAGGCCTGCACTCCCACGAAACCGGCGCCGCACAGGATGGTGAGGCCGAACCAGATCTTCAACCATTTCTGGTCCCCATTGGCGATGGCGGCGTAGGCTTTCACCATCGAAACCGAGGAGCAGATCAGCAGAAACGTGTTGAACGCGGTGACCGGGATGTTCAGCACTTTGCCCGGGAGCGCCCAGGGCCCCGGCGCCCCGAACCGCAGGATCACGTAGGAGCCGATCAGGGCGGTGAAGAACATCACCTCCGAGCCGAGGAACACCCACATCCCCAGCTTTTTGTCGTAGACGTCCACGCCGCGCTCCGCCGGGAACGGCGGGCGCATCGCGGAGGCGGCAACGGCGTGCGTCATCGGTCGGTCCCTTTCGGCGTCAGTCGCCCGCGACCGGTGCGAGGACCGGCTCGCGATCGGTGGGCAGCTTGCGGGTCTGCGGCAGGTAGTCCTCCGCGACCTGCGGGGAGCTGAATTCGTACGGCCCGCGGTACACCGTCGGCACGCGCTCCCAGTTCCCGTGGGGAGCAGGGCTCGGCAGCGTCCACTCTAGTCCGTTGTCGTGCCACGGGTTCTGCTCCGCTCGCTTCCCCTTGAACAGGCTCCACCAGAAGTTCAGGAAGAAGATGAGCTGGGTCGCGAACAAGAGGAACGCGCTGATCGAAATGAACTGGTTCAGCGGCTGATAGGGCTTGAGGAAGTCGTACTGTGTCGGGTCGTACAGCCGGCGCATGGCGCCGCCCATACCGTAGATGTGCATCGGGAAGAAGGTGCAATTGTAGAACAGGAACGTCAGCCAGAAATGGATCTTGCCCCAGCGCTCACTCATCAGCCGCCCGAACATCTTGGGGTACCAGTAGGTGATCGCGGCGAACAGCGCGAACAGGCTGCCGCCGAACAGCACGTAATGGATGTGGGCGACGATGAAGTACGTGTCGTGGATGAACATGTCCAACGGGGTCGCGGCCATGTAGATGCCCGACAGGCCGCCGATCACGAACATCGCGACGAACGCCACCGCGTTCAGCATCGGCACGTGGAAGTGCAGATTGCCGCGCCACATGGTGCCCATCCAATTGAACACCTTGATCGCCGAGGGGACGGCGATGATCAGGGTCGACACCATGAACGTGGACCCCAACGTGGGGTTCATCCCGCTCACGAACATGTGGTGGCCCCACACCATCCAGCCGAGGAACGCGATCCCGACGATCGCGAACACCATCGAGTGGTAGCCGAAGATCGGCTTGCGGCTGCCGTTGGCGATGATGTCGGACACCATCCCCATCGCCGGGAGGATGAGGATGTAGACCTCCGGATGGCCGAAGAACCAGAACAGGTGCTGCCACAACAGCGCCTGACCACCGGCCGCGGGGTCGAAGAAGTGCGTGCCAATGGTTTGATCGAACAACAGCATGATCGCGGCCCCCGACAGCACCGGCAGCGCCAACAGGCCGAGGATGGCCGTGATGAACAGCGACCACACCGACAACGGCATCCGGAACCACGTCATCCCGGGCGCCCGGTTGTTGATCACGGTAGTGATGTAGTTGACCGAGCCGAGGATCGACGACAGGCCCAGGCACACGAGCGAGATGCACCACAACATCTGCCCGTAGCTCGCCCCCGAGAGGTCGGGGCGGGCCGAGAGCGGTGCGTACGACGTCCAACCCGCTCGCGCGGCGCCGTCCGGCACGAAGAACCCGGCCAGCATGATCAGCCCGGCGAGGAACGCGGTCCAGAACGACCACATGTTGATGCGGGGAAACGCCATGTCGTGCGCGCCGAGCTTGAGCGGGATCAGGAAGTTGGCGAACACCCCCACGAGCAGCGGCATGATGGCGAAGAACACCATGAAGGTGCCGTGCATCGTCACGAGCTGGATGTAGTACTCGGGGAGGATGACGCCGCCCGGGGCCATCGTCTCCGGGAGGATGCCTCCGCCCGGCATCGGCCGTCCGGGGAAGCCCAGCTGCCAGCGGATCTGCATCGCCAGGACCCCACCCACCAGCAGGAAGAACAAGCTGACGAACAGGAACTGGATGCCGATGGTCTTGTGGTCGGTCGAGAAGATGTATTTGCGCCAGAAGCTCATCGGCGCGTGGCCGGCGTGCGGCGCGGCTTGCGGCGCGGCGGCGGTCGTCATGAGCCGGTCCCTCCCCCCGCCGCCGCCTGGGCGGCCTGCTTCAGCCAGACCTCGAAATCAGCCTGCGTATGCACCGTGACGCGCGCGCGCATCTTGTAATGGCCCATCCCACAGAGCTGGGAGCAGCCGAGCTCATAGTCCCCCGGCACCGTCGCCTCGAACCACGCTTTGATGTCCATCCCCGGGACCACGTCCTGCCGCACCCGCAGCTGTGGGACGAAAAAGGAATGGATCACGTCCTCTGAGGACAGGTGGACGACGATCGGCCGTCCCACCGGCACGTGCAGCTGATTCCGGACCGTGAAATCGTCGGCCGTGCCGAGCTTGCCATCGGGCCCAGGGTAGGTGACCTGCCACTCGAACTGTTTAGCATGAATGCCGATCGGATAGGCATTCGCCGGGATGCTGTTCCGGCCCTTGATCTGGACCCAGTAGTGATTGCTGATCACCCCCAGGGCGACCATGGTCACGGCGGGGATCACGGTCCAGATCACCTCCGCCCGCGCGTTGCCGTGGGTATAGAACGCCTTGCGGCCCGGGCGACGCCGGTACCGGAAGATGAACCAGACTAACCCCGCCTCGACGAGGACAAACGCGATCCCCGTGATGATTAGGATCGCGATGAACAGTCCGTCGATGGGCCCCGCGAATGTCGACCCCTGCTGCGGCAGCCACCAGTGCATGGCCGGTCCCCCTTAATGGGCGGCGAAGGTGAAGTCCTGGGTCTTGGGCGCGCCGGCGGTGACGGTCACCGTCGCCGTCTGCGTGCCGTACTTCTCCTGCCACGCTTCGATGGTGTACGTGCCCGGCGGCAGGCCCTTGATCGAGAAGCTGCCGTCCCTGCCCGTCACGGAGAAGAAGGGATGGGGCAGCACGCCGACCCACGCGTGCATCCACCCGTGCACGTTGCACTCGAGCGGCACCATCACCTCGGGCGCGCTGAACTTGCGCTCGCTTGTCATCACGCTCGGCTGACTGATGTTGAAGGGCCGGTTCTTCGTGCCCTTGGCTTTGATGTTGTGCAGGATGCCGTCGGAGTTCTTGATCTGCAGAGCCTGGTCCACCATGATGCCGAACACGTGCGGCACGTAGTGACACCCGGTCTGGTCGAGGACCACAGGCGTCGCCGGCGCAGGATATGTGGCGCCCGCCGGCAGGCCCGCCGTCACGTACACGAATACGTTCTCCAGCGTGCCATTGGCGTTGACCATGACGGTCTCTTCACGCGGGGGCGACGTGTATTTGGCCTTGCACGTGGCCTCTTCAGTCATGTCGATCATCGGCATGGCGGGCTTGGTCCCCGTGAATCTGACTTTCCCAGTGATTGACCCCCCGCCCTGATCTCCGCTTCCCCGCCCCGACACACCCAGAGCCGCCGCACACGCCAGCACCGCCGCCATCACCATTCCGAGCTTACGCATTCACGCCTCCTATGAGATGCCTCATGCCGCGCGAGTCCCTTCCCTGGTTGTACCCCTCTTCGGGCGCTGGGCCCGCCACACCACCAGCAGTCCGAGACCGAACGTGAGCGCCATCGCGACCACCGGCGAAATGTAGACTCGCGGCGGGGTAGGTTGGTCGAGGGCGAGGAAATACCAGGAGCTGACGGCCATGCGCGAGCCGTTTTCACCGTTGGACCCGTCTTGCGCGAAGAAGGCCACGGGAATCGCCCGGCCCGTCCGGAACTGAAGCTGGTTGGCCGTGTCGGCCGTCGCAAGAGCGCGACTCAGCACCACCCGCCACTCTCCCCCCCCCCGGTCATACACCGCTTGCGCCGCCGGTGCCGCCGCGGCCGGCAGCGCCTCGAAGCGTTCGAGCCCGCGGCCGAGGCCAGCGACGGCCTGCCGCGGCGCGCTGGTCCAGCGCCACTGGTAGACGGGCTGCGTCTGCGTGCCCATCAGAAAATACGGTCGCTCCATCCCCTCGGGAATCGCGACCGGGAACTGCACGATCAGCTGGTCGGGCCAGAGCTGCGGCGCCGGTTTGACAGAGTCGTCGCTCGCCACAGTGCCGAGCACGCGCCGCACAAACGGCAGCCAGGCGCTGTCGGGGCTCTGCGAGCGGTCGTCCCAGCTGATGCGCAGCGCCAGCGTCGTCCCATTGTGCGCCGCCTGGACCCACACGCCGCTCACCGCCGGATCGAACCAGCGCGGCTTGTGAATCACTTGCCCGACGAGTGGGAACCAGTAGCGCGTGACGCGGTTCCACGCTGAGTCATCGGGCGCGATCGACAGTGCGCCTCCTTCGGAAATCTGTGGCGCGTGGATGACGTCCCGGACTTCGGGCGGCGACGCCGGGGAGAGGCTGCGGACGTACTGGGCCACGCGCCACAGCTGCTCGTCGGTGAGCCACTTCTGGTCGATCAGGTCGCTGAACGAAGGCATCGGCGTGCCGTCGAGCCCCGTCCGCAGCCGGCGGTAGATGTCGGCGACGGTGCCGCCGCCGCGGAAGCGCCAATTCTGGTGCAGGTCGGCGGCGAAGATCGGGAACTCGGCGTCGTCCTTCAGCGTCGGGGCGGACGGGCCGTTGCCGCGGCCTTGATCGCCGTGGCATTTACGACAGCCAATGGAGTCGTAGAACAGCCGCCCGACGCGCAGCGCCTCACTCCCCGAGCCGCCGCCGGGGGCTGAGCCGAACCTGAGCAGCGTCACGTGCTGGCTGGTATCGGCGAAGAAGGCGGAGAACGTCTTCAGATACGCCATGACGTCCCGCCGCTCGCCGTCGGAGAGCCGTGTCTTCCAGGCGGGCATCGCGGTGCCGGGGAGGCCCTCGTCGATGGCCCGGATCAGGTCCGCGTCGGTCGGCAGCTGGCCGCTTGCCGTCGAGCGGATCTTGTAGATCGCGCCGGTGAAGTTGCGCGGCCGTGGCAGCATCGTCGCCGCCGCCGGCCCGTCTCCCGCGCCGCCATCGCCGTGGCACCCGGAGCACCATTGGACGTAGACCGCTTTGCCCTTCGCCGTGTCCTGGACCGGGGAGGAGGAAGGCGGTAAGGGGAGTGGTGTCGCGTGCAGGGCGAGCAGCAGGATGGCGCTAATCATCGCCATTCCCCTTGCCCGTTCCCCCCCCCCCTGTCCCGGTCTTCTCCCAGGTTCTCGGCCTCCACCCCGTCTGCTGGTACAGGAACGTGATCACCGACCAGATTTCCCGCTCGGAGAGGAAATCCTCCCACCGCGGCATCGCCGAATTCCACGGCGTGCCCTCGCGCGGCAGTCCCGGCCCGCCCTTGGCGATGCGCCAGAACACAAAGCTCTCGGTGAGCTGCGCGATCGTGCCGTTGTCCTGGAAGTTGGCGGGCAACGGGTTGAAACCCGACGCGTAGTGTCCCTGGCCGTCCAGATGGTCGCCATGGCAAGGGAGACAGTTCTGATAGTAGATCCGTTTGCCGTCAGCCACGAACAGCGCCAGGGAGTCGGGGTAGGCGCGCAGCGGGTTCTCGAGACCGGTCAGCGTGATCGTCCGGCCGCGGAACGTGATCTCCGCGGGCGGGGCGGGGTGGATGGAGCGGAGGTTGGGTGGCGCCTGCACCGTGGCGCGCACCTGGCCGAGCGTCACAACCGCCACGAGTAGTGGGAGCAGGACGAGGCCTGCCACCCGCACCGGCTTGAGCCGCGGCTGCACCAGCGCGGCGTGGATCGGAGCCTTGAAAAGGGCCCAGCGCTCCTCGCTGTCGCTCACGTAGATCAGCACGCCGACGAGCACCGTGGCCATGTACTGGAGCACCACGCTAGCCGGCACGATGGCGCTGCCGGGCAAGGCAGGGATACCCCATTCGATCACAACGAAGGCGAGCGCCAGGATTCCCACGGCCTGCCAGAACGGATGCCGGGCCAGGCGGGCAACCCGTGGTGCCGTCACTTGTGGCTCGCGAGGAACTGCACGAGGGCCTCGAGCTGCGCGGCGCTCATCATCGTCCCGAAGGTCTTGGGCATGATGCCCGCCATCTTCTCGTAGCCTTTGGCGATGGACGAGGCAGGGTCGAGGATCTTGCGGCGGATCGAATCCGCCGTGCGTCGTGCGCCGACGTGCGTGAGGTCAGGTGCGATCACGCCCCCGGTCCCGTTCAGCTTGTGGCAGCCGAGGCAGCCGGCGGCGGTGATGATCGCCATGGGGTCGGTGCTCCCGCCGGCGAACGCCGCACCTCCGGCGCTGCTAGCTCCCGGGCTCCCGCCTCCCGCGGCCGGCGCCGTCTGGGCCGGAATATCGGCCGCCGTCACGTCCACCGTGCCGCCTTGCGACTCGAGGAAGGAGATCAGCGCCCAGATCTGCGCCGAGGAGAGCTGCTTCGTCATTACCGGCATGATCGGCTGGTAGCCGGGGACGATGAAGGCGGCTGGCTGGTCGAGCGATTCGAAGAGGTACTCCTTGCAGGTCTTGCCCGCCTCGCGTTTGCCGCAGCGCGCGCCGATCGGCCCGGTACCCTTCTCGTCGGTGAGCAGGTTGGGAGCACGGGTGCCCAGGCCGTGACACGCGGTACAGCCGCCGGCGCCGTTGAAGAGCTTCTCGCCGGCTGCCACGAGCTGCTCGGGCGTGACATCGGCGCCGAGCGTGAGGGCCTGCGGAACCTCGGACTGCACCTGGGGGATCTTGTTGGCGATCAGCGTATAGAGCGCGAGGGTGCCCAGCACGATGCCGACGACTTTGAGATTAGTGACCCACATGTGGCGCGTCCCCCCTCCCTGCCTCCCCGTGTCCGGCAACGTAGGTCGATTTCTCCGCGAGCCCACCGAGCCAGAACACGAACGCGACGAGCGAGAGGAAGATCAGCACGCACAGGCTGATCATGCGCGACGCGTAGCCCAGCGCGGGGGTGGCCGCGTATTTGCTGGTGTCCTGCACGACTTGCCACACGTGCCAATGCATGCGGATGCCGCTGCGGGCGAAGCCCATCAGGCCCATCAGCCAGGTGAAGGTGACCGCGAGCACGAACAGCGCGTACTGTGAGCGCGCCGGCATCTTGCCCCATTGGATGGTGCCCAGGGATTGCGCCCCGCGCGCCATCAGGATGTCGATGATCGTCACGAACAGGATGCAGCTGAGCACGGCGCCGACCTGATACACGCTGAACCCGATGCGCACGATGGCTTCGACGAAGTAGCCGCGGATCCCGAAGAACAGCACCACCGCGGCCGCGAGCGCGAACATCGCCGCCTGCACCAGCGTGCCCGCCCGTGCCCATGGCACGACCGGCCGTTTGTTCGCACGGCGGTACATGAGGAAGGAGAGGAAGGTCGTGAGGATCATCAAGTTCACGGCGGTATTCTTGGCGCTCATCACGCCGAGCGCCCCGAGCAGCGGGTGGTGGGAGCCACCCATCGCCGCCAGCTCCTTTGAGTCCGCAATCATCGTGTGGGGCGTGCCCCAGACGAGCGCGCCCAGCACCAGCACCACCAGCAGCCACTTGGTGTAGGGGCGGAAGCGCTCGGCGCCAGGAATCCGGCCCATCCCGATCCACAGGTAGTAGTTGCCCGTGAGGAACAGCACCGCGATCAAGAACGCCTGGATCACCCACAGCCAGCTCATGAAGCCGCCCATCATCGTGATGCCCATGGACTGGTCGTACTGGTAGATCTCGCGGCCCAGCCAGTAGCCGGCGAACGGCAGGACGATCAGCGCCGAGATGGCGATGAAGTTCCCGACGTAGCCCATCCAGTCATAGTGCGCGCGCTCCTCGTCGGTTCGCGCGGCGAGGAAGCGGTAGCTCGCGTAGGCACCGACGATCGCACCCCCGAACACCACGTTGGCGATCAGCCGGTGGACGTTGATCGGCATCCAGGTCGCGTTGGCGATGGCGTGCCACAACTTGATCGATGTGGGATCGGTGGTGGGGGTGATGTCCCGGGGCGGCGACATCATATAGGTGAGCCACGCGTTCGCGATGAGCATCACCATCGTGCCCCACACGTTGAGCAGAATGCCGAGCCCCCAGTGGCCCCACTTGGCCCGGCCCGTCCTCCAGCGGTCCCAGCCGTAATAATAGAGGTAGAGGGTGAAGGACTCGAAGAAGAACAGCCCGGCATAGACCCACATCGACACGTGGAAGATCGCGGTGAGGTAGGCCCAAAACCGCGGGTACAGCGTGGCCAGGAAGAAGACGAGGATCGCTCCCCAGATGGCGGTGGCGCTGTAGGCCACGAGGAGGAGGCGCGTGAATTCCTTGCTGAGGCGGTCGTAGCGCTGGTCTTTACCGAAGATGCCGATCGCCTCGGTCACGACGGCGAACATCGGGACCCCCAGCACGAAGGCCGCGAACATCAGGTGCACTTCGGCCGCGATCCACACAGCCGCGCGCGCCCCGATGACGGGGAACTCCCCGTAGGCGCGCGAAGTATCCGCTGCAGCCTGGAGCAGAAACGGCGTCATCCGTTCTCCGTCATTCGTTGTCCATTACGAAAAACGGTTTGCGCTTCGAGAAATCGATCGGCAGGGACTCCCGCACCTCGGTCAGCAGCTCGGGGGTGATCTCCCGCCGCCCCTGGCCACGGGCCCAAGCTTCCACGCGGCTCATCACGACGCCGCGCACGAACGAGGGGATACGCGCAACCCGCGCTCGCGCCGCGTCAGTCCACACCAGCGCGGGGGTGAACTCGGCCCCGTAGGTCACCGCGCGCAAGGGCTCGAGCACGGGCGCGTCACCGCTGGGCTCGTAGGCGCATGACGGATCGGCGCCGAGCACATCCCCTTCCAAGGCGAACGCGCGGGCGCGGCAGCCGCCGCACAACGCGCGGTACTCGCAGCGGCCGCACTTGCCGCCCAGGGTTCCTTCCCGCAGCTGGCGGAACAGCGGGGAGGATCGCCACAACTCGGCGAAGGACCGCTCGCGCAGGTCTCCGGCGACTGCGGGCAAATAGGGGCAGGGCGTGAGCTTGCCGTCGGGAGTGATGCGGCAATACTGCGTGCCGCACGGGCACCGCGTCTCGTAATTGAGGATCGGGGATCCGGGGTCGGCAACGTGAACGTGCCGCATGAATTGCGGGGCGCATTTGGCGCGCACCATCATGCGGCCTCGGTAGTCGCGCTGCCAGCGGGCGAGGTCGGCGAGCACCGCCTCGTACTCGGCGGGCTGGAGGTCGGACAGCGCGGCGCCGCGACCCGTCGCTACTAGGAAGTAACAGTTGAAGGCGACCGCCTGCTGCTCGGCAGCCCACGCGATGAGCGGCGCGAGCTCGGCGCGGTTGCCCTTCGTGACGGTGCTCTGGACGATGAAGTCGAGCCGGGCCGCGCGCAGCCGCGCCAGGGCCGCTGTCGTCTCGGCGAGCGAGCCCTTGCCGCGACGGAAGTTGTCGTGGTAGCTGGGGCGCAGCGAGTCGACGCTCACGGCCACCCCCCGCACCCCCGCCTCTTTCAGGAGCGCGACCCTTTCCTCCGAGAGCAGTGTGCCGTTGGTGCCTACCACGACCGTCGCCCCGCCCTGGGCGCCGTGGGCCGCGAGCCGATACAGGTCTTCTCGCAGGAGCGGCTCGCCGCCAGAGAGGATGATCAGCGGTGCGGGGTTCACCTCGAGGATCTGGTCCATGATGCGCATGCAGTCGGCGGTAGCCAGCTCCCCCGTCGCCGACTCGTGCGGCCCCGCGGAGATGTAGCAGTGGGCGCACTCAAGGTTGCAACGGCGGGTCAGGTTCCACGCCACCACATGCGGGACGAAGCTCACTGCACCAGCTTCTCCACCGCCGCCTTCGCCTCCTTAGGGGTCTTTCCCCCTCCCTCTGAGAAGTCCACCGGGCACTTGGCCGTCTTCTCTTCGATGTCGCGGATAGGGCAGCGGGTGATCCCCTGCGCTTTCGCGTCCTCGATAAACGCGCGCAGCTCCGGGGAGAGCGTGTCCTTCCCCTCGGCGGCGGCGCGGATCTGCCTGGCCCGCAGCTCGGTGAACATCACCATCATCGTGTCGACGTCGAATTCGTCGGCCTCGATCATCGCCTGCTTGTTCTCGTCCATCACTCGCGTGGTTACGCGCCAGATGTCGTGGTTGCGCGAGAACCGCTCCACCGTATTGCGCGCTAGTGGGCGCGCGATCAACGGCACGAGCTGCAGCCGGGTCCAGGCTTCCGCGGTCCACACGATGGGGTCAGTGGCGACGCGGGGGCGCGTGCTGACGACTCCGGTCACCGGGCACCGGACCTCGGTCTCCGGGCTGGGCTCGGAGTCCGAGTCATGCCCTAGGACTTTCGTCGCCTTCATCTGTTCAGTCGCCTTCACCTCGGCCAACGCCAGTTCCTCGGCCGTGCCGATCCCCATGATCAGCTGCATGTGGGTGGGAAGGAGCTTCTGGATCGCCTCGTCCAGCCACCGGTTCGTCACGGTGACAGGCGCGGCGGTTCCACCATTCGCATGCTCCGTCACGTACTCTTCCACTGCGCGCCGCGCGATCCCCTGGGCGAACGGCGGCACGCGCAGGATCCGCACTTCGGCCTCGGGCGCCCAGGGCAACCCGGCTTGACCGTCCTCCTCGATCCAGGGGATGTCTTCGGGGCGGATCCCCACCGTGCCAGCGAGCAGCAGGTTGCAGGGGGCGAGGCGGAGGAGGTTCTCGGCCTGGGAGCCGAGGTCGGTGCCCTCGATGCGGTGGGCGCCGTGCCGCGCGACCACGAGCAGCGACGGCTTGATCTCTTCAGCCCACTGCAGGATGACCTGGAAGGGTTTCCCAATCAGGATCTGGGTCTTGAGCGGGACGTCCGGGTACTGCCGCGCCATCACTTCGGCGCGCTTCAGGTTCGCCTGGCACAGCTTGAGTAACCCCTTGTCGATGATGTTGTTGTGCAGCTCCTCCTGCTCCTCGAATTTGAACACCTTCGAGGCCTGGTAGGAGAGGACGTCCTTGATGTTGTGGAACACCACGTGGTGGTATTCGACGTCGAAGGCGCTGCACACGTACAGCGAGCCGCCGAACGCTCCTGCCAGCTCGAGGGCGGCCTTCATGGCGTGGTAGCCATACGACGAGCCGTCCACGCACACGAGAAAGCGGCCGCCTTCGAAGGGACGGTCGTCGCGGACGACGAGCATGTCCTTCTCGATGCCCCGCAGCGCGCGGGCCACGACGCCACCGAGCTGGGAGTAGGGCTGCCGGCCCAGGCCGTGCGCGCCGAGGGCGACGAGATCGTAGCTGCGTCCGGAGCTGCCCACGAGCCGGGCGGCGGCGTCTTCGTCTTCGGCGACGAGCCGGCCGTTCTCGCCGACCTGCACGTCGCCGCGCACCTTCGCACCACCATCGTAGCCCGCGGCCCGGTTGGGATCGAAGCCGATCAGCCCGGGGAGTCGGCCGGCGCCCCGGTTCACCTCGTTGACGATCTCCTCGTAGTTGATGCCCTCGAGCAGCTGCCGCGTGAGGGCGACGCCGGCCGCCTCGCATTTCTTGCCGAGCTGGTCCAGGAAGCTGTCCGCGATGAGCTGCAGGCCTTTCTCGATCAGCTTGTCGTGGATCTTGCGCTGGCGTTTGATCTCTTCGGGTGTCTGGAACTGGGCGGGAAGGCCGGTCTCGAGCTGGCGAAACCGGACGTCGTGGAGGCGGGCCGCGTAGACGTGGTTGCCGGTGATGCGGCCGCCGGACTTGCGACACAGCTCGATGGCCCGCTCCAGCGCCCAGTCGGAGGGCTGCGAGTTGTCGACGGGTACGAACACCTCGCGATACACTGGCACCTCCCGAAGAGGGGTGGGGGGGACAGGCTGGGAAGTTAAGGAAGGACTTGTTGGGGCACCAGTTGTCGTCCGTCCACGTCCCAGACGGTGATGGCATCGACGGGACAGGTGTCGCACGCGAGCAGCAAGCGCTCGCGCGCGAGCGCCTCGGGCTGCACGAACACCGCCACGCTGTCGTCGTCCAGCGCGAAACCCTCGGGCGCCGCTTTCACACAGTCGCCGAACCCGACGCACACGGTGCGGTCGATGCGAACCCGGAGCCCATGGACGACCCGCTCCTCGAAGCCGCTCACATCCCTTCCAGCCCCAGCTCCGCCCGCGCGGTGTCCATGACGGTGGCGGTGATCTCGCCGATGCCATGCTGCCTGGCGTAGTCCGCGTAGATCCGCTTCACCATCCCCCGCACGAACGATGGCACGCGTTGGAGGCGCTCCTGTGCCTCCGACGACCACACCGGCGCGACCTCCGCCTTTCGAGTTCCGTCGTCTATAAAGGCGTCGTCACGGCCGGTCGCCACCATGCCGCGCACGGTTTCGAGCGGCTGTGCGGGTACGGTGCGTCCGCCGATGACCACGCCGAGCGAGGCGACGAGCTGGGTCTCCATCGGGTTCGTGAGCAGCGCGACCATGCGACCGCACGCGGGGCACTTGAACGCCGCCGCAAGCGTGCCGTCCCCGGGGAGCTGCCGCTCCTCGAAGACCATCTGCTTGTCACACTCCACACAGAGGAACTTCATAACCGCCGCGCCAGCTGGTCCCAGGTGTCGGATGTCGGGTGCCAGGGAATTCGCGCGAGCAGCGGGACGCCGAACTCGGCGGCGAGGTCCGCGCCGGCGGTCCCGGCGAATTGGCCGTCCACCATGTTCTCGACGATACCGAGCAGCGGCGTTTCGCGCTCCCGGGCGTCGCGCATCGCTCGCCGCACGGCGTCGCGCGATTCAGGCGTCGGGATGGTGACGGTGAGCACCGGCGGCGGCGCGGGGAGAAGATCGCCCAGCTCGTGGAGGCGCTGCAGGCCGGGCGGCAGGTCGAGCAGGAGCGTGTCGAGCGGGCCCCAAGCGACGTCGCCCAGGAACTCTCGCAGGGCCGCAGCTTCGAGCGCGCCACGCCACACGAAGCTCTCGGCCTGCGGGCCGCGAAACGCCAAGGGGGCGCCGTCTTGCAGCAAAAGGTCCATGGAAATGCATTTCACGCCATCGGTTCCGACGGCGGGCTCGACGACATCGTCGGGAGTCGAGAGCCGCGAGAGGGGAACCCCGAGCAGCCGGGGGATCGTCGGCCCGTTCAGGTCCGCGTCGAGCACCCCCACTGCCCGGCCGCTTCGCGCCAGAGCCCGGGCGAGGTGGGCGGTCACGAAGCTCTTGCCCACTCCTCCCTTGCCGCTCATGACCGCGACTAGCCGTCCCACCCCGGCAAGCCGCTCGGCGACGCGACGCCGCTGGGCGCCGATCTGCTCGGGTAGCCCCGAGCGGTCGGCCCCTACGAGCTCGTGGTACGTGCGAAGGTTGAGTGGCATTTGGCGACAATAATGTCTAGCTTCTCCGCTCTCCGCCATGATCGACGAGCTCAAAGCAAAGCTCCAGGCCGAGGTCGAGCGCCTGAACCACGAGATCTCCTTCGTCCTGCCGAAGGAGATCGAGAAAGCGCTCGCCCACGGCGACCTGCGCGAGAACTCGGAGTTCAAGGCCGCGCTCGAGCGCCAGCATTTCGCTTCCGCCCGTCTCACGCATCTGCGCCTGCGGCTCTCCAAGCTTTCCGGTGTATCCGAAAAGGACATCCCCCGGGACCGCGTCGGGTTCGGCTCGCGCGTGACGGTGCAAGACCTCGACACAAAGCAGAAGGAAGTCTACGCGCTGACGCTGGGCGAGTTCATCGAGGGGGACGACGATGCGAATGAGCGGCCGGTCTCAATGGCTTCGCCGCTTGGCGCCGCGCTGCTTGGCGGCAAGGTCGGGCAGGCGGTGATGATCACCTTGCCGATCGGCAAGCGGCGGCTCAAAATCGTGGAGCTGGTCACGGTCCACGAGCTGGCGGCGGGGAAGGGCTAGAGAGTCAGATGGAACACCATCGGCCCCCTGGGCTCCGCCGAGCCCTGCCGGGTCTCGATGCTCATCGCCGCCCCCATCACGCGGCTCGAGTCCGGAGGCATGTCGAGGGCGAGCACCATCGGCGTGTCGGTGTCCATCGCCATCACTGCCGCGCTGCGCGCCCCTTTGTTCGTAAGGAACCACAGCTGATAGGATTGGCCCCGCGCGTTGGGGGCGAGCCCTTCACAACGCACTAGCCAGCGGTGTTTGACGCTGTCGGCGAAGATCGTCACCGCTCCCACTCGGCCGTTGGTCGAGACCGGGATCTGAATCACGCGCGACGAAGTCCCCATGATGAACGACAGACTGTCGCGAGCCGCCTGCAGCTCGGCGAGCAACCGTGCGCGCTCGCCCTCCAGCACGCCCATGCGTCGATACGTCCACGACGCGCCTCCAGCTACCACGACGAGGACGGCAGCCGCAGCGAGCCAGGGGCCATAGCGGCGGCCTCCTCGCCGCTGCGCCGCGCGCACCAGCACCTGCGCCTTCAACTCGGGGCGCGGGGCGCGCGGGGGCGCGGACATGCCAAGCCAGTCGCTCATGCCATCCAGTCCTTCACGTGTTCAAGTGCCTCCGCCAACTTCGCCTGGGCGATACGCAGGCGCGTCTTCACCGTGCCCAACGGCTGCCCGGTCCGCCGGGCGATCTCCGAATGCGTGAGCCCCTCGAAATACGCAAGGAGCACCACGCGACGTTGCTCCTCAGGCAACGACGCCAAGGCTTGGTGCACCTCCTGGTGCACCGGCCAGCCCGGAATCGCGGCCTCGGCAGGATCGGGTGCGGCCAGCTCATTGCCCGCTTCGGCGGTGCGAGCCCGCTCCCAGCGCTCCGCCTTGCGCCACCACCGGCGCCTGCGCCGCAACGCGTCCAGCGCCCGGTTGCGCGTGATCGACAGCACCCAGGGCGCCAGGGGTCCGCGCCGCGCGTCGTGCTGGTCGATATGATCCCAGACCTGCACGAACACGTCACTCAGCACCTCTTCGGCCTCCCCGTCGTCTTGCAGAATGCGAAGGGCGAGTCCGAATACCCAGGGAGCGTACAGCTCATACAGCTCCCCCAACGCCTGTTCATCGTGGGACTTGAGGCGGCGCAGGAGCACCGACTCCTGCTCTTGACTAAGACGTTCTGGACGGGTCACTTAGATTGCAAGGTAGTGGCCTGGTAGTCCGCCTACCAGGCCGTCGGTCACGTTTCGCGAGGTGTATCGCTCGATGCGCATCGTTGCCCGTCTGTTCCTTGGAGTGCTAATTAGCAGTCCGGTGGCGCTGCTGGCTCAACACGACGCCGATCCCACCAATGCGGTTGCGGGCGGAGGTTCCCTCCCAGCCGGGTGGCACGCGCACGCCGACAAGAACGCCGCGCTCGCCAACGTGAAGTTCGTGGCAATGGGAAGTGGCTACCACACGACGCTCGGCCCGGCGGTGATTCTCTGGCGCGCGGCGGATACCGCCTCCGGCTCCTACCGAGTCGTGGCGACGTTCACGCAGACCAAGGCACCGCGGCATCCGGAGGGTTATGGTCTGCTGTTCGGCGGCCGCGATCTCGCCGGGGCCGCACAGCGCTACACCTACTTCCTCGTGCGCGGCGATGGGACGTTTCTGATCAAGCGCCGCAATGGGGACTCGACGTCGTTCGTGACCCCCGACTGGACCCCGCACGCAGCGATCGTGAAAGGCGACAGCGCGACCGGCGCCGCGACGAACGAGTTGGGCGTGGCCGTGAAGGGGGACAGCGTGCGCTTCCTCGTCAACGGCAAGGACGTCTTCGTCACGAAGGCATCCAACGTGGACGCGGCAGGGCTGGTGGGCTACCGGGTGAACCACAACCTCGACGTGCACGAGGCGACGCTGGAGGTGCACCGATTCTAATGCCAGCGGCGGGAAACGAAGCGGAGGGCGATCAGTTTTCGTTTACGCCGTTCACACGGCACCCGTTCTTCGCGCAGGTGAACCGGTGGATCGTGGAACGGGTGATCTGCCCCGGACGGCAGATCATCGTGGACCTGGGCTGCGGGCCCGGCGCAGTCACCAAGCTCATTCTTGAGCGGCTCGGCGATGCCCACGACGTGCGGGTCATCGGGATCGATCCCTCCCCCTCGGCGATCGAGCGGGCGCGGGCCGCGATCAAGTCGAGAATTGCCGAGTTCATCCAGGGCACGGCCGAGTCCCTCTCCGGCATCGTGCCGCGCGCGGACGCCGTGGTGTTCCTCAACGCTATCCATCTGGTGCACGACAAGGCGCAGGTGATCAGCGAGGTGCGCAAGGTGCTGCCCAAGGGCGGGGTGTTCGCGTTCAACTCCACCTTCTTCAACGGGGCCTACGTGGAGGGGACGAGCAAGTTCTGGCGTCGCTGGATCGTGCGGGCCGTGCAGGCGCTGCGCGAGCGTGGGTTCGACGTCCATCACACCGAGAAGGCCACCGCCCGCGACTTTCTCTCCCCCGAGCAGTACTCCGCTCTCTGCGTGGCAGCCGGCTTCAACCCGCCGGCCATCGAGCTGGTGAAGGTGGACTTCACCTACGAGAGCATGGTGGATATCGCCCGCTTTTCGCTCTTCATCGAGGGTGCGCTCCCCGGGGTGCCGCTCGAGGAGGGGGCCCGGGCGCTCGAAATCGGCCTGGTTCGCACGATGGAGGAGCTCGGCGTCACGACGGTGCCGCGTTTCTGGATGGAAGCGGTCGCCACTGCGGCCTGAGCGACAGCGCGAGCCCGATTACCAGCAGCGCCCCGATCAGGATCACGTTCGCCGTTTCCAGCGCGTTTTTGACGCGTTCGCCTACGACGAGCGGCGCGCTGAGTGACAGACAGGCGAAGCTCCCCCACCACAGCGCCCAGCGCCACCACCCCACCGCTTCCGCCGGCAGCCGGCGCAGCGCCTCCCAACAGAAGAAGTAGGCCGCCACAAGCGTGACGTAGTGCGCCTTCCAGGCCAGCGGATCGACCACGACGAGCGCGCCGAGGCAGATCGCGAGCTCGGCGGCGGTGCGCGGGTCGGCGAGGTCGGGCGGATCGTGGCGGAATACCCAGGCCAGCCCCGCGGCGCCGAGCGCGGCGAGCGCGAAGAACAGCGGACGGGCGGCTCCCGGCAGGAGCCGCTTCAGCGCGGCCAACAACGACTGATTGTAGTAGTGGGCGCTCGCTGCACCCGCGATCTGCGCGTCCGACACGGCGCGCCAGCGGTGCCAGTACGCCGCCGTCTCGTGCGGGCCGAACACCAGAGCGGGGACCACCAGATTGAACAGCAGCAGCCACGCGAGCGACCACACGGTTTCCCGCCACGCCCGCTTGTAGACGAGGTACAGGAGAAACGCCACGGGCACCGCCCTCACGCTCGCGGCGAGCGCGAGCGCACCGCCCCCCAGTGCCGGCCGGCCCCCTCGAAACAGTTGAAACGCGAGCAGCACCAGGAAGAGCACCTGCACGTTGATCTGCGCGTGCTGCGTATGCTCCTGGAACAGCCGAGCCGTCATGATGAAAGGCACGAGCACGCCAGCCGACACGAACGCCAGGCGCTCCGTCGAACGAGGCCAAAAGGTGAGCCTGTCCCCACCGTCCAAATAGAGGCGCGCGCACTGCTTCACGCACCCCCAAATCGCGAGCACACCGCCGAGCTGCCAGAGGAACAGGGCGCCGAGCAGCGAGACCCCCCGCGCCAGGAGCGCGAGGCCGGCCGCGACGAAGAGAAAGAACGGCGGCCAGGTAATCATGGCGAAGTGGCCACTGCCGTAGGGGTCCTTACCCTGTAGCACCGATTCGCCGACCTGCACGTAACCGCTGAACACGACAGCGTCGACTCGCGAGAGCGCGCGCAGCACTTCCCCGCCGGCCCACAGCAGCACCAGTCCATAAATCCCGACGATCGCGGCGCGCGGTAGCCGGGTATCGCGGGGAACGACGAACGCCGCGGTCACGCGCGCACGGGCTCCAGCAGGAAGCGCAGCCGGCCGTGCGCCGCGCGCAGCGCCGCTTCGACCGCCGCCGGCGTGTCCCCGCGGGCGAAGATGAAGCCGGGATAGCGGGAGCCCTCCGGCCACGGCACAAGCACTTGGCCCGGGTGCGCGGTGATCGTGATCTCCTCGATAAGCGGCACCGCCCGCGCCTCGGCGACGCCCCGAACCTCGCGCAGCGCGCCCGCGCCCGGCACGGGGATCATCATCACACCGGCCGCCCGGCGCTCGCGCTCGAGGCTCAGCAGTGGACGCCCCAGCGCGTGACGCAGGATCAGCTCCTCGAGCGACACGTCCCCGTCGCCGAAGCGCAACGCGGCTCCGCAGCGCCCGCCGATCGGCCGGGCGGCGAGCTCGATCAGCCAGGGACCGCGCTCGTTCCAGCGCAGCTCGACGTGCACCGGACCCTCCATGAGCCCCAGCGCGTGCGCGGCGTCTTGCGCGCAGCGCGCGATCGCATCCTGCGCGAGCGCCGGCAAACGCGAGGGGGTCACGTAAATCGTTTCTTCGAAGAACGGGCCGTCGAGGGGATCGGGCTTGTCGAACAGAGCCAGCACGTGCAGTCGTCCGTGCGTCAAGAGTCCTTCCAGCGCCACTTCCGCGCCAGGGACGAAATCCTCGACGAGAAACTGCCGCGCCCACTCGCCACAGCTGGCCACGTCGGGCTCCTTCAGAATGCGCCGCACCCGTCCGTGTGCGGCGACGAACTGCGCCGCCGTGGCCGCTCGAATCACCCCGCGGCTCGCCGCGAGGCGCAGCGGCTTCAGCACGCAGGGATAAGCGACCCGCTCGGCGAGTACGGCAGCGTCCTCGTCCAGCGTGTGCAGGGAGAAGCGCGGCACCGGCACTCCGGCAGCGGCCAGCGTGACGCGTTGCACATGCTTGTCGCGCGCGGCGAGCGCGGCGGTCTCGGAATTGGCTACGAGGTGCAGCGCCGCCCCGATCGCCGCGGCCGCCACAGCCGTGTCGTCGTCCACACCGACCACGGCGTCGATGGGGTGTTCGCGCGCGAAGCGGCGGGCTTGGTCGGCGGCGCGCTCGGGGTGGGCGAAGTCGAGCGTGACCAGGTTGGCGGGCTGCGCATGCTCGAAGGTGCTGGGCCGCTCGGAAGCGACGGTCAGGTCAACGCCCAGGCGCCGCGCGGCCTCGACGAATGCGGTGGTGCGATATGTGGTGGACGGCAACAGCAAAAGAAGCCGGCTCAGATTACTTCTTCGCAGCGGCGAAGTAGGGGTTGGCTCCGGCCCCGTGGTCGGTGATGTCGACGATGCCTTTCACCTCGGGGACGGCCTGCTGGAGCATCGCCTCGATCCCCTGGCGGAGGGTCACGTCCGCCATGCCGCACCCCTGGCAGCCACCACCGAGTCGCAGCATGACCACGGCGTCCTGGACATCGATCAGATCGACCCGGCCGCCGTGTCGGGCTACCATCGGGTTCACCTGCTCCTCGAACAGCTGCGCCACCCGATTGTAGAGCACGTCGTCGTCGACCGGCCCGCCGACTGCGGCGGCGGGCACCGGCTCCAGCTTGGGGGCGATCGGCGGCTGAGCGCCGGCCATCGCCAGCCGGATCGCGCCGCCGACCGTCTTGCCGATCTCCTGCCAGGGGGCGGGGTTGTTCTTCACCACCGTCACCAAGTTCCCCGAGACGATGACCTCGGTAATCCCGGCGCCTGGAATAGCGAAGATATTCTCGGCCAGCGGGCTGCCCTTGGCTTCGGCGGCGGAGGTGAACCGCCGCAACGCGCTAGGAAGCACCAGCGTGTTCAGCACGAACTTGCAGCGCTGCGCGTCGACCGGCTCGGCCGTGATCCGGATGGGCTGATCCATGCGGTCAAACTAACCCCGCACGCAAGCGCGGGGGAGAGCCGCGAGGCTACCCCTGCGGCGAGGCCCCGGGATCATAAGCCAAGTTCGCCCCGAGCCAGCGCTCCGTCTCCGCCACGGACATCCCCTTCCGCGCGGCGTAGTCAGTCACCTGGTCCCGGCCGATTCGCCCCACGCCGAAATACTGGGCCGCGGGGTGGGCGAAGTACCAGCCGCTCACCGACGCCGCCGGCAGCATCGCGTACGACTCGGTCAACGTGATCCCGGTCGCGCCCGGCACGTCGAGGAGATCGAACAGGACGCGCTTCTCCGTGTGTTCGGGACAGGCGGGATACCCGGGCGCGGGACGAATCCCGCGATAGCGCTCATCGACCAGTGCCGCCCGGTCGAGCTGCTCCGTCGGAGCGTACCCCCAAAACTCCCTGCGCACCCGCTCGTGCAAGCGCTCGGCCAGCGCTTCCGTCAGGCGGTCGGCGAGCGCCTTGGCCAGGATGCTCGAGTAGTCGTCGTTGTCCTGTTCGAACGCTGCGCACAACGTCTCGAGGCAGACTCCGGCGGTCACTGCGAACGCGCCGACCCAGTCGGGCCTGCCGCTCTCTTTCGGAGCGACGAAGTCGGAGAGACACAGGTTCGGCCGCCCGGGGCCTTTCTCGAACTGCTGGCGCAGTCCATGGATCGCCCCGCGAACGCTCACACGGTCTTCCCCCGTGAAGATCTGCACGTCGTCTCCCACGGTGTTCGCCGGAAAGAGTCCCAGCACCGCCCGCGCCCCGAGCAGGCGCTCCCCGACGATGCGCCCGAGCAGCGCCTGGGCGTCGGCAAACAGCTTGCGAGCCTGTTCGCCCACCACCGAATCCTCGAGGATCGCCGGGTAGCTCCCCTTCAGCTCCCACGCCTGGAAGAACGGCGTCCAGTCGATATAGGACACGAGCTCGGCGAGCGGGTAATCGGGGAGGGCCGTGATGCCAGGCCGGCGCGGCGCCGGGGGATCGTAGGCCGGCCAGTCGACGGGCAGGCGCCGGCGGCGGGCTTCCGGTAGCGGCAGAATCACCCGATCCGCATCCCGCGCGCCGTGCGCCGTGCGGAGCTTGTCGTATTCGTCGCGGATCTCCCGCAGGAACGCCTCCCGCCGCTCCGCCGACAGCAGCTGGCTCACCACGCCGACGCCGCGGGACGCATCGAGCACGTGGATCGTCGGCCCGCGGTACCCCGGCGCGATCTTCACCGCCGTGTGCGCGCGGGACGTGGTCGCGCCCCCGATGAGCAACGGGATCGTGAACCCCTGGCGACTCATCTCGCGCCCGACGTGTACCATCTCGTCGAGCGACGGAGTGATCAGGCCGGAGAGCCCGATCACGTCCGCACCCCGCTCGCGCGCCGTGTCGAGAATCGTCTGAGCGGGTACCATCACGCCCAGATCAATCACCTCATAGTTGTTGCACCGCAGCACGACACCCACGATGTTCTTGCCGATGTCGTGCACGTCGCCTTTCACGGTGGCCATGACGACCGTGCCGGCGCGCCGCACGCCGCCCGATGCCCGTTGCTCCGCCTCAAGGTAGGGGACCAACTGCGCCACGGCCTTTTTCATCACGCGGGCGCTCTTGACCACCTGCGGCAGAAACATCTTCCCCGCCCCGAACAGGTCACCCACCACGTTCATCCCGTCCATCAATGGGCCTTCGATCACGTCGATCGGCCGGCGGGCGTGTCTGCGTGCTTCCTCGACGTCCGATTCGATGTGGTCGAGGATTCCCTCGACCAGAGCGTGCTTGAGGCGCTCGGCCACGGGCAATGCGCGCCAGGCGGCGTCCTCTTTGGCCGTCGCCGTCGTGCCGCGGTATTGCTCGGCCAGCGCCGTGAGTCGCTCCGTCGCGTCGGGCCGCCGGTTGAATAGGACGTCCTCGACCGCCACCAACAGGTCGGGCGGGATGTCTTCATAGACGGCGAGCTGGCCGGGGTTCACGATCCCCATGTCCATCCCGGCCTTGATCGCATGATAGAGGAAGGCCGAGTGCATCGCTTCGCGGACCTTGGGGCTGCCGCGGAAGGCGAACGACAGGTTGCTCACCCCGCCGCTCACGAGCGTCCGGGGCAGGGTCTCCTTGATGCGGCGCACCGCCTCGAGGTAGGCCAGGGCGTAGAGGTTGTGCTCCTCGAGTCCGGTGCCGACCGCGAAGATATTGGGATCGAAGATGATATCCTCGGGCGGGAAGCCGGCCTGCTCGGTGAGCAGGCGGTAGGCCCGGGCGCAGATCGCCACCCGGCGGTCGGGCGTGTCGGCCTGGCCTTGCTCGTCGAACGCCATCACGACCACCGCCGCGCCGTAGCGGCGGACGAGCCGCGCCTTCGCGAGGAATTCCGCCTCGCCCTCTTTCAGGCTGATGGAGTTGACGATCCCCTTGCCCTGGAGATTCTGGAGGCCCGCCTCAAGCGCCTCCCAGCGTGACGAGTCGACCATCACCGGGACCTTGGCGATGTCGGGTTCGGCCGCCACGAGCCGCAGAAAGCGCTCCATCGCGGCCCGCGCGTCGAGCATCCCTTCATCCATGTTCACGTCGATGATCTGTGCGCCGTTCTCCACCTGCTGGCGCGCCACCTCGAGCGCGGCTTCGTAGTCGCCGGCCTTGATAAGCGCGGCGAACCGGCTGGACCCAGTGACGTTGGTCCGTTCCCCGATGTTCACGAACAACGTGTCCGGCCGGATGTTGAGCGGCTCGAGCCCGGCCAGCCGGCAGATGGGCGCGACTTCCGGAATCGCCCGGCGCGACACCCCAGCGACCGCAGCCGCGACGGCAGCGATGTGCGCCGGCGTCGTGCCGCAACAGCCTCCGACGATGTTGACGAGCCCAGAGCGAGCGAACTCGCTCACCAGCTCTGCCATTGCCGCGGGCGTCTGGTCGTAGCCGCCGAAGGCGTTCGGCAGCCCGGCGTTCGGGTGGCAGCTCACCGGGATATCGGCGAGGCGCGACAGGTCGTCCAGGTAGGGCCGCAGCTGCGCCGCGCCCAAGGCGCAGTTCAGACCAACACTGAAGAGTCCGGCGTGCCGGATGGAGTTCCAGAACCCCTCGACCGTCTGGCCCGAGAGCGTCCGCCCGCTCGCGTCGGTGATCGTGCCGGACACCATCAGCGGGATGTCCTCCCCTTCCCCCCCCCCCCGCTCCTCCAGCAGGCCGCGCAGGGCGAACAGGGCAGCCTTGCAGTTCAGCGTGTCGAAGACCGTTTCGACCATCAGCGCGTCGGCGCCCCCCTCGAGCAAGCCCTCGGCCTGGGTACGGTAGGCGGCAGCCAGCTGGGCCAGCGTGACGTTGCGGTACCCGGGGTCGTTCACCTCGGGCGAGAGGGAGGCCGTGCGGTTGGTGGGACCGAGAATGCCGATGACGAAGCGCGGCTGCTCGGGCGTGCGAGCCGTGACCTCATCCGCCACGCGCCGAGCGAGCCGGGCCGCCGCCACGTTGAGCTCATAGACCAGCGACTCGGTACCGTAGTCGGCCTGCGAGATCACCTGCGCGTTGAAGGTGTTCGTCTCGAGCAGGTCGGCGCCCGCATCCAAGTAGCCGCGGTGGATCTCCTCGATCACCTCTGGACGGGTGAGCACCAGGATGTCGTTATTGCCCCGGAGCTCCTTGGGGTGGTCCTTGAGCCGGTCGCCGCGGAAGTCCTTCTCCTCCAGGCCGTAGGACTGGATCATCGTCCCCATGGCGCCGTCGAGGATGAGGATGCGGCGCGCGAGCGCGTCGCGCAGCTGGGCGAGGCGGGTCTGCCGGTCGGTCATCGTACCCCTAAAAGAAAAAACCCCGTCGCCAATACGGACGCGGGGGTGGGCCCGGCCTTTTAGCGACTTGTTTAACGTGGCTGCAATAGCCTCAAATCACCACGAATCGACGATTTTTCCTGCCCGTCAAAGCTAACCCCGCCCCCCTGCGGGGCCAACCCGGGCGTCCTGCGCGCCAAAGTGCCGCGTGCCCGCAACATAGCCGTGTGACCGCTGGCACACCGGAAAAGGAGCTGGTGGCATAAGTTATAGGACCCGAACGGGTTCCCTTTTTTGCTCAGACGGTGATGGCACGCGCATCCCGTTTCCGACATCTCGCTAGTAGCCGCATGCCCGCCGCCCGACTGGTGACGGGCTGCTTGCTCTTGGCGTGCAGTCTTGTTGTATGGACCTGCCGCCTAGACCGCTTGCTCAACCCCTCCAATCCGACGGTCGTGATCAGCGTCAGGGGCGATACCGTGGGTATCGCCGACTCCGGCCGGCTCGTGGCCGATGTCGTCGTCGGAGGCACGACGAGGAGCGGTTACCAGTTGACGTGGAGCTCAAGCGATCCAACAGTCGCCGCGGTGGACAGCCAAGGGCGGGTGCGGGGGCTGTTGCGTGGCAGCGCGACGATCACCGCTCAGCTCGCCCGCACGCCATTCTCTGCGGCGCCGGTGCGGGGGACGGGGACAGTGCGAGTAGTGGTGCCACGACTTGCCATCGCCCCGACCGACACGGTACTAACAAGCGTTGGGGACACGGTGTGCTTCCGACCGATCCCGCTGGACGCCCGGAAGGACACGCTGTCCCTTGCCGCGGACTCGCTTCGCCCTGACTCAGCGTTCGCGCCCGCCGGAGGCACCGGGCAGAAACGGTGTTTCGCCGCCCTGCGCGCCACTGGCGCCGTGTCGGTGCGCGCCTGGCTAGACACCGTACGGGCCACCACCACCGTCATCGTCCGTCCGGTCGCCGCGCGCTTCCTCGTGACGCCCGACAGTGTGCGGTTCAACAGCCTCACCGCTCAGCGCCAGCTCGCCGCCACTGCCTTCGACCGCCGCAACAACCCCATTGCGGCTCCGGCGATCACGTGGACCAACCCCAATCCGGCCGTCGCGGCCGCGAGCGGTACCGGCCTCATTACGGCCAACGGCGACGGGACGGCGTTCGTGCGCGCGCAGTCGGACACCATCCGGGACAGCGTGAAGGTCGTGGTGCAACAGGTCGCCGAGAGCATCGCCATCTCGCCAGCGATCGACACGCTGCGCACGGTCCGGGGGCGCGCCACGTTGGCGGCCACGCTCACCGATTCGCTGGGCAAGCCGATCAGTGCCGCGATGCCCGCCTGGACGAGCCTGGCGCCCGACAGCGTGCACATCGTCACCTACGCTGGGAGCTCGGCGACAGTCGAGGCGTTAGCCGAAGGGAGCGCCACCATCGTGGCGCAGGACTCGGTCGCCGGCCGCGTCCTGACGGGGGCCGCGCGCGTCATCGTACACTATCAGCTGAAGTCGCTGACGGTCACGCCCGCGGCCCCGACGCTGTCGGCGCTCGGCGATACGGTGCGGTTCACCGCCACCGGCCGCGACCTGAACGACAGCCTGGTCGCGCAGCCGCACGTCGTCTGGCGGACCGCAAACAGCTTACGGCTCGCGATCGACTCGGTGACGGGGCTCGCCACGGCGCGGGATTCGGGACCGACGGGCGTCACCGCCCAGCACGACGCGACGACGGGCACGGCGACGGCGACCGTGGCGCCCCCCTGGCTCTTCGTGGTCCCCACCGCCGCGTTCATCGATTCCGGGCGGCGCAGCTCCAGCGACAGCCCTTCGGTCATCCGCACCATCATTGACTCGGCAACCGTGGGAACCGTCCCACTCGGAGCCCGCCTCGCCATCGTTCACGGCGCCCCCTGGCTCAGCGTCGCCCCAGACACGGTCACCGTGCCGGCCCGCACGTCAACCTCAGTGCGGGTAACCGCCGGCGTCGGCACACTCGTCGAGGGGACGTACCGGGACACCGTGCGCATCCGGTCGGTGGGCGCGGTTGGTTCGCCGCGCGACATCCCGGTGCAGTTCCGAGTGTACTGCGTACCGGTCTCGATCGCGCCCGACACCACTCTGGCCGCGAGTATCGCGACGACGGACTGCATGGCTCGCCACCAGGCCGGCAGCTTCGCGGACTATTACGTGTTCAGCGGGAACGCCGGCGACACGATCCGTATCACTATGAGTACGGGGGCGCAGTCCTACACATATCTCTATCTCCTCGACGGGACCGGAGCGGTCGTCCCAACCAACACCTGCGCACCACAGGGGTTCAACTCCTGCCTGCAAGTCGCGCTTCCGGCAACGGGCACTTACACGATCGAAGCGACGACGTTCTACGCCGGGCAGACGTTCGCCTACACGCTCTCGCTGACGCACCCGCAGCCTCCGACGGCGGCGACCGGTCTTGGGCAGTTCGCCCCTGACGGCTCGACGATCGCGGCGGGTGGATCGACCGGCACCAGCTCGTTGCTGTTCCGCGCTACGGGTCATGACGCCAACTCGGGCGATACGCTGCGCCTGCAAGTGGAGGTGCAGCCGTTCGGGACGCCGTTCCAAAACAACCCAAACCCGACAAGTACCGCGAGCCCCGCGCCGAATGCCAGCGGCGGGGTAATGCTCTCCGCCACCGTCACCAACCTGAGCAACGGGAGCTATCACTGGCAGGCGCGCACCGCCGATCAGACGGGCCGCCTCGGTCCGTGGACCGCGTTCGCGGCCGGCGTGAGCGCGGACTTCATCGTGAACATCACCAACCCGATTCTGACGGTGACGCCGACGGCCGTACGCGATTCGGCGCTCGCGGGATCGACGGCGCCGCGCCAGCAGAGCGTGCAGATCGCGAACACCGGCACCGGCACGCTCAACTGGTCGGCGGTGAAGGACAGCGCGTGGATCGGGCTCAGCGCCTCAAGCGGCAGCGCTCCTCCCACCGCGACGCTCACCATCTCGCTCGACCCGACGGGCAAAGCCGCAGGCACGTACCAGGGCACGGTGACGGTGACCGCCGCGGGGGTCGCCGGTTCCCCGGCGCAGATCGCTGTGACGTTCGTGATTCAGCAGCCGCCGGCGCCTGTGCTGGTTGTGACCCCCGCGGCCATCAGCCATGCGACGAACGTCGGCACCGCGACGTTCAACGACACCCTGCGCATCGCCAACGGCGGTACTGGCTCGCTCTCCTGGACGGCAGCCAAGGCGCAGAACCAGCCCTGGCTGACACTCGCCAAGGTTGCAGGCGGCGCGCCCGATCAAATCCCGCTCACGATCGCCAGCTCCGGACTCACGGCGGGGACCCATGCAGACACGATCGTGGTGACGGCGAGCGGGGCCAGTGGCAGCCCGGCGCGCATCCCCGTCACACTCACCGTAAGCCAACCGTTGTTGGCGGTGAGTCCGGCAAGCCTGCAGGACTCGGCGAACGTGGGCTCGAGCGTCCAGCACACGGCCACGCTCCAAATCACGAACGCCGGCAGCGGCACGCTCAGCTGGACCGCCACGAAGACGGCGGCTTGGGTGGTGCTGTCCAAGACCTCAGGCGGCGCGCCCGACAACGTAGTAGTGACGCTGAGCCCCGCTAGCTTACCGGCGGGCACGCAGCGGGACACGATCGTGTTCGCGTGGCCTGAGGATAACAACTCGCCGGTCAAAGTCCCGGTGCGGTTCGACATCTTGCAGCCGGTGTTGTCGGTTACTCCCGCAACTCTCGCCGATTCCGCGATCCAAGGGGACACGACCTCCCGAGTGAAGACGCTGACCGTCGCCAACACGGGACGGGGCAGCCTCGCCTGGTCAGCCACGCGTGATAGCTCCTGGATCACGCTGACCCCGTCGTCAGCTCCGGGGCCGGGCACGCTGACCGTGACCCTGCATCCTGGCGGTCACCCGGCGGGAACCTACAACGGCCAGGTGGTCGTCACCTCCGCGAACGCGACCGGCAGCCCGGTGACGATTCCGGTGACGCTCACCATTAAGCCACCGCCGATCCTCTCGGTCTCCCCGACTGCGTACAGCGACTCGGCGTTCCAGGGGAGCACGCTGCCGCACGCGTTCTCGCTGCGCATCAACAACACCGGACCGGGCGCGCTCACCTGGACTGCGACGAAAGACACGACGTGGCTCGCTCTATCGAAAGCCACTGGCGGGGCGCCTCCGCTCGATTCGACGGTGGTCACGCTCACCCCGGGGAGTCTCGCCGTCGCGACGCATACCGGGTCGGTCACTGTCACCGCGCCGGGAGCCGCCGGGTCGCCGGCGAGCGTACCGATCAGTTTCAAGATCAAGCCGTGTTCCGCGCCGACCGTCATTGCAGACACGGTGATCTCCGACGTCGTGCGGCGGAGTGACTGCGGCGCGCCGCAGCGTGCGGGCAGCCTTGCCAAGCTGTACAGCGTCCTGGCAGTCGTGGGCGACACGCTGACCCTACGGCTCAGCGCCGCTTTCACCCCCTATCTCGTGCTGACGGACAGCTTCGGCGTCTCGCTGGTCCAGAACGGCAGCTGTCCGGGCCTGGCGACGACGGCGTGCATCGTGAACTTCGGAGTGCAGCAGCCGGGGCGGTACGTGGTCGAGGCCACCACCTCGGTCGCGGGCGACACGGGCACGTTCTCCTTGTCGGTCGTCAAGCCGAAGCCTCCGACCGCGCCCACGGGGATCGGTCAGTTCCTCAAGGACGCTACGACGGCCATTGCCGTCGGCGCGATAACCCACGAGGATAGTGTCGTGTTCAAGGGGACAATCAACGACCCCAATCCCAGGGACTCGGTGCGGCTCGAGATCGAGGCTCGGGTTCTGGGCACGGCGTTCAGTCAGGTGGCGACGCACCAGAGTGCGTTCGTGCCAGTGGCGCCCGGGGGGGGGGGCCAGACGGTCGCCATTCGGGGAGGCGGCCTCGTCGAAAACGCCGGCTATCACTGGCAGGCGCGGACGTGCGACAACACCGGCAGGTGCAGCGCCTGGGTCAGCTTTGGCAACAACCTTGAGACCGCCGCCGACTTCTACTTCGACGCCGTCCTGGAGCCGCCGGCCACCCCGACCAACCTCCAGCAGTATCAATCGGATGGAACGACGCTGATTCCCACGAACAGTCACTACGGCCCGCTCGTCGGAACGAAAGACACCGTTGTGCTGAAAGGCAACGTCACCGACCCGGATCCGGGTGCCCTGATTTCCCTCACCGTGCAGGTGACCGACGGGACGAACACGTACACTGCTACCGGATCGGCAGTGCCCTCGGGAAGCGTCGCCTCCGCCACAATTACGGTACCGGCAGGCGTCACCCCATTGCTTTACATCAGTTACACCTGGAAGGCTCAGGCCTGTGACCAGGGAGGCCGGTGTAGCGCGTTTGTAAGTCACCCCAACAGCGGGACTCCAGACTTCCTGGCGCCATGATCACCTGCCCCCGGTGCGGCGTCCACGACATCCCGGACACGGCACCCGGCTGCCCACGCT
>DASQAH010000055.1:0-15316 GCA_035635835.1 Gemmatimonadales bacterium
CGTTGCTTCCGTTCAACCTGTCGCTAGGAGGTCCAGCCAATGCGCACTACGCAACGCGCGTTCGTCGCGCTCATGGGCGCAGCCGTCGCGGCGGTCCTCGCCGTTACTGCCTGCAACACCGACCACAGCACGGCGCCCCCCGCTCCCCTGCTGTCCCAAGCGCAAGCCGAAAGCCTCGCCAAGACCGTGGTGTCCGACGTCGCAGGGGCCGTGTCAACCGCCACGATGGACGGCTCGGCGAGCGCTATGGCGTCGGCGGCGCTGTTCGCTTCGACGTCGGTCGGGATCAGTTCCGGATCGCAGTGCATCCCAACGCGCAGTCCCGCTACGCCGCTCGACTCCGACAAGGACGGCGTTCCCGATTCCGTGCGCTTCGACTACACGGGCTGCGTATTGTCCTTTCCCCTCGCGATCGACTCGCTCTCCGGCACGATCGATCTGATCGATCCCACGAAGACGACGCCGGACCACGCAGTCGAGCGTGTCTTCACCGACTTCAAGCGCGTGACGGTCAATCTCCTCACGGGCGCGAACACGGCCGTGACGGACAACGGTGTGCGGATGGCCTCGCATGACAGCACGATGCTTCGCAGCGCCGAGACCAACTTCCGCACCGACTACGTGTACGCAAACGGCGGCACCGCCGAGCACGTTCGGACTTGGGAGTCGCTCTTCAAGGCGGACGTGGCCGGCTCGATCCAGCCGAATACGGTGCTGCCGAGCGGCACCTGGACCGTGAACGGGACGTCCGCGTGGACACACGGTCACCAGTCATATTCGCTCACAGTGACGACGAATCCGCCTCTGCACTACAACGCGAGTTGCACCAAGGCACCCCGGTTCGACGCGGGGAAGATCACCGCCGTCGTGGTGCGGGGCGGCCAGACGATGACGATCACGATCCAGTTTACCGCCTGTGGGGAGTACACCGTGACGCGCTCCTGACAAGCGCGGCGCCTCCGACCGTGATCGTGAGCCCCGGTGGACCATTGCCGGGGCTCTTCGTCGCCCTCACTCGTACAGCTTTCCCGGATCCGCCTGCGCCAGCTCCGCCAGGAACGTCCCGATCTTCTCGCTCACCGCCGCCACGTACTTGCGGCCCTTCTCGGCGGTGGCGGCCGCCGGGTTCCCGACGCCGGTGTCGTCAGTCACCTCGCGCCACCGCCGCGGTGCCCACGCCCACCCCTCCCGCAGCGCTGCGATCGTGAACCGGCGCGCGCGCCCGGGGCCGGCCTCCGACAACGGCCGCACCAGCTCCGGCGCGATATGGAGCATCACGCTCGTCTCGAGCTCGCCGGCGTGGTCTCCCAGGTCGGAGAAGAACAGCTTCGGGTCCACCACCTGATACCAGTTGACCGTGCAGAGAAACAGGGACACGGCGGGCTGCAGCTCGCGGATCATCTGACGAAAGTCATTGCCGCCGTGCCCGTTCAGGATCACGAGCTTCGGCACGCCCTGACCCGCGAGCGTCGCTGCGAGGTCGCGCAGCACCAACGCCTGGGTGCTCGGGTTGAGGTTGAGGCACAGCGGAATGTCGAGCTGCCCGGTGTTCACGCCGAACGGGAGCAGCGGCAGCACGACGACCCGCGCGCCCCGCTCCCAAGCGTGCCCCGCCGCCAGGGCGGCGATCCGTTCGGTCTCGATGTTGTCGGTAGTGTAGGGGAGGTGGAGGTTGTGCGCCTCGGTCGCGCCCCACGGCAGCACCGCGATCTCGTAACGCGCGTCGCGCACGGTCTTCCAAGTGAGCTCGCTTAACATGTAGGGACGAGGGGGCATCGGGTACCGTTGGGAGCGGGACCCTCCATACTACCTCGCCCCGACGGGGGACGCAGGGTCGGCCTGCGACCGAACGGGCATGACCGGGCGACCCCCAGCCCTTAGCTTTCCGGGCGCCATGACACCCCCCGCGGCCTCCCCCCCTCCCCCGACGCCACCCGTCCCCCCCCTTTCCTTTCCAGGGCTCCCCGAGCGGATCAAGGGGCTCGCCGACGTCGTCGCGAATCTGTCGTGGAGCTGGAACCGCGACGCTCGGTCGCTGTTCCGCTACATCGATCAGCCGCTCTGGCACCTCACCCGGCACAATCCGATCGAGCTGCTGCGCCGCGTGGATCCGGCGCGGCTCGCCGCCTGTACCAAGGACCCCGCCTTTCTGCGGGCCTACGACGCGCTCGTCGAGTGGAACGCGTTTGTGGCGGGCACGCACGAGACGTGGCTCGAAACGACCTACCCAAACTTGGCGCAGCGCAAGATCGCGTACTTCTGCGCCGAGTTCGGGTTGCACACCTCGGTACCGATCTACTCCGGAGGCCTCGGCGTCCTCGCCGGCGACCACTGCAAGACCGCGTCGGACCTCGGCGTGCCACTCGTCGGCGTCGGTTTGTTCTACACCAAGGGATACTCGGACCAGCGGCTGCGCCTCGACGGATGGCAAGAGGATGCCGACGAGCGCTTCGACGTGGCGGCGACGCCGTTACAGCAGGTGCGCGGACCGAAGGGCGACCCGTGCCTCGCCACGGTGCGGATGTCGGGGCGGGCCGTGAGCGTCGGGGCCTGGCGCGTTATGGTGGGCCGCGTGCCGATCTTCCTGCTGGATACCGACCTCGACCAGAACGACGCTGCCGACCGCGGCCTGTCGTATCGGCTTTACGCCGGCGGGCCGGAGTTGCGGCTGCGACAGGAATGGATTCTCGGTGTGGGCGGCGTGCGGGTGCTGCGCGCTCTGGGGTTCGACCCGGCCGTCTGGCACGCCAACGAGGGCCACGCCGCCTTTATGCTGGTCGAGCGCGTGCGAGAGCTCGTGACGCGCGGCAGCTCGTTCACCGAAGCGGTCCGCCGCGTGCGAGCGACCAGCGTGTTCACGACCCATACGCCAGTGCCGGCTGGACACGATACGTTCTCCCCCGAGCAGGTCGAGCAGTGCATCGGCCCCCCCCCTCAGATGTGGCAGGAGATGGGGATCAGCCGCGAGCAGTTTCTGCGTCTCGGAGCTCATCCGGTACTCGACCAGGGCCGCTTCCACATGCCGGTCGCGGCCATCCGGCTCTCGGCGCGCGTGAACGGCGTGTCCCGCCGTCACGGCGAGGAGTCCCGCCGGATGTGGGCTCCGCTCTGGCCCGAGCGCGAGGTGGCGCGCGTGCCGATCGGGCACGTCACCAACGGCGTCCACCTCGCCACCTGGATGGCCAACGGGGTGGTGTCCCTGCTCGACAGTCATCTCGGGCCGGACTGGCTGCAGCGCGCGGATGACTCGACCCTCTGGGACCGCGTGCTCGGGCTGGACGCCGCCGCCCTGTGGGCGGTACACACCGCGCTCAAGGCCCGGCTGATGCGGAGCATCCGGGAGATGGCGCGACGGCGCTGGGCGGATCAGTGGAAGGAGGCGCTGCACCTGGTGGGTGCCGGGACCCTGCTCGACCAGGATGCCTTGACCATCGGATTCGGCCGCCGTTTTGCCACCTATAAGCGGGCCGACCTGATCTTCCGGGATCTCGACCGCCTGCAGCGCCTGCTCGTCAACCCGTGGCGTCCGGTGCAGATCGTGTTCGCGGGGAAGGCGCATCCGGGCGATGAGCCGGGGAAGCGGGTCCTTCAGAGCGTGTATGCCCACACGCGGGAAGCCCGCTTCGAGGGCCGCATCGCGTTCATCGAGGATTACGAGATGCACGTAGCCCACCGCCTAGTGCAGGGCGTGGACCTCTGGCTCAACGTCCCGCGCGCACCGCTCGAGGCGTGCGGGACGAGCGGCATGAAGGCGGCGTTGAACGGCGTGCCGCAACTCAGTACGCTGGACGGGTGGTGGAGCGAAGGTTACGATGGGCTGAATGGGTGGGCGATTCCGGCGCCGCCGAGAGGTGGGGGGGGCGAGGACGTCGACGCAGCCGACGCCCGAGCGTTGTACGAGCTGCTCGAAGCGCAAGTCGTGCCGCTGTTTTATGACCGCGATGCTCAGGGGGTCCCGCGCGGCTGGGTCGAAAAGATGAAGCAGGCACTGCGTACCGCGGGCGCGCGGTTCACCGCCCAGCGCATGGTGCGGCAATACCTCTTGGAGTATTACGCGCCGGCATTGCGGGGCGAGTCGCCAACCCCGGACGACCCGCCGACCGCCTGAGGGAAGTCAATATGGTCGCGATACCGGGAGCGCCGAAGTCGCATCGCAGCCGCTCCGCCCAGCCGCGGCGGCCGGCCGCCGCCGGGGGACCGCGGCCGCAGGGGTCCGCCGCCGAGCGGATCGGTGTCGCCCACCTGACGGCCGAGTACTGGCCCTTCGCCCGCACCGGCGGACTGGGTGAGGCGGTGACCGGTCTGGCGACCACCCAGGCAGCCGCCGGTCACCCTACCACGGTCGTGATGCCGCTGTACCAGCTAGTGCGCGAGACCACGCCGTCCCTTGAGCGCACCGCGCATCCGCTCGCAATCGCACTCGGCGGGCACATTGAGCACGCGTGGCTCTACCGCACTCCGGCAGCCGCTGCCGGCCCGCAAGTCTTTTTCATTGAGCACCCCGACCTCTTCGATCGGGCCGGCATTTACGGCGACAACGGCGCCGACTACCCCGATAACGCGCGGCGCTTCGCTTTCTTTTGTCTCGCCGCGCTCACGGCGCTCCCGGAGATCGCTCCGGAGACGCAGCTGCTCCATGCGCACGATTGGCATACGGCGTTGGCGCCGGTGTACTTGCGCACGACGTTCCGCGGACAGCCGTTCCACGACCACCTGGCGACGGTGCTGTCGGTGCACAACGCCGGGTTCCAGGGGCATTTCCCCCCGGACACGCTGCCTCAGCTCGGTCTCCTCCCGGAGCTGTACAACGACGACGTGTTCGAGTGGTACGGCCGCATGAACATGCTCAAAGGGGGGCTCGCCTACTCCGACGTTGCCGTGACTGTCAGTCCGACGCATGCGCGTGAGCTGCGCACGCCGGAAGGCGGATTTGGCCTGCAGGAGACGTTCACAGCCATGGGGGACCGCCTGACCGGGATTCTGAACGGCATCGATCCCGTGCTCTGGAATCCCGAGACGGATCCCGAGATCCCCGGGAATTACTCGCGCAGCGATCTCGCCGGGAAACGGCGCTGCAAGACTGCTCTGCAGCGGGCTTACGGATTGGCCCTGGAGCAGCACACGCCGCTCTTCGGCATGAGCGCGCGCATGGTGTCGCAGAAGGGATTGGACCTGGTGCTCGGCGCCGATTTGCTGGCGACCACGGACGCCCAGTTCATTTTCCTGGGGGCTGGCGAGCACCGTTACCACGAGGCGTTGGCGAGCCTCGCCGCTGCGGCCCCCGACCGTGTCGCGGTCGAGTTCATGTTCACCGATCACGTCGAGCACCGCCTGCTGGCCGGGGCCGACGCGCTGCTCATGCCGTCCTTGTACGAGCCGTGCGGGCTCACGCAGCTGCGCGCCCAGCACTACGGCGCGATACCGGTCGCCCGCCGGGTCGGCGGCCTCAGCGACAGCATCGAGGATGGGGTGACGGGGTTCCTGTTCGATCCCTACGAGCCGGCTGCCCTCGCGCAAGCGATCCGACGGGCGGTGGAGTGCTACGCCGATCGCACCGCGTGGCGGAAAATGGTGCGTGAGGCGATGGCTCGGCAGTTCGGCTGGAACCGCTCGGGCGAGCAGTACCTCGCCCTGTACCGCCGGGCGCTCGCGCTGCGGTAATGGACTTCGTCCTCGCGCTTCACAGTCATCTCCCCTACGTCCTGAATCACGGCCGCTGGCCGCACGGCAGCGACTGGCTATGCGAGGCCGCGCTAGACACCTACCTCCCGCTCCTAGAGCGGCTCGAAGAGCTCGCCGCCGAGGGAACCCCCGCGCCGCTGACGATCGGCTTCACTCCGGTGCTGGCGAACCAGCTGGCGAGTCCGGCCTTCGCGCGCGAGATGACCGCCTTCTTCGCCCAGCGCATCGCCGCCTGCGACGAGGCCACGGCGTCGCTGGCCGCAGGCGGCGAGGCGGGGGCAGTGCCGCTAGTCGCGTTCTGGAAGTCGCGGCTCGGTCGCTTACAGGCGCTGTTCCGGACGATCGACACGGACTTGGTCTCCGCCTTCCGGCGCCTGCAGGAACGGGGCCGGCTCGAGATCATCGGATCGGCCGCTACGCACGGCTACTTGCCCCTCCTCGCCCGCGACGAGAGCATCCGGCTGCAGCTGGCGGTGGGCCGCGAGGAGCACCGTCGCCTGTTCGGCGCCGCGCCGGTGGGATGCTGGCTGCCGGAGTGCGCCTATCGGCCGCGCGGCAAGTGGGCCCCCCTGGGAGGGCGCGATGGGCGGGTTCGCCGCGGCATCGAGGAGCACGTCGGGGACGCGGGATTCCGGTATTTCTTCACCGACGCTCACCTCGCCCACGCCGGCACACCGCTCGGTGCCTACAGCGATGCACCCCTGGGGGTGGAGCGGTTCGACGCCGAGCGGCACGATGCCACACCCCCTCACGCCGCAGGCAAGGGTGCGAAGGCGACGCGGTCGCCATATCGCGCCTACCGGGTCTCAGGCCGAAGCACGCGTGGGCCCGTCGCGACGCTGGTGCGGGACCCTCGCTCCTCGACACAGATCTGGAGCCGGCATCACGGCTACCCGGGCGATGAATGGTACCTGGAGTTCCATAAGATCCGCTGGCCGGGCGGCCTCAAGCTGTGGCGCGTCAGCGGCCCCAACGTAGACCTGGGCGCGAAGCGCCCCTACGAGCCGGCGGCCGCGCTCGAGCGGGCGCGGGGTCACGCCGCGCACTTCGCGCGGCTGCTCGAAGACATCGCGGTGGAGCAGCGTGCAGACGGCAAAGGGGGAGGAGACGCGGTCATCGTGGCGCCGTTCGACACCGAGCTGTTCGGGCACTGGTGGTTCGAGGGGGCGGACTTCCTCGCCGCGGCGTACCGCGAGCTGCGCGGTCGTCCCCCACAGCGCATATGCGCAGTTACGGGGTCGCAACATCTCACGTCCCATCCACCTCGCACGGGGTTGCGCCTGGCGGAAGGCTCCTGGGGCGCGAACGGCGATAACAGCATGTGGCTGAACGAGCGCACGGAGTGGACATGGCACCGACTCTGGGGCCTGGAAGAGTCGTTCTGGAGCGTCGCTCCCGCTGCCCTCGCCTCGTCTGCCGCGCGACCCGTGCTCGCGCAGGCGGCGCGCGAGCTGCTGTTGGCGCAGTCCTCCGACTGGCAGTTCATCATCTCGACCGGCGCGGTCGTCGACTACGCGGAGCGTCGCTTCACCCTGCACTGTGACGACGCGGAGCGACTGATCAAGGCGCTGGCGGGAGACAGGACGGAGCTCGAGACAGCGGGGCGTATCGCCGACGACCTGGCGCGCCGAGACGACCTGTTCCCCAACGTGCTCGCCTCGGTGGCGGAGGCGCTCGCCGGCTGAGGCATGCGGTCCGTCGTGATTCACGGCCATTTCTACCAGCCGCCCCGCGAGGACCCCTGGACCGGCACGATCCCCGTCGAGCCGTCCGCCGCGCCGTTTCATGATTGGAACGAGCGCATCGAGCGGGAATGCTACGCCCCGGTGGCCCCCTCCCTTGCCCGCCTCAGCTTCGATTTCGGGCCGACGTTGCTCGCGTGGCTGGAGCGTCACGCTCCCGTGACGTACACGGCCGTGCTCGCTGCCGACCGCGCCAGCGTCGCGGCGTATACCGGCCACGGCAGCGCGATCGCCATGCCGTTCCACCACACGATCCTGCCGCTCAGCTCGCGCCGGGACAAGGTGACCGAGGTGCGCTGGGGAATCGCCGACTTCCGGCGACGGTTCGCTCGGGAGCCCGAGGGCCTGTGGCTGCCAGAGACCGCCGTGGACGATGAGACGCTCGACGTGGTGGCTGCCGCTGGCATCCGCTTCACGATCCTCGCGCCGCACCAGGTGACGCGGGTCCCCGCAGGCGGGTTCCCCGGCTGGTACCGCACCGCCGGCGGCGGCCGTATCGCCGTCTTCCTCTATGATGGGGCGATCTCGCACGACGTCGCATTCGGACCTCTGGTGCGCGATGCGGCGGCGTGGACCGACCGGCTGACCGCTGCTCCAGCCGACCTGGTGGCGGTCGCGACCGACGGCGAGACCTACGGGCACCATCACCGGGGTGGCGATGTCGTGCTCGCCCGCGTGCTCGAGGCCCTGGGAAATGGGCGGGGCGGGGGGCGGGTCGAGAACTTCGCGGCCTTCCTCGCCCGGCACCCGCCCCAGGAAGAGGTCCGCCTCGTCGCGCCGAGCTCCTGGAGCTGCCCGCACGGGGTGGAGCGCTGGAGGGCGGAGTGCGGCTGCCGCGTGGCGCCGGAGCGCGGCATGCACCAGCGCTGGCGCGCGCCGCTGCGTGCCGCGCTCGATTGGCTGGCCGGCGAGTTGCATGCGGTGTTCGAGCGCGAAGCGAGGCCCGTGTTCGGCGATCCCTGGGGCGCTCGGGATGCGTACGACCCGAGCGGGCAAACCCATCCGCTCCTCGAGCTCGAGCGCCACGCGCTGCGGATGTTTACCTCGTGCGGCTGGTTCTTCGACGACATCGCTGGGATCGAGTCGGTGATCGTGCTGCGCTCGGCCGCCCGGGCGATCGAGCTCGCGGGCCCCGCCGAGGCCGCGCGCCTCGAGGCCGGCCTACTCGAGCGACTCGCGTTGGCGCCGAGCAACGATCCCTCGGTCGGCTCCGGGCGCGAGCTGTACCTGGAGCGCGTTAAGCGATGAATCCGGTCGGCTTGGTGTTCGGCGTGCACCTGCACCAGCCGGTGGGGAACTTCGATCACGTCTTCGCGGAGCATCTAAGGGACGTCTACCGGCCGCTGGTCGAGCGCCTGGCCGAGCGCCGCTTCCTGCCGTTCACGCTGCACCTCTCGGGCCCACTACTCGACTGGCTCGAGGCGCACGATGCGGCCTACCTCGATCTGATCGGTCGCCTGGCAGCGGAGGGTCACATCGAGCTGTTGCTCGCGGGGTTCGACGAGCCGGTGCTCGCGGCGCTGCCCCCCGCCGATCGGGTCGAGCAGGTGGGTCGGATGCGCGATGCGATCCGGCGCCGCTTCGGTGTCGTCGCGACGGGGTTGTGGCTCACCGAGCGAGTGTGGGAGCCGGATCTGGCGGCGGACCTGGCCACGGCGGGCGTGCGCTACGTCCTCCTCGACGACCGCCACTTTCTCGTGAGCGGGTTCGAGCGGGACCAGCTGCACGCGCCCTTCTGGACCGAAAGCGGGGGCCGCCGAGTCGCCCTGTTCCCCATCGATGAGCGCCTCCGCTATCTCATCCCCTTCAAACCGCCTGCTGCGATCGCCGCGTACCTGCGCGAGCTGCGGGCCGCGGGCAGACCGCTCGCCGTGTTCGTGGACGATGGGGAGAAGTTCGGCGGCTGGCCGGGAACCAAGGATTGGGTGTACACGCGCGGCTGGCTCGCGCAGTTCCTCGACGCCATGGCGGCCCTCGTGGCGGCGGGCGACATCCGTCTCACGACGCCCGGCGCGGCGCTCGAGGAGGTCCCGAGCGCGGGCCTCGCCTATCTCCCCACGGCGTCCTACCGCGAAATGGAAGGCTGGGCATTACCGCCGGCCGCCGCTGTCCGACTGGCCAGGCTCGAGCACGAGCTTGGGGAGACCCGCATGGCGGGGCCGGAAGGGGCGCTCGTTCGCGGCGGGCACTGGCGCAACTTCCTCGTCAAGTACCCTGAAGCGAATCGGATGCACAAGAAGATGCTGGCGATCTCGGCGCTGTGCCGGGATCGGGGGGATCCGCCGGCGGCGCGCCGCGCCATCGGCCGGGCCCAGTGCAATGACGCGTACTGGCACGGGGTGTTCGGCGGGCTGTACTTGCCTCACCTGCGGGCGGCGATCTGGCGCAACCTGGCGAGGGCTGAAGGCGACCTGCGACGTGATGAGGAACTCGCCGTGGAACGACTGGATCTCGACGCTGACGGCGCTGAAGAGATCTGGATTCACTCGGGAAGCTTCTCGGGCCTCGTCAGCCCGCGCCGGGGGGGAGCGATCGAGGAGTACACGGTGTTCGAGCTGGGCGTCAACTACGCTGATGTCCTGACCCGGCGGCGCGAGGCGTACCACGATCGAGCGCTCGCGCAGCCCACGCAGCAGGATGCCTCCGCCGACGGCACACCAAGCATTCACGACCTCGAGCAGGCCAGTCGCGTGGAACGGCTGCCGCCGATTGATGACGCGGACCGCGCGCTGTTCGTCGACCGGGTGCTCCCTGGCGGCGTGACGCTCGAGATGTATTCCAGTGGCGCATTTCAGCCCGTCGCGTCCTGGGCACGCACGCCGTTCGAGGTACGCATCGAACGCACTGCCCACGCGGTGGAGCTTGTGCTACGCCCAGCGGCGGGCGTGGAACCTCGGGGACTCCTCGAGAAACGGGTTCGCTTCGACGAGTCGGGCGACCTCACGGTGAGTTATCGCTGGGACCCCTCGGCCTTCCCGCACGATGCCTTCTTCTGCCCGGAGATCTCGGTCTCTCGCCAGTTGGCGTTCGACCTGGGCCCGAAGGCCGATATCTGGTCATTCCCGTTCGCCACGGTTGCTCGCTCGGAGCGTGGGTTCGAGGAGACGGTGCAGGGGACCTCGTATACGCCGCGCTGGCCCGTAGGGGTCACTGCAGCTCGACTTACGCTGGTTCGGTCGGTGGACGCGACGGGCGCCGCTGGCATCGCCCAGCGCGTCACATAGATTCGCCTTGCCGGATACTAGAGGAGCGCCGCGTGGGTAGTTCCCGTCAGGACCTCGTCCTGGCCATGGCCAAGGCAAGAGATCAAGCGAAGGAGCTCCTGGGTGTGCTGGATCGCCAGGGGCATCCTCAGACGAACAGGTCGAGCTCCTTATACCTCGCCCTCGTCTCGGTCCAGAAACGGCTGCGCGCCGAGGATCCCGTTATTCCAGTTGCTCGTTTGGTGCCTGACCTCGAGCAGCTCGTGACGCTGTGCGACGGCAAGCTTGCAAGCATCAAGCCGGTTCTGGAGGATGCTGTGCGTTTGGCCCGCTCCATCCAAACGTGATGGCACGCGCAGCTCCCTCACGCGACCTCTGTCTCTCGATCGCTGCTCGTCCTACCAGGTGGTACCAGCCGGCGAGCGCCACCGCCTGACAGGTCGAGTCCGCTTTTGCCGAACTGCGATGTCGACGTTACACGGCCGTGACCGCGTCCTCCGACCTTACAGGCTGCCGCGGCTGAGGTGTGACGGCCACTTCTCCTGGCCACTAGCCCGGGGAGCAGTCAGCCCCGGGGTCCTGCCTTCACCCGACTGCCTTGCGCCACTCGTGCCAATCCTCGTCCACCGCGTCGGCCATCCGGCTTGCGGCTTCGTATAGCCAATGCTTGCTCCGGCGCCGCAGGTCGGCGAGCAGCGTCCGCGCGTCGCAAGTGCCGAGGTGCACGTTCGCAGTCTCCCACCCCTTGGATTGGAGCAAGTGCTCCTCGGCCCGCTTTTTGGGGAGCGCGTTGAGCGCGATGCGCGAACAGTCGGGGGCTAGTCGGCGTACCAGCCAGGCGCCGCTCACCACCACACACGGGTCGGGGCAGCGGACGCTGCGACGCAAGATCTCCTCATAGTAGAGCTTCGGTCTACCGCCGCCTGCCGCCCACCTTAATGTGCGGCGCATCATCTCGCCGGCAGCGCCCAGCGGCGTCGCGGCACGACGCTCCAGGGTACAGGCGGAAAGCGCCAGCGCCTTTGCCTCGCGGGCGATCCGTCCACCCCGCCAAGTGGCGATGGCCACGAAGCGCTGCCGTCCGAGGCTCCCAAGCCCAGCGATGCGATGGACGATCCGCGTCTTGAGGCCCCGCTCCGGGAGTGCGCGCGTGAGCGCCGCCATCGCTGCTCCGGGCACGGGGCTTTTCACGGTCGGGAACGATTCGAGCTTGTCCCAGAAGCTCTCAGGATCATGCAGCCGGTGGACCGCCATTTCTCGCAACTCCCCGTGATGCTCGGCGAGCACGAAGGCCCGTCCGCCCGCGTCCACGGCCTCATGGTAGCCTTCGAGGATGGCGCGGGTGGCGCGCTTCGCGTCGATCGCGAGGTCGTGATACCCGATGGCGATCAGCGCGCTCGTGGCGAGGCGGACGAGGTCGTTGGTGTACGGCAGGGGCGACGCTTCGTCGAAGTCGTTGACTCCCCAGATCAGCCGTCCTTCGGCGTCGCGCCAAGTGCCAAAGTTCTCCACGTGCAGGTCCCCCACGGCCAGGGCGCGCGGAGCCTCCGCGGCATCGCCGACGATGGCGCGCCAGCGCGCAGCCCATCGATAGTAGGTCGCACGGAGGAAGGGGAAGCTCCCCGCGCTCATGGCGCGATGCTTCTGCTCAGGATCGCTTCCGATGATCGAAATCTGGGCGGCGAGCCATGACTCGTAGCGAGCCGTCGCCTCGGCGATGCTGATATCGACACCCCGACGCTCGGATCGCGACACTACGACCGGCCTCGTTTCATGACAACATTCTACCAGCATTTCTCCGGGCTTGAGCAGGCACGGGGAGCACGGACGGGACCACTCTCCTATATTCCTCGCACCTCCACATCCCATGCATGACCACGACATTCTGTTGTTGCCCAAGCCCTCTCGGTGAGCTGGTCCTGACGGCTTCCGACGCCGCGCTCACCGGCGTCTATTTCCCAACCCGTCGGTACGGTTCGATCCCAAAGGCACGGCCGGAGTGGCGGGAAGCCGACGGACGCGCCCCTGCGAGCGCGATTCTCGGCGAGACACGCGCACAGCTCCGCGAATACTTCGCTCGCCCCCGGACGGCGTTCGATCTGCCATTGGACCCCTCCGGGACCGCGTTTCAGCGGCGCGTGTGGGACGCGCTCCGCACCATCCCCTACGGCGCCACCACGAGCTACAGCGAGCTGGCCGGCCGCCTAGGCGATCCGCACGCCACCCGCGCCGTCGGCGCCGCCAACGGCAGGAACCCCATCCCCATCATCATCCCCTGCCACCGCGTGATCGGTGCGCGCGGCGACCTGACAGGCTTCGGCGGCGGCCTGGACCGCAAGCGTTGGCTGCTCGAGCACGAGGGGGTGCTCATGGAGCTGGGGCTGGCCTGACGGCGCATCGCGCGGCCGCGGCCCGACCAATGACGGAACCAAGTCTGGGGGCGACACTCCCCGGCCGGGACACGGTGTGGGTTGTCGTGCGCGATGCTGTGCGCGGCGTCCGCCACGACTACACCGCCGGCTCGATCGGTCGCGCCATCGTACTGCTCGCCATCCCCATGATTCTGGAGATGGCGATGGAGTCGATTTTCGCCGTAGTGGACGTGTTCTGGGTGTCGCGCTTGGGTCCCGATGCCGTGGCCACCGTCGGCCTCACCGAGTCGATGCTGACCCTCGTCTACACCGCGGCGATGGGGCTGTCCATCGGCGTCGCCGCGGTCGTCGCGCGCCGCATCGGGGAGAAACAACCCGACGCCGCCGCCGACGCGGCAGTTCAGGGGATCGGGCTGGGGCTCGCGGTCGCGGCCGGCGTGGCCGTCCTCGGGGTTACGCTGGCGCCGCGGCTGCTCGGCTTGATGGGCGCCTCCCCCGCCGTCACGGTCATCGGCTCGGGGTACACCCAGATGATGCTCGGAGGCAGCGCCACCGTCCTGTTGTTGTTCCTGATCAATGCGATCTTCCGGGGCGCGGGCGACGCCGCCATCGCGATGCGCGTCCTTTGGCTCGCCAACGCGATTAACATCCTGCTCGGTCCCTGCCTGATCTTCGGCCTCGGTCCCTTCCCGCGGCTCGGTGTCACCGGCGCTGCGGTCGCCACCACCATTGGCCGCGGCAGCGGGGTTCTCTATCAGCTCTATCGCCTCACCCGCGGCGACACCCGCGTAGCGGTCCGCCGCGCCAACCTCGCGCTTCGGCCCGCTGTCATGGCCAACCTGCTGCGCCTGTCGGGCTCGGGCACGTTCCAGGTGCTCGTGGGGACGGCGAGCTACATCGGGCTGGTGCGCATCGTCTCCACGTTCGGCAGCGCGGCCCTGGCGGGGTACACGATCGCGATCCGGCTCGTGGTCTTCTGCTTGTTGCCATCGTGGGGATTGTCCAACGCCGCCGCCACGGTGGTGGGCCAGTCGCTGGGCGCCGGCAAGCCCGACCGCGCCGAGCGCGCTGTGTGGATCGCCGGGGGCTACAACATGCTAGTCCTGGGTGGCGTGGGGGTGCTGTTCATCCTCTTCGCCAATCCTATCGTCGGTCTCTTCACCCACGACCCGACCGCCGCGCCGACTGGCGCGCTCGCGCTGCGCACGATGAGCTACGGCTTCGCTTTCTACGCCCTGGGGATGGTCCTCACCTCAGCCTTCAATGGGGCGGGGGACACTTGGACGCCCACCTGGATCAACCTCGTGTGCTTCTGGCTGTGGGAGATCCCCCTCGCTTACGTCCTGGCGCGCGTGGCAGGCTTCGGTCCGTTCGGGGTCTTTCTCGCGATCACGGTGGGGTATTCGACCCTGGCACTGGTGAGCGCCGTGCTGTTTCGGCGCGGGCGCTGGAAACTGCGCCAGGTCTGACTAGCGCAGCACCTTCACCAGCTTCGTCGTGTCCGGCTGGTAGCCGAGTCGGGTGTACAGCTCCCGCGCGCGGTGGTTCTCCTCGAATACGTTGAGGCTCAACAACCGATATCCCCGATCCCGGGCCCACTGCTCGGCCGCTGCCATCAGGGCGCGGCCTACGCCCCGGCCTTCGGCCGCGCTCGCCACTACAAGGTCGGACACGTGGCCGTGCTTCTCACCGGTGAAGAAATCGCTGGTCGCGTGGATATGCACGAACCCGAGGCCGCGCCCGGCGGCGTCCACCGCGGCCAGGACGACGGCGTCGGCCGTGGCGCTCGTCAGCGCCCGATCGACGACGCGAGCGACGGCCTGGTCCATCACCTCTCGAGAGCGCCATGGTGGCGGGCCGAAGTCGTGCAACCGCGGCGCGAGGGGCACGATCCACGCGGCATCCGCAGCAGTCGCCGGCAGGATCCGGATTTCGGTCGAGCTCATAAATGACCTCCTCCCGCGTTCGCACGTAATGCGCAGGAGAATACCGTGACCGTGCTCGTCGTGCGACCACGCCTCGTGTGATGTACGTCACCCAGCGTTCCAGGTTGCAGAGAGCCGTGGAACCGAACCGGTGTATTATCCAAACCTGTCGACTGAATCTTTTCTTGCCTGCACTTCGAAACCATGGAGGCCGTCATGTTGCAGCTCCAGTCCCTTCGCCTCGCTGCGTGGCTCGCTCCGCTCGCCGTCGGCCTCGTGGCGTGCGACACGACCGCGCCCGGCACCCGACCGCTCAGCCTGTCGGTCACGAGCAGGTCCACAGCTCCGACGACAGGCCCGAGCACCAGCATCGTCGTCGGGAGCGGTGCCGC
>DASQAH010000056.1:0-2865 GCA_035635835.1 Gemmatimonadales bacterium
ATCCTGTTCACGGCCGACCTGCCCAAGACCCGGAGCGGCAAGATCATGCGCCGGCTGCTCAAGGACATCGCGGAAGGCCGCGCGCTGGGCGACACGACGACGCTCGCCGACCCGAGCGTCGTGGAGCGACTGAAGAACCAGCACGAGGCGGCGGAAAGCTAGCCGCGCGGGGCGGCCGCGGCCGGGTCCCGCGCCCGCGCCGCCTACTGCTCGAGGTGGTGGCGCACGCTCGTCACCACGATGCGCTTGCGGAACACGAGCGCCGCCTTGATCGCGTACACCGTCTGGTTGTGCAGGAAGGCGTGCCACCAGCGTGCCGGGACCACTTCCGGCAACACCACCGTCAGCCAGTCCGGCTGCTCCTCCGCCTCCACCCTGTTGATGTAATCGAGCAACGGTCGCACGATCGCGCGGTAGGGTGAGACGAGCACCTCGAGCGGCACACCCGAGTCCCACAGGTCCCACTCGTCCTGGAGCCGCCGCACTTGGCTCGGGTCCGTGGCGACGGCTACCGCCCGCACGTGCTGGGAGAGGAGCAACGAGTAGGCGAGGGCGTCGGCGGTGCTGCGCGCGACGCCCGCGACCGGAACGACCACGACATGCTTGCGGGGCCACACGGGTTGCCACTCCCGGCTCGACAGCTGGCCGGCGTAGAACTCGTAGTGCCGGTGGATGGCGTAGAACCCGACGACGAGCAGCCCGATCAGCAGGACCGAGATCCAAGCGCCTTCGCTGAACTTCGTCGTGATCTCGATGACCACGACGATGCCGGTGGCCGTCGCCCCGCCGGCCGACACGATGGCCCGGCGCCGCCAGCCCGGCTCGCGCCGCGTCACGAAGCGCCGCGCCATACCCGCCTGCGACAGCGTGAACGAGACGAACACGCCGATGGCGTAGAGCGGGATCAGGGCGTGGGTGTCGCCGCCGAACACCACCAGGAGCACGCCGGCGACGCAGGCGAGCACGAGGATCCCGTTCGAGAAGACGAGGCGATCGCCGCGATTCGCCATCTGGCGCGGGAGGTAGCGGTCCTGGGCGAGGATCGAGGCGAGCCGCGGGAAATCGGCGAACGACGTGTTGGCGGCGAGGATCAGGATCAGGGCGGTCGCGAACTGGAGCAGGAAGTAGAGCCCGCCGTTGCCGAACGCCCCGTGCGCGAGCTGCGAGATGACCGTCTGCTCGCCCACCGGCAGCACGGTGAAATGGTGCGCCAGATACGTCGAGCCGGCGAAGAACGTGCCCAGGATGAGCCCCATCCACAGGAGGACGGTCGCGGCGTTTTTCGACTCGGGGGGCCGGAACAGCGGCACGCCGTTGGAGATCGCCTCGACACCGGTGAGGGCGGAGCACCCCGACGCGAACGCCCGCAACAAGAGCCAGGTCGTGACGGCGGTCTGCGTCGTTGCGCTCCAGGCCCGGGGCTCGGGCCAGGCGCCGAACGGGTGCACCAGGCTCACGAGGATCATCAGCGCGAAGATGCCGATGAAAAAGTAGGTCGGCACGGAAAAGATCGCGCCCGACTCGCGGACGCCGCGCAGGTTGCCGAGCGCGATGAGCGCGATCGCCGCGAGGCCGATCGCCACCCGGTGGTGCACCAGGGCGGGAAAGGCCGACGTGACCGCGTCGACGCCCGCGGCGATCGACACCGCCACCGTCAGGACGTAGTCCACGAGCAGGGCCGCCGCGGCCACCAGACCGGCCGACGTGCCCAGGTTGTCCTTCGCGACGAAATAGGCGCCGCCGCCGTGCGGGTAGGCGTGTACCGTTTGCCGATAGCTCGTGACCACGATCGCGAGCAGCAGCACGATGAAGCCGCCGACCGTGAGGGCGTGGGCCGTGCCCGCCGGGCCCGCGGCCATGAGGACGAGCAGCATCGCCTCGGTGGCGTACGCGACCGAGGAGAGCGCGTCGGAGGAGAGGACCGCCAGCCCCGTCAGGTTGGACAGCCGCTCCGACTCGAGGTCGTACGTCGAGAGCGGCCTCCCGACCAGCACCCGCTTGATTGCGCGCCAATCCACGGGCATCAGCGGGCGGTGCGGCCGAGCAGCGACAGCGACACGAGCCAGATCGCGGTCATGATCACCGCGGAGGCCACGCACCAGCGGCAGATGGCGTGCAGCACGAAGAGCTCGACGGCGGTGAGATACACGGTGAACAGGAAGCCGGTCGTGGCGAGCGCCGCGAGCAGGCGGGTGAGCCGCGGATCCATGGCACGCCGGGGATCAAGCGCGGCGAGCCCCACGGCGAACAGCACTCCATACCCCGCCACGCCGTACAGCGCGACGGGAATGCCGAGCAGGTCCGCGTACCGGCTGGCCTGCACGGTCTCGCAGCTCCCCGTGCCGCACTGGAGTTCGCCGACCACGCCGATCTTGTACAGCCAAAGGTAGGTCGCGACGAGCAGCCCCACGAGCGCGAGGAGCACGACCGCCTGGCGCCGCCAGATCACTTGGACGGTTTCTGGCTCAGGCTGTCGACGAGCGCCTTAAAGTCGTCGGACGTGGCGCGCCTCTCGAACGGGCGCCCGTTCACGAAGAAACTGGGCGTGCCTTTCACACCCAGCGCCGTACCCTCCGCGGCGCTGGCCTGAACGCGGCCGGCGTAGCGCTGGCTGTCGACGCAGGCATCGTATGTGGCGAGGTCGAGCCCGATGGCCTTGGCGAAGTCCCGAAACAACCCGCTGGGATTTTTGCCCGTTTGAGCCCATTGGTGATTCGCGAACAGCTGGTCGTGCATCTCCCAGAACTTGCTTTGCTCCCCGGCGCACTGGGCGGCGAGAGCGGCGTAGCGGGAGTAGGCGTGCGAGGGCAGGGGATAATCGCGGAACCGCCAGCGCACTTTGCCCGTGGCGATCAGTTGCTCGCG
>DASQAH010000057.1:0-18980 GCA_035635835.1 Gemmatimonadales bacterium
GGCCGGTAAGCCCGTAGGCCCACTTGCGCCACTTGATAAAGTCATAGCTGGCGTTCGCGAAGAGCTGGATCATCAGACGCTCAGGGTGGTCATGGCCGGCCGCTGCTGCAGCCAGATCATGTAGAAGGTGCGCACGACGAATATGGCGGTGACCATCGACGCGGCGATGCCGATGATCAGCGTGATGGCGAAGCCCTGGACCGGTCCGGTGCCGACCAGGTACAGGATGAACGCGGTGAGTGCTGTGCTGACGTTGGAGTCGACGATAGCGTTCATAGCGTGCTTGAAGCCCTCGTCCACTGCCGTGCGCACGAGTTTGCCGTGTCGCAGCTCTTCGCGGATGCGCTCGAAGATCAGCACGTTCGCATCCACGGCGATGCCGACCGAGAGCACGAACCCGGCGAGCCCCGGCAGCGTGAGGGTGAAGCCGAAGCCGGCGAGGCCCGCCAGCGTGAACAGCACGTACAGCGTGAGGGCGGCGACGGCGAGCGTCCCCGACAGCCGGTAGTAGCCGATCATGATCAAGACCACCAGGGCGACGCCCACGGCGCCCGCCTTGACGGCGTCGACCATGGAATCGTGCCCGAGGGAGGGGCCGATCGCCCGCTCGTCGACGACCGTGAGCGGCGCGGGCAGCGCGCCGGCGCGCAGCACCAGCGCGAGGTCCTGCGCGTCGGTCAGGGGTTTGGTGCCGAGCTCGATCAGGCCGGTGTTGGTGATCTGGGACTTGATGATCGGCGGCTGCCCTTGCACGCGGCCGTCGAGGATGATGGCCATATAGTCCCGGATGTGGCGGGCCGTCTCGTCTCCGAAGGTCCGCCCGCAGCGCCGCGTGAGCACGAAATTGACGACCGATTGGTTAGTGAGCCGCTCGCGATCCGCGGTGGCCTTCGTGAGACACTCGCCGGTAATGATCGCCCGGCTCTGCACCGCGTACAGCGCCCGGTAGGGCCGCGCGCCGAGGGACGCGACCTGCGCGCCCCAGAAAAGTTCGATTCCTCGCGGCTTCACCCGCGAGAACTCCGGCATGTGGATGATGCTGTCGACTTTCGCGAAGTTCTCCTCCTGGACCAGGAATTCGCCCGGGGGGGAGGACTGGTTCTGGAATAACAGCGACGACAGCGCACCCGGCGCGTGGGCGAGCGAGGTGTCAGGTCCGGCTTTCTTCTTTCCCGTGTCGCCGAACAGCTTCGCGACTGCATTGGCCCTCCCGCCCGCGGGGCCCACGCCCGCCGCGCGCAGCGCCATGTCCATCTCCGGCAGCGCGTTGCGGAACACATTCTGCATGTCGGTGATTCGGAACTCGAGGTGCGCGATACGACTGATGATGCTCCTGGCACGGGCCGGGTCTCTCTCCCCCGCCAGCTCGACGATCAGCCGACAGCGACCCACGATTTGCACCACCGGCTCGGTGGTGCCGAACTCGTCGATCCGAGTGCGCACCACGCGCTCGGCGCGGCGGATTGCCTCAGCGCAGTCGGGAACCGGGCCCTGGGTCTGATCCACCTCGAGCGCCAAGTGCACGCCGCCCTGCAGGTCAAGGCCGAGGTGCACCGGCACCCGCCGCACCGAGGTGTCCTTCATCCGGCCGGTGACGGGGTCCGGGACGCGTATCGTCTGGTTCTTTGGGAGCAGTTGCCACACGCTGAGGACCAACAGCACTCCGATGATGATCAACCGTGAACGAATCGTGCTCATTCGACTCTCGAGAGGTTGAGGCTGTCCCGCGCGTCGCGCGCATCCCGTGCCAGTTGTTCCGCCAGCGCCTCGCCCGACGGGAACGTGCGGACGTCCCGGAGGCGGCGCACCCACTCCACTTTCACCGGCTCACCGTAGAGCTGGCCCGCGAAGCCGAATAAATGGATCTCGAGGCCGCGCTCCGCCACCCCGAATGTCGGTCGGGCACCCTGGTTCATCATCCCGCCGAAGGTGCCTGCCCGGCACGCCACCCGCACCGCGTATACCCCGTCCGGCGGCAGGAGCTTCCGTTCGTCGGCTCGCAAGTTAATCGTCGGTACGCCGATCGTCCGGCCCCGTCCTGCCCCCCGCTCGACCGTCGCCAGCAGGCTGTAGGGCCGGCCCAGCGAGCGCGCTGCCGCATCGAGGTTCCCCTGGGCGAGGGCCGCCCGCACCGACGTTGAGGAGATAGGCTGCCCGTCCTCGCGCACCGCATCCACCACGTCCACGACAAACCCATCGGCCGCGCCGATGCGCCGGACCACCTCCACGTCCCCGGAACGCCCCCGCCCGAAGCTGTGGTCGTAGCCGAGCACGAGCTCCTGCATCCCGAACCGCGCCCGCAGCACCTGCCGGACGAACGCCTCCGGCTCGAGCTGGGCCAGCTCCTGTGTGAAGGCCAGCTCGGTCACCCGGTCGAGCTCCGTTTGCGCCAGGATCTCGCGCTTCTCCGGAGGCAGCGTCAACAGCTTCGGCGCACCCGGCGGATTCAGGACCGCGAGCGGATGGCGGTCAAAGGTGACCAGCAAGCTCGCGCCGTTCCGCGCCCGAGCGCGCCGTACGATCTCCGCCAGGACCGCCTGATGGCCTCGGTGGACCCCGTCGAAGCTCCCGACGGTGACGACCGTGCCGGTCATGCGTCGCTCACCACGACCCGCGGCTTCAGCGCCTCCCCGACCGCCTCTGCCACCGCGACCAGGCGCCCTTCGGAAAACAGGGCCACCATGCCCCTTTCCCCCTGCCCCGACTCCCGATTTTCGATCGGCCGCCCGTGCACGGCGGCCTCACGCTCCGCGCTCGTCAGATCGTGGCGCGGCAGGTGAGCGACCAGCACCGCTGGATCCCGCAGGCTTGCCGGCGTCACCGCATCGGGGGCGACCGCATCCTGCAGCTCGAATGGACCGACCGCCGTGCGACGCAGGGCAGCCAGATGCGCTCCGCAAGCCAGTGCGGTGCCGACGTCGCGGGCCAGGCCACGGAGGTAAGTCCCGGCGGAAACCGTGGCCCGGAATCGTACGTCGGGCGGCGCGAATTCCACCAGCTCCAGCGAGTGCACTTCCACGGGCCGCGGCGCCAACGCCACCGTTTCACCACGGCGCGCGCGGCGATAGGCCCGCTCGCCGCCGACCTTTACCGCTGAGTGCGCCGGCGGCAGCTGCTCCTGCACGCCCAGGAACCGGCCCAGCGCGGCGCTAACCTGCGCCCGGTCCATCGACTGCCAGGCGTCTGAGGTGGTGAGCAGCTCGCCGGTCGCGTCGTCGGTGCTGGTGGCCGTGCCGAGCCGCATCGTCCCCTCGTAGCGCTTGGACCAGCCCGCCGCGAATGGCGCCAAGCGGGTGGCCCGCCCAACGACCAGCACTAGCAGCCCCTCGGCCATCGGGTCCAAGGTCCCGAGGTGTCCCACTCGGCGCGTGCCGAGCGCGCGCCGAGCGATGTCCACAACGTCGTGCGAGGTCGGCCCTGCCGGCTTCGCGACCAGCGCCACGCCGTCCGTCAGCCGCCCTCCCCTGCTCCCCCGCCCCCGCCCCCGCCGCCGCCCTTCAACTCCCGCAGCACTTGCTCGATCCGCTGGGCGTGCTCCAAGCCGCGGTCGAGCCGGAAGTGCAGCTCGGGGCTGGTGCGCAGTCTCAGCTCGCGCGACAGCTGGGCCCGCAGGAATCCCGCCGCGCTCATGAGTCCCTCGAGGCTCGTTTCCTTCTCTTCGGCGGTCCCCATGACGCTGACACTGACTGTGGCGTGGGACAAGTCCGTCGACACCACGACACCCGTAACGGTGACAAACCCGATCCGTGGGTCGCGCACGTTTCCCGTGAGAAACGCCGCCACCGTCTGCCGGATCAGCTCGGCCAGGCGCTCAGGTCGATGCGTGGGTCGTTGTTTCATCTCAGAGGAAGCTTGTGCTGGTATCCATGATGCGGGCGCCGTTCGCGCCCTCCACCAGGCGGTCCGCCTCCCGCAGGACCGCTTCGGCGTGATGCCGGTCGGTGCTCACCACGGCGACCGTCAGCTCGGCGCGCTGCCACAGGTCCTGGTGATCCGTCTCCGCCGCCGAGACGTTGAAGCGCTGATGCAGCCGGTCTTTGAGACTTTTCAGGATTTGCCGTTTGTCCTTCAGGGACTGACACGCCGCCAGATGCAGCTCCCACGTCATGAGTCCCACGACCACGGCTCAGGCGCCCTTGGCGCGGCTCCCGACGTCGAGTGAGCGCGCCACCTCCTCGATCCGGTAGGCCTCGATCAGGTCACCGACCTTGATGTCGTTGAAGTTCTCGACGCCGATGCCGCACTCGAAGCCCTCGCGCACTTCGCGGGCGTCGTCTTTGAAGCGTTTGAGGGAGGAGAGGGTCCCGTCGTAGACCTCGACCCCGTCGCGGATCACGCGCACGCGGGCCGTCCGCGGGATGATGCCGCTCCTCACGAAGCTGCCGGCGATGGTGCCGACTTTGGCGATCTTGAAGAGCTGGCGTACCTCGGCCTCGCCCAGGACGACTTCCTTGCGCTCCGGGGCCAGGAGGCCTTCCATGGCCGCCTTCACCTCTTCCACGGCCTCGTAGATGATCCGGTAGGTGCGGATCTCGACGCGCTCGCGCTCCGCCGAGGCGCGGGCGTTGGAGTCGGGGCGGACATGGAAGCCGATGATGATCGCGTTGGACGCCTTGGCGAGCAGCACGTCCGAGTCGGTGATCGCGCCGACGCCGCGATGCACCACCTCCACCTTCACTTCTGCCGTGGAGAGCTGGGCCAGCGCGTCGGCGAGCGCCTCCGCCGGGCCGCCCTGGTCCGCCTTGATAATGAGCCGCAGGGCAGCGGCGCCGCCCTCGGCGCGCTCGGCCATGAAGTCCTCGAGCGTCTTGACGCGGCCGGTGCGCCGGTGCTGGGCCTCGCGCTCCAGCCGCTGGCGCTTTTGGGCGATCTCCCGCGTCGCGCCGGCATCCGCCATCACGGTGAAGGAGTCACCCGCTTCGGGCACCCCCTCGAAGCCGAGAATCTGGACCGGCATCGAGGGGCCGGCCGCCGGCGCCGGTTGGCCACGCTCGTCGTAGATGGCGCGTACCCGGCCCGAGAATTGGCCGCAGATGAAGGCGTCACCCAGCTTGAGCGTCCCGTTCTGCACCAGAATCGTCGCGAGCGGTCCTTTGCCCGGATCGAGGGTCGCCTCGAGAACCGTTCCGCTGGCAAGCCGGTCGGGATTGGCCTTGAGATCGAGCAGTTCGGCCTGGAGCAGGATCTGATCGAGCAGCACCTCGACGTTGGTGCCTTTCTTGGCCGAGATCGCCGTCGAGAGCGTCGTGCCGCCGAACTCTTCCAGGACGACGCCGTGCGTCAGGAGATCTTGCTTCACCTTCTGCACGTTGGCTGTGGGCAGGTCGATCTTGTTGATCGCCACGACGAGGGGTACGCCGGCGTTCTTGGCGTGCGAGATCGCCTCGATGGTCTGCGGCATGATGGCGTCGTCGGCGGCGACGACCAGGACGACGAGGTCGGTGACCTGCGCCCCGCGAGCGCGCATCGCCGTGAACGCCTCGTGGCCCGGGGTGTCGAGGAAGGTGATCGAGCGCCCGGCCTTGAGCGTCACCTGGTAGGCGCCGATGTGCTGCGTGATGCCGCCGGCCTCGCCCGCGACCACGTTGGTCTTGCGGATGTAATCGAGCAGCGACGTCTTGCCGTGGTCCACGTGGCCCATGACGGTGACCACCGGGGGCCGCGGCTTCAGGTCCTCGCTCTTGTCTTCGGCCACCTCCGGCCCCGCGACAACGTAGCCTGCCTCGCGTACCGCCTGGAAGTTGAACGCCGAGGCGATCAGCTCGATCATGTCGAAATCGAGCCGCTGGTTGATCGTCACCATCTGCCCCAGCTCTTTGAAGGCGAAGGTGACAATCTGCGTCGGGGGAACCTTGAGGATGTTCGCGAGCTCGCTGACGGTGATGAACTCGGTCACGCGGACGAGCGTCTTTTCGCGCTCCTTCTCCTCCTGGCGTCGCGCTTCCTGCAGCTCCCGGAAGCTCGGGCCCTCGTCGCGGCGGGCGCCGCTCTTGCGGCCCACCGGCCCCTTCATCGTGGTCAGGGTGCGTGAGATGTTCTGTTGCACCGCCTCGAAGTCCACCGACTTCTTCCCCTTCTTGCGCTTCTTGCCGCCCTTTTCGCGGCGGCGCTCCTCGAGCGGCGCGGCGCCCGGCGCTGCCGAGGCGACGGGACGCGGGGGCGGTGGCACGGCGGCGCCGGGCGTCGCGCTGGCGACCGGGCGCGGGCGTACCGGTGTCGGGATGAAGGGCCGCGGCGGCGCTCCGGCGATAGGCAGCGGAGCAGGCGCCGGCAGCGTGTCGGACGCCATCGCGGACGCGGGCTCGGCGCCCGCAGGGGCCAGGTCGCGGAACAGCGCGGCCGCGCGCTCTTCGAGGGACGGCGCGGCTTTCTCCTCCTCCTCCATCGCGCGGCTCGCCTCGAGCACCTGGCGGGCCTGGGCCTCCACCTCGGCAGCGGCCACGGCCGCGGCCTGCGCTTCGGCTTCCGCGGCGGCTACTTCCGCCGCCGTGCGGCGCCGGCGCTTGGGCCGCTCTTCGACCGCGACGGGCGCTGGCTCGGCCGCGACGCTCACCGCGCGGCGCCGTTTGGGCGCCGCGGGCGCCTCCTTCAGCTTGCGCTTCTCGCGCTCCCAGCGAGCGCGCACGAGCGCCGCCTGCTCATCCTTGAGCGGCGACAGATGGCTGCGCACGAAGATATTCATCTCCTTGAGCAGCCCCATCAGCTGCTCGCTGGAGATCCCGAACTCCGCTGCTAAGTCATGAATCCGCGTCGTTGCCACTCACTCCTCCGTTGACACCCAGCAACCCACGCGCCAGCGCTCGATCGCTCACGCCTAGCGCCTGCACCGGCGGGCGGCCCAGCGCCGCCCCCAACCGTTCCCCTGCCGGCCCTCGCAGCACGGGCACTCCGCGCGCCACGGCCAGCCGCTCCACTTTCTCCCGGGTCCGCGCACTCGCGTCGGCGGCCAGCACCACACAGGCCAGCGCGTCGCGCCGCAGTCCCGCCCGCACCGACGACACCCCCACCACCACCTGCCGCGCCCGCACGCCCAGTCCGAGCAGCCGTGTGAGCGCGTCGGGCGCGGTCACGCCGGCGCTGGCGCCTCCGGCCCTCCGCTCGCCGGCGCCTCGCCAGCGGCGTCAGGCTCGTCGCCGCTATCCTCGGTCAGCTCGTTCAGGAATGTCATGAGCTGTTCCGCGAGCTCCGGGGTCATGCCCGGCAGCTTGTCGACGTCGTCACGCTCCAAGTCCAGGATGTGCTGCAGCGTCGTCTTGCCCGCGCCCTCGAGCACAGCGACCAGCTCCGGCGAGAGGTCCTTCATCTCCCGCAAGGCGACTTTGACCGCCTGCTCCTCTTCGGGCGGCAGCGGTGCGAACAGCGGGCCCTCGCCGCCACGCTCCAGCCACTCGCGGCTCGAGTACAGGTCGATCTTCCAGCCCGTCAGCTCGGAGGCGAGTCGCACATTCTGGCCGTTGCGACCGATGGCCAGCGACAGCTGATCCTCGTCTACGATCGCCTGGATGGTGCGGGTATCGGGGTCGGAGAACACTTTGGCCACGCGCGCCGGCGCCAGAGCGAGCTTCGCGAACCGCTCCGGGTCGGGCGACCACGGCACGATATCGATCCGCTCACCCCCCAGCTCGTTCACGACCGCTTGCACGCGCGAGCCCTTGAGGCCCACGCACGCGCCCACCGGATCGATCCCGTCGTCCCGGCTCGAGACGGCGATCTTGGTGCGGCTGCCCGCCTCGCGCGCCGTCGCGCGGATCTCCACGATCTGCTGCTGGATTTCCGGCACCTCGAGCTTGAAGAGGGCCTTCACGAACATCGGGTCGGCGCGCGACAGGATGAGCCGTGGCCCCTTTGGCGTCTCCTCGATCCGTTTCAGGACCGCGCGGATCGAATCTCCCTGATGGAAGTGCTCGCGGTGGTTCTGATCGCGATAGGGGATGATCGCCTCGGCTTCCCGGAACTTGTTCAACATCACCACGATCTTGCCACGCTCGATCTGCTGCACCTCGCCGGGTAGCAGCTCGCCCACCTTGCCCGAGAACTCCTCGCGGATGCGGCTCCGCTCCCCTTCCCGCACCCGTTGGATGATGCGCTGCTTGGCCGCCTGCACCGCCGTACGCCCGAACTCCCCGAACGGCACCTCCTCCTCCAGCACGTCGCCGACCTGGAACGCCGGGTCCTCAAAACGGGCCTCCTCGAGGGCAATCTGGGTGCCCGGGTCCTCCAGGGTCTCGACGACCGTCTTGAGCACGACGATTCGGATCGTTCCCTTGAGCTCGTCGATGCCGATTTCGGCGCGTACGTTGGGCCCGAAGCGCTTCACCAGGGCAGCATGCAGCCCGTCCTTCAGAAGATCGATCAACTCCGCCCGCTCGAGCTGCTTGGTGGTCGTCAGCTCGCGGATCGCGGAGACTACGTCGGTTGCGTTGGCCATCAGTCCTTCCTCAAGAAGCCGTCAGCCATCAGCCGTCAGGTGAGCTTCACCAGTCCACGGCAAGGCGCGCATCGCGGATCGTGGCAAGCGGCACCGGTCGGGGCGCGCCGCCCTGTGGCTGCAGGACCACCGTCGCCTCGTCTGGCACCGCGACGATCCGGGCCCGTACCCGTCCGAGCCCTTCCAGCTTCGCGGTCACGTCATGGCCCACGAAGCGCGCCCAATGCCGGGGCCAGCGCAGCGGGCGCTCCAGCCCTGGGCTCGAGACCTCCAGGATGTAGCGCTGGCCCAGGAGGCCTGCCTCGTCCAACCACGCCTCTAGGGCCCGGCTCGCCGTGGCGCAATCCGCCACGGTGACCCCTCCCGCGCCCCCCACCCCCCCTCCCCTGGGCGAGTCCGGTGGCAAGTCGATGCGCACTTGGACCAGCGGCCGGTTCGGCGTGCCGCCGATGCGGAGGTCGGCCAGATCGAAGCCCAGCATTTCCAGCCGGACCCGAAAGGACTCTACGAGACTGTCGGTGAGCATAAAAAAAAGCGCGGGCTGAACTTCGCCCGCTTCACGTGGGGGAATGTATCCCGCTGCCCGGCGGTGTCAAGCGATCGGTCGCCCCAAGTAGGCCACCTGCCGCCCATCAGCGCCAGCGGAGGCCCGATGGGAGAAGAACTGCCCCTGGTCGTGCGCGGTGCACCAGGGCGAGAGCGTCACGGCGCCGATGCCGAGCGCTGCGGCCTGCGCGGCCAAGATGCTCCGCAGGTCCAAGTGTCGAGGCCCCTCCGGAGCGGTTTCATCCAGTTTCTCAGCGACTTCAGAACCTACTTCATAGCACGCACCACAAATACCTACGCCACAGTGCATTACGATGTCAGCCGCCTGGGCGGACGCTTGCCGCTTCAGCAGCGCCACCCCCCGATCTACGATGCGTCCCGCCGTGCCGCGCCAGCCGGCATGCAGCAGTGCGATCGCCCCCTTGCTGGGGACCGCCAGGTAGATCGGGATACAGTCGGCGACTGTGATCGTCAGCAGCAGCCCGGGGACCGTTGTGGCGTGGCCGTCCACGCCGTCCAGGATCATCCACCCATCGGCCGTCTGCTCGTGCCAGCGGACCTCCGTGCCGTGCACTTGGTGGCTGCCCACCTGTGTGGGGAAGCTCTGCTGCATGGCAGCGCGGAACGCCCGCCAGCGCGTCATGACCTGCCCGACCGGCTCGTCGCTCCAGAGGCCGAGGCTGAAGCCGTGGCCCCGAGTCGTGACACCCGCCACGATCCCGTAGCGCTCGGCCCACTCCGTGAGCTCCATCCGCGGGACGGCGGGGTCGGCGACGGGAGTTTCGCGCAGCGATGCCGGACCAGCGGACCGGCGGTTCGGCGGTCGCAGGCCCAGCGCTCCGGGGTCTGGTCCTCTGGGTCCTGCGGCCATCAGGGCTTGCGAGGGGCCGTGTCGACGCGTTCGATCTGCGCCCCCAGCGCTCGCAGCCGCTCGTCGATCTGCTCGTAGCCTCGCTCGATCTGGCCGATGTTGTGGATGACCGACTCGCCGTGTGCCGCCAGAGCGGCGAGTAGCATCGCCATGCCGGCGCGGATGTCGGGGCTTTCGACTTCCCCTCCCCGCAGCTGGGAGGGTCCCGAGATGACGGCGCGGTGCGGGTCGCACAGCACGATCCGCGCCCCCATGCCGATCAGCTTGTCCACGAAGAACAGGCGGGATTCGAACATCTTCTCGAACACAAGCAGCAGCCCTTCGCACTGACTCGCGACGACGATGGCGATCGAGATGAGATCGGCCGGGAACGCGGGCCAGGGGCCATCCTCCAGTTTGGGGACGTGGCCGCCGAGGTCGGGGCGCACCCGCCGCTCTTGGTCGGCGTCGATCATCAGGTGCTGGCCGTCGAGGCGCGGGTGCACCCCGAGCCGCTCGAAGGCCAGCAGCGTAGCGCGCAGGTCTTCGGCGCGCACGCCCTCGATCCGTAGCGCCCCGTTGGTGACGGCAGCAAGCCCGATGAACGAGCCTACCTCGATGTGGTCTGGGCCGATCACGTAGGGCGCGGTCGGGGGGGGGGCGGCGAGGGACTTGCGGCCGCGCACGGTGAGCGTGTTGGTACCGATGCCCTCGATGTCGGCGCCGAGGCTCTGCAGGAAGCGCGCGAGGTCCTGGACGTGCGGCTCGGAGGCGGCGTTGCGCAACACCGTGGTGCCGCGCGCGGCGACCGCGGCCATGAGGGCGTTCTCGGTCCCGGTCACGCTGGGCTCGTCGAGGAAGATGTCGGCTCCGACGAGGCCCCGGGGCGCTTCGACCTGGTAGGTGTCGCCGACGGTAATTCCGGCCCCGAGACGCTCGAGGGCGAGGAAGTGCGTGTCAATGCGCCGTCGTCCGATCACATCTCCCCCGGGCGGGGGCAGGTGCACACGACCGAACCGGGCGAGCATCGGTCCGGCCAACAGGATCGACGCGCGGATGCGGGCGCACAGCGCCGCGTCGAGCTCGCGTGGCGTAGCGGCGCGGGGGTCCACCGCGACCGTGTTCGGCCCCGTCCACTCGACCGTTGCTCCGAGATGCGCGAGCAGCGCGAGCATCGTCTCGACGTCGCGGATGTGGGGGACGTTGTCGAGGAGACAGGGTCCGTCGCTCAGCAGGGTCGCGGCAAGGATCGGCAGGGCGGCGTTTTTGTTGCCGGCGGGCCGGATCGTGCCCTTCAATGCGCGGCCGCCGGAAACGTAGAACGTCGCAGCCATGAGTGCCCCAAGCTACGGCAGGGCTTGCGCCGGCGTCAAGCGCGCCGACCGGGCTTTCCTCCAGCGACCGCAGCACTTAGCCCGGGAGCGTTGCTGCCCTGTCCCGCAGGTTGTCCCGCTGCCAGGAGTGCCTGGAGCCCGGGCGCGCCGCACGCTGCGACGTTGTAAACGTAGGGCTAAAATAGTCCTCCATGCCCGCACTAATGCCCCCGACCGCAACACCGACGCTGCCGCGCGTGATCGGCGTACGCGGCCTGGCCGCCGCCATTTTCAACATCACGGTGGGAGCAGCCATTTTCGTGCTTCCCGCGCACATGGCCAGCTCGCTCGGCGCGGCCGCGCCATTGGCCTATCTGATCTGTGCCGTGGCGACCGCGCTGGTCGCGCTCTGCTTCGCCGAAGCCGGGAGCCGTGTGCCCCGCAGCGGCGGGCCGTACGCGTATGTCGAAGCAGCCCTCGGCCCCTACATCGGGTACCTCTGCGGAGTGTTGCTCTGGCTGGGCATCACGCTCGCCATGGCCGCCGTGGCCACGGTGTTCGCCGACGCGCTCTCGGGCTTGTTCCCAAGCCTCGCGGGAAGGATGCCGCGAGCGGCGTTACTGGTCGCAATGTTCCTGGCCCTCACCATTGTCAACGTGCGCGGAGCCGCCTTGGGTTCGCGCCTCAGCGGGATTTCGACCCTCGCGAAGCTCGTGCCGCTCCTCGCATTCGTCGCCCTCGGCCTGCCCCACGTCCGCACCGCGAACATCACCTTCTCGACGCTGCCGCCGCTGGGCACCTTGGGCACTGCCGGGTTGCTGCTGATGTTCGCGTTTTTCGGGATGGAGTCGGCCCTCCAAGTCAGCGGCGAGGTCACCGACGCTTCGCGGACGGTCCCGCGTGCGATCGCCCTAGCGCTGCTGGGCGTCGCGTTTCTCTACGTCTCGGTACAACTAGTAGCTCAGGGCGTGCTCGGAAGCGCATTGGCCGCGCCCGAGACGTCGAGGGCGCCGCTCGCCGCCGCCGCCGAGCAATTCGCCGGCCGCGCCGGCGCACGACTCATTCTGATCGGGATGATCGTCTCGACGTTCGGTTTCATGACCGCGGCGATGCTGTCGACGCCGCGCACGTTGTTCGCCCTCGCCGCTGACGGTTTTCTGCCACGGTCCCTCGCCACCGTGCATCCGCAGCACCACACCCCGCACGTCGCAATCGCAGTCCAGGCCGTCATCGTTTGCGTCATCGCCCTCACGGGCACGTACGTGAGGCTCGCGCTGGTGTCGGACGTTGCCGTTCTCATCGTGTACTTGGCCTGCTGCGTGAGCGCGGGGCGGCTGCGGCACCTCAATACCCATTCCGAGGGCACGCCGTTCCTGATGCCCGCAGGCAGCGTCGTGCCATGGCTGGCAGCGGCCTTGATTGTGGGCCTTCTCGCGCGCGCCACAGCTGGGGCCTGGCTCCTGACAGGCGCCGTCGTCGCGGCGGCCTCGCTTGCCTTCCTGGCTCGGCCTCGTCGCTCGCCATGAAGTTCAGTCAGGCCGTGGCACTCAAGGAGCCGGAGTCACCCGTACAGACAAGAGCCAGGAACAGGTCCTCGACCCCGCGAAGTGCTTGGGCCGCGTCACGCTTGCTCGGCACGTCGCGTGTGCGCGCGGCACGTCATGGCCGTCCCCCCGATCCTCGCACTGGTTTCGGCGGGTTTTCGCCCGTCTCACCGGGTTCTACCGGCTTCTGTTTGTGTTGGCCGGACTGGGGCGTGTTCTCCGTGGCTTGTGCCAGCGTCAAGCGTTCGCGAACGTTCGCCGCGTGACTCCGATGCTCGCGCTCGCGCTCGTCGCCATCGCCGGCATCGCGGCGACGCGGCTCCCCTGGCAATCCTGGCGCCGATCGCCGACCTGGGATCTAGTCCTGGCGAGCGGGCTCCCGCTCTTGTTAACGGGCGTGCTGCTCGGTCCTGGCATGGAGGTACTTGATCGCGCGTTGCTGCGCGCCCTCGCGCCCGCGAGCGCCCTCGCGATTGGTTGGATCGGCGCGGTGTTCGGCGCCCGCCTCGAGTGGCGCCTCGTCCGCCGCGTTGCCCTCGTCAACTGGGGGGTCGGGACCGCGCGGGCTGTTGCGGTCTTCGCGCTCGTCGCCCTCACCGCATGGAGTCTCGCCCGGCTGCGCCCCGCCCTCACCGCAGCCTGGGCCCCCACTCTCCCCGGCGTCCTCACGCTCGGCGCTGTGGCCGTAGTCGCGGGCGGCGTAGCCCGAATGGCTCCGGGAGCAGACATCCCCCGTCGCCTCGCCCGCCCCACCCTCGTCGCCACGACGCTCGACGCCCTCCTGGGTGCGATCGCCTTCACTCTCACCCTTGCCCTCTACCACACCCGCGTCCCCATAGCCGGCGCGCCGCTCGGCGTGCTGCGCTGGCTTACCCTGGCGGGTGGGAGTGGGCTGCTCGTGGGTATGCTGTCCCTCAGCTTGGCGCGGCTCCGTCCGGGAGGAAGGGGGGGCCGGGACGATCTCGGTCTCGCCCTCTTGGCCGGCGTCATGCTCGGTGCCGGGGTGAGCTATGCGGCGGACCTCCCGCCGTTCGTGGTGTGCGCGCTCGCTGCCGTGGTCATCGTCAATCTGTCCCCCCCTCCTTCGCGTCACCGTGTGCAGGAGCTCCTTGAGGACTGGGGGCGTGGGATCTACGCCGTGTTGCTCATTGTGGTGGGCGCACTACTCACGCTCCCAACCGTATGGCTCCTGGTCGCTGGCCCTCTGCTCGCCGCCGTGGGGATCGCCGCCAAGTGGGCTGGGGCGTGGGCCAGCCGGCGGTGGCTGCGACTGTCGCGCTGGCCGGCCGACTCAGGCGTTGGCATGCCGGCCTCGGCGACGGGGGCCGTAGCCCTGGCACTCGCCCTCAACTTTCAGCTCAGCTACTCGGGACCCGAGGCCGGGGGGCTCCTCACGACGGTCGCACTGGGTGTACTGCTCACTCAGCTCGTCGCGACGCCGCTCCTCGCGCGCGCCCGGTTGACATCGCCCCCCCGGGCGCCGGAGGTTACGGGATGATTCCCCTCTGGGCGATTGCGGTCACGGCGTTGTCTCTGGCCGTCATCGCGGTGGCGGCAATTGTGGTGGCAGGCTCCGCTCTGGCGACCGCCTTCGGGATGCGGGCATTCCTACGTGCGGTCGAGCATCTGACCGGCCCCGCTCTCGGTGACGTGCGTGGACTGATCGACACCATCCGGACGGAGGCGGACGCGATCGCCGGCACCTCGCGCGACATCCGGCTGCGCATTGTGAATGCCGCGGACGCGGCGCAGGAGCGGCTGGGCGACCTGGGTGCAGTGCTCGACGTGATGCAGGAGGAGGTCGAGGACACCGTCCTCGACGTGGCGGCGACGGCGCGCAACGTGCGCCGCGGGCTGTCAGTATGGCGACTGGGGCGCAGCGCCCTGCGGCGCGCGCGGGCGCGCAAGGGGAGGCAGAGCTGAAGCGCGGGCTTGCCTGCGCCTTGGTCGCCCTCGGTGCCGTGGCGTTGTTTCCCGGGGTAGCCCATGCGTGGACGCCCGGCACGCACATCTACCTGGGCGAGTCGGTCCTGGCGAACCTGCATCAGCTGCCCGCGCTCATCGCCGATCTGTTGCGCGCTTTCCCATACGACTTCCTGTACGGCAACATCGCCGCTGACACCTCGATCGCGAAGAAGTACGCCCCGGTGGGCCGGCACTGTCACGCCTGGCACGTGGGGCAGGAGATCTTCGATCTGGCGGGGTCCGACCCGCTGCGCGCCTTCGGCCTCGGCTACCTCTCGCACCTCGCCGCCGACACCGTGGCCCACAATTTCTTCGTCCCGCGCCAGCTCGTGCTGACCTCGACCACCGCCGCGCTGGGGCACTCGTATTGGGAGAGTCGCTTCGAGACGCACCTGGGCGATGCGTACGCTCGCACCGCCAAGGAAGTGATCCAGCAGGACCACGGCGGCAGCGACACCCACCTGGACGCCATCCTGTCGCCGACGCTGTTCAGCGTGCGCACCAGCCGCCGCCTGTTCCGTGGGATGGTGCATCTCACAGAGAGCCAGAGCTGGCAGTGGGTGTTTCAGGTGATCGCCGAGAACAGCCGCTGGGACCTACCCGACGCGGACGTGGAGCGCCACATGGCTGTGGCATTCGAGTACGTGATGGAGCTGCTCGGCCAACGGGACGCCGCGGCTCGGCGTCTCGACCCCGCGGGGGAGCAGGCACTGATGCTTGCGAAGCGGATGCGGCGCCAAGCGCTGCAGGAAGGGGGGCGAGAGGAGCCCGAGCGGGTCGCGGAGACGGCCGAGCATCACTTCGGGCTGCCCTCGCCAGCGCTCGAGTTCTGGCGCGCGTCGCGGGCCCAGCGCCCGTGGCAGAGCCGCCCAAGCGCCTAGGTCCGCAGGCGCTCCTCCAGCAGTCGCGCCGCCAGCTTGGGGTCGGCCTTGCCTTTGGAGACCTTCATCACCTGTCCGACGAAGAACGCCATGAGCTTAGTCTCCCCGCTCTTGTAGCGCGTCACCTCCGCCGGGTGGGCCCGCAGCACTTCGTCGACCCACTGCCCGATCGCATTGGTGTCGCCCACCTGGATGACGCCGAGTGCTTCGGCGACGGTGCGCGGCTCGCCTCCGCCTCGGATCGCCAGCTCGGCGAACACCCGCTTCGCGGCCTGATGCGACAGGGTACCGCCCTGGACCAGCGCGACCAGCTGGGCGAGGGTGCCGGGCGGTACGCGCAGCTGCTCCTGATGGTCCTTGGCGTCGGCTAACACCTCGCCCATCACCCAATTCGCGGCCGGCTTGGGCTCGGCCCCCGAGTGGACCGTGCTCTCGTAGTACTCGGCCACTGCGCGGCTCGCCGTGAGCACCGCCGCGTCCTGAACGCTGAGCGCGTACTGAGCGACGAACCGCTCGCGCTTGGCCGCAGGCAGCTCGGGGAGCCGGGCCTGCTGCTCCGGGACCCACGCCGGCGGCAGCACGAGCGGTGGGAGGTCGGGCTCCGGAAAGTAGCGGTAGTCGCGGCTTTCTTCCTTAGCGCGCTGTGGTCGGACGGCGTTCTCTTTGGCGTCGTACAACATCGTCTGCTGCACGAGGGTCCCGCCCGCTTCGAGAGCGGCGATCTGGCGATCCCGCTCCACCGCAAGTGCTTTCTCGACGTAGGTGAACGAGTTGATGTTCTTCACCTCGGTCTTCGTGCCCAAGGCGCTTTCACCCGCGCGCCGGACGGAGAGGTTGGCGTCGACGCGCAGGCTGCCTTTCTCCATGTCGCAGTCAGAGACGCCGCTGTATTCGAGCACTTGCTTCAACGTCTGGAGGTACCAGCGCGCCTCTGCCGGTGAGCGGAAATCGGCACCGGTGACGATTTCGATGAGCGGCACGCCGGCGCGATTCAGGTCAACGGCGGTCGCGCGGGGGAAGCGGTCGTGCACCGACTTGCCGGCATCCTCCTCGACGTGCAGCCGGACGATCGTTGCGGTGGTGACCCCGCGGTCGGGCGAGAGGTAGGAGAGCTTGCCCTCCGTGGCGAGCGGCTGCTCGTACTGGGTGATCTGGTAGCCCTTGGGCAGGTCGGGGTAGAAGTAGTTCTTGCGCGCGAACACGCTGCGCGGATGCACGGTGCACCCGAGGGCCAGCGCCGTGCGCACCGCGAGCTTCAAGGCCTCCTCGTTGGGCGCGGGGAGCGCGCCCGGGAGCCCGAGGCACACCGGGCAGACGTTCGTGTTGGGCGGCGCGCCGAAGGCGGTCGAGCAGCCGCAGAACATCTTAGACGCCGTGCGGAGCTGCACGTGCGTCTCGAGCCCGATCACGGTCTCCCAACCTCCGCCCGGCCCCCCTCCCCCTGCCCCCCCGGGCCCCGTCACGCCTCGTCCGCCGCCGGCACCGCCCGCTCCAGGGCATAGGCCGCTTCGAGCATCTCATCCTCCAGGAACGCCTTGCCGATCAGTTGCCCACCGATCGGCAGCCCCTTCACCCGACCGATCGGCAGCGACATCGCGGGGAGACCGGTCAGGTTCGCCGTACACACGAACACGTCCGAGAGGTACATCTGCACCGGATCGGCGAGCTTCTCGCCCGCCTTGAACGCGGGCGTCGGCGTCGTCGGGGTGAACAGCAGATCGACGCCGCGATCGAACACGTTGCGGAAGTCCTGGGCCAGCAACGCCCGCACTTGTTGTGCTTTCCGGTAGTAGGCGTCGTAGTAGCCGGCGGAGAGCACGTAGGTTCCGACGAGGATGCGGCGCCGCACCTCCGCACCGAACCCCTGGCCTCGCGTCGTCCGGTAGAGGGCGCGCACGTCCGCGCCTGCTCCGTCCAGCCGTGGGCCGAAGCGCACGCCGTCGTAGCGGGCCAGGTTCGAGGAGGCTTCTGCCGGAGCGATCACGTAGTAGCAGGGGACAGCGAAGGCGGTATGCGGCAGCGACACTTCTCGTACGACCGCCCCGAGCTCGCGCAGTACCTTGATCACGCGATCGCAGGCGCGGCGCACGCCCGGGTCCAAGTCCGCCGGGAAGTACTCGCGCGGGACTCCGATCACGAACCCCTGGAGGCTCTCCGGGACGGTCGGCAGCCGCAGCGGGTCGCGGTCCTCGCAGGTCGCATCCTTGGGGTCGCGGCCGCTGATCGCCGACAGCACCCGCCCCGCGTCGTGCACGCTGCGCCCGAGCACTCCGATCTGGTCGAGCGAGGAGCCAAACGCTACGAGCCCATAGCGACTCACGCGGGCGTAGGTCGGCTTGATGCCCACGATGCCGCAGAAGGAGGCCGGCTGGCGCACGGAGCCGCCCGTCTCCGAGCCCAGCGCCGCCGGCACCACGCCGGCCGCGACGAGGGCCGCGGATCCCCCAGAGGAGCCTCCGGGGACGCGCGTCTTATCGAGCGGGTGCAGCGTGCGGCCGTAGGCGGAGTGCTCCGTGGAGGACCCCATGGCGAACTCGTCGCAGTTGGTCTTACCGGCGATGAGCGCGCCCGCGGCTTTCAGTTTGATGACGGCGGTGGCGTCGAACGGGGAGCGGTAGCCCTCCAGGATCTTCGAGCCGCAGCTGGTGGTGAATTCGAGGGTGCAGATATTGTCCTTCACCGCCACGGGCATGCCGTACAGCACGCCGCCAGGGTGAGCGGTGGCGGCCTGTTGCAGCAGCGACTTGCGGACCTCTTTGAGCGGGGTGAGCAGCGCGTTGAGCCGTTTCGCCTTCGTCAGGCGATCGGCAGCGGCCCTCGCATTGGTTAGCGCTTCGGCCGCATCCGTCACTTCCCGACCCCAGTCTCCCCGCTCTCGAAGGCGCCGAGGCGCGGGACGACGAAGAAGCCGTCTTTGAACGCGGGAGCCAGCTCCGAGGGACCAAACGCGAGCGGCCAGGGCTTCACCTCGTCGGGCCGCGGCCGGATGGCGTCCGGGCCGGCCAAGAACGGCCGGGCTGACTCGCCGGCGGGCACCTGGGCCAGCTGCGCCACATAGTCGAGGATCCGCGACATCTGCTCTGTGAGGGCGGGGAGCGCCTCTTCGGCGACGTCCAGCTCGGCCAGCTGGGCGATCCTCAGGACCTCCTCACGCGTCACGCTCATGCTCCCTCCCCCTCCCAGTCTCGCTCGAGGCCTGCGTAAGCCGCGAGTAGCTGCTTGGTTCCGATTTCGGCGTCGTCGAATGCGACGGTGACCTTGAGATCCCGACCCATCCCCGAGACCGCCCGGACGACCCCGCCGCCGAATTTGCGATGCCGCACCCGCTCGCCCATCCGGTAGCGCGGCTCCGGCGTCGTCTCCTCGACGAACTCCTCGGGCTCCATGGAGCGGTGCTGCGAGCGGGGAGTCCGGCGCGCCGCCCCCCCCCCCCCCCCCCCCCCCCCCCCCCCC
>DASQAH010000058.1:0-2171 GCA_035635835.1 Gemmatimonadales bacterium
GCTTTCGTGAGCGTCACCTGGGGAGCGGGAGGGTCGACCCGCGGCCGCACGCTGGAGATGGTCACGCGCATCAAGCGCGAGCTGGAGATCGAGGCGATGGCGCACGTCACCTGCGCCGGCGCCACGCGCGACGAGCTGAAGGCGGCCGTCGAGTCGGTCATGGCCGAGGGCATCGACAACGTGCTCGCGCTCCGGGGCGACCCTCCCCGTGGCCAGCCCAGCTTCGTGCCCGTCGAGGGCGGCTTCCGCTACTCGAACGAGCTGGTGCAGCTGGTGCGGGAAGTGTCGGAGGCGAAGGGGCGGCCGCTGTGCATCGGCGGCGCCTGCTACCCCGAGGGCCACGTCGAGACGCGCGACCTGCAGGCCGACCTGCGCAACTGCAAGAAGAAGGTGGACGCCGGCGCGCAGTTCCTCATCACCCAGCTCTTCTTCGACAACCGCTGCTACTTCGACTTCGTCGGGCGGGCGCGCGCCGCGGGGATCGAGGTGCCGATCATTCCGGGCATCATGCCCATCACCAACGTCGAGCAGGTGCAGCGCTTCACGGCGATGTGCGGCGCGCACGTCCCCGCCAAGCTCGCCGCCGCCATGAAGGTCCGCAAGGACGACCCGGAGGGGGCGCTCCAGCTGGGCGTCGCCCACTCGACCCTGCAGTGCGCCGACCTCCTCCGCCGCGGCGCCCCGGGGGTCCATTTCTATACACTGAATAGATCCCCGGCCACCCGTGCCATCCTGGCCGCGCTGCGCGCCTCGGAACCGTGGCTCGACGCGTGACGAGGGTCACTGTGGTTCGCGCGGGATTCGATCGGGAGGAGTCACTCGTGAACAGCCGCGGACGTCTTCCTGCAGCGCTGGCGTCCGCCGGCGCGCTCGTTGCCACGCTTGCCCAAGCCGGCTGCTCTGCGGCGAGAGCTCACGAAGCTGTGCTGAGGGATGGCGGCGCGATCGTCGCAAGGATCAGCGCTGGGAGGTCGATGCTCGGGCGCGACATCGAAGTGCGCTTGCACGGCCCCGTCCCTGAGGCGATACGCACGGGGCGGACCGCCAGCTGCGGGGCGGTCGCCTTCGAAGGCCTTCCCGATGGCATGTATTCCCTCAGGGTGGCCCATGACGGGTTCGAGGGCGCCGTGGAGAACATCGCTGTCACTCGGGGCCGGGACGCGATGTTCGAGCTCAAACTCGAAGGGCAAACGCCTGGGGCGGCAGTGGCTCCGACAAACACCACTTCGGGCTGCGCATTGGGCCGCCGTCTCTCAGGACCGTTGACTCACTACACGGCCGACGCGCTTCAACACAATGTGCAAGGCTGCCTGGTCATCAAGTGCGTAGTCACGTCCGCGGGGGCCGTTCGCGGTTGCCAGGCCGTAGAGCCGTTGGCGAGGCTCACGAAGCCATCAATCGATGCGCTCGAGCAGCAAAGGTACGAGCCCCCGATCTGCGACGGGAAGCCGGCCGACATGGATTACACCTTTCGGATCTATTTCAGGATGCCGAGGTAGCATCCCACACCAGCAAGAAACGCGAGCGACCGGTCAGCCTTCAGCCATCCGCGTCAGCCGACCCGCAGCTGTGCGCGGGCTGCCGCGAGCGTGTTCATCAGCAGAAACGCGATGGTCATGGGTCCTACGCCGCCCGGCACGGGGGTGATGGCCCGGGCGCGCTCCGCGGCGGCGGCGAACTCCACGTCGCCCTTGAGCTTGCCGTCCGGCAGGCGGTTCATGCCCACGTCGATCACCGTGGCGCCGGGCTTCACCCAGGCTCCCTTGATCAGCTCGGCGCGGCCGATGGCCGCCACGATCACGTCGGCGCGGGCCACCTCGGCGGCCAGATCCTGCGTGCGCGAATGCGCGATCGTCACGGTGGCGTGCCGCTCCAGAAGCAGCAGCGACATCGGCTTCCCGACGATCAGGGAACGCCCGACGACCAGCGCGCGCGCCCCCTGGAGCGTCGTCTCCGCCTCGTCGAGCAGCCGGATGCACCCCGCCGGCGTGCACGGCCGCAGGCCCGGGCGGCCCATGGTGAGCGCCGCCACGTTGCGCGGGCCGAAGCCGTCCACGTCCTTCTCCGGCGCGACCAGGTCGATCACCCGATCGGCGTCGATGTGCCTGGGCAGCGGGAGCTGCACCAGGATGCCGTGTACGCGCCGGTCGGCGTTCAGGCGCGAGACCAGC
>DASQAH010000059.1:0-7668 GCA_035635835.1 Gemmatimonadales bacterium
ACCGTCGGGTCTATCGGGGTCGGGTTCGTCGTCCTCGCCGGCTTCGCGACGGGCGATACCGAGGAGACGCTCGACTGGATGGCCGAGAAGGTCCTCGGGCTGCGGCTCTTCGGAGACGCCGAGGGCAAGATGAACCTCGCGCTCCACGAGGTGCAGGGTGCCGTACTCGTCGTCTCCCAGTTCACGCTCTACGGAGACGCCCGCAAGGGCCGGCGACCGAGTTTCACCGACGCCGCCCCACCGGCGGTGGCGATCCCGCTCTATCAGCGATTCGTGGCACTGCTCAAGGAGCGCGGGGCGGGCGGCGGGATCGCGATCGAATCGGGGGAGTTCGGCGCCATGATGGCGGTCGAGCTGGTGAACGAGGGGCCGGTGACGCTCATCCTCGAGAAATGACGATCGAGCCAATCGTGCTGGCGAGCAGCTCACCCCGCCGGCAGCAGCTCCTCGAGATGTTGCGCATCCCGTTCCGGGTGATCGCCCCCGAGGTCGACGAGCACGTCCTGCCCACCGAGAAACCGGATCACTACGTCAGGCGGCTGGCACGGGCCAAAGCGGAGGCGGTGGCGGCGCGCGCGCCAGGGGCGCTGATTCTCGCGGCAGACACCACCGTCGTGCTGGACGGGGAGATCATCGGAAAGCCCGAGTCCCCGGCGGATGCCGTCGCAATGCTCACGCGGCTCCAGGGACGCACGCACGAGGTGATGACGGGAGTCGCGGTGCTGCGGGACGGGGACATCGCTCAGGCGCTCGATATCTCCCGGGTCACGTTCTGCTCGATGGACCAGGCCGGGCTCGAATCCTATGTCGCCACCGGGGAGCCGCTCGACAAGGCGGGGGCGTACGCGATCCAGGGGGTGGGCGCGCTGCTGATTGCCCGGGTCGAGGGTGACGTTTACGGCGTGATGGGCCTGCCCGTGGGACTCGTGGTGGACCTGTTGGCGCGGTTCGGCCGGCCCTACCGGTTCGCCCGGTAGACGGGGATCTTTTTCGTCTTGCCTTTGACCTGAATCGGCTCGAGCGCTTCGACTTTGGGCGGGTGCTTGAGCGCCTGATAAAACGACTCCGAGATCAGAATCTCGTTCGGGCCGGCGATGGAGCAGAGCCGGCTGGCGATGTTCACGGCGTCGCCGATCACGGTGTACTCCAGCCGCCGGTCGGAGCCGATGTTCCCCGCGAACACCTCGCCGAAATTGATCCCGATGCCGATCCCCAGCTCGGGCCGGTCCTGCTCTTTCCATTTCTTGTTCAGCCGCTCGAGCGAGACGAGCTGGTCGAGGGCGCACTTCATGGCCCGGTCGGCGTCGTCCGCGTGGGCGATGGGAGCGCCCCACAAGGCCATGATGGCGTCGCCCATGAACTTGTCCAGGGTGCCGCTGTGCTCGAAGACGATCTCCACCATCTCCGTGAAGTATTCGGTGAGCAGCGTCGCGATCTCGTCGGGGCCCATCGACTCCGACAGGGGTGTGAACCCGCGGATGTCGGAGAAGAAGATCACGACGGGGCGCTTTTGCCCGCCGAGCTGCACCGCGCCCTCCGACTGGGCGATCTGGGAGGCGAGGTTCGGCGCGAAGTAGCGCTGGAAGTTGGAGACCACCACCGCCTCGCGCCGCAGACGGTCGGAGAGCCGGGAGATCTCGATGGCGTTGGCGGTCAGCCCGCCGAACGCGATCAGGAACTCCAAGTCCTCGTCGGCGAACGAGTGGATCGCCGTCTGATTGTCGACGTAAAGGATGCCCAGGACGTTCTGGTCCGAGCCCATGAGCGGCGTGCACATGGCGCTGCGCACGCTCTGGATGAGGATCGACTTGCCCTTGAATCGATCGTCGGCCGCGGCGTTGTCGGACAGTATCGCCACGCGGTCGTCAACCGCCTTGCGCGCGATGGACTGGGGCACGTGCTTGGCTGCGCTGGCGTCCCCCGTGCGGCTCTTTGACACCCGCGGTACCAGCTCCTTCGTCTTCTCATCCAGCAGCAGAATGGACACCCGGTCCACGTTCATGATCTGGAACGTGAAGTCCACGACCTTGTCCAGCAGGCGGTCCAGCTCCTGCTGCTTCGGCAGCTCCTTGGAGATCTCCAGCAGCAGCGACAGCTTCTTCTCGCGGCGCTCCTCCTGCGACTGGGCGGACACTCTGAGGTGCGAGGCGCCCTGCGGCGCGTCGATCACGATCGCCGGCACCCCGCCCGATTTGCTGACGGGCATCTGGCGCACGATCGTACCGCCGCCCGCCTGCTGCTTGCTCCCCGCGAACTCCGGCGGCGCCGGCACAACCTGCGGGCGGGGGGCCGGCGGCGTCACGGAGATCACCTTGAAGGCCACCTTGCCGAACGTCACGATGTCGTTCTCGCCGGCCTCGGCCTCGGTGACGCGCGCCCCGTTGAGAAAGGTCCCGTTGGAGGACCCCAGGTCCTTCAGCTTGACGCCGCCTGCGGTGAGCGCGATCTCCGCATGCGTGCGGGAGATCGTGGGATCGTAGATGGGGATGTCGCTCGTGACCGCTCGGCCTACGACCAGGGTGCGGCCGAGCTGCAAGTCGATGGATTGGTCGCCGGACGTGGAGAGCAACTTGAACACAGGCGGAAAATACCGTCAATCACCGGCCCGCGCGAGGGCGAGCGCTTTCAGGACGGCCTGCGCTTTCGCTTCGGTCTCGGCGTACTCGCGCGCCGGGTCGCTGTCGGCCACGATGCCGGCGCCGGCCTGCACGATCACGCGATCCCGCAGCACCAGCGCCGCCCGAATCGCGATCGCCGTGTCGAGGCTGGCCGCGCCCCAACCCACGTAGCCGACGGCGCCGGCGTAGGGACCGCGGCGCTCCGGCTCCAACTCATCGATGATCTCCATCGCCCGCACCTTGGGCGCCCCGGTGACCGTGCCGGCGGGGAAGCACGCCTTCAACACGTCGAGCGCGTCGTAGCCCTCACGTAGCCGGCCGCGCACCTCGCTCACGAGGTGCTGGACGTGCGAATAGCGCTCGATGGTCATCAACTCCGTGACGCGAACGGAGCCGTACGCGGCGACGCGGCCCACGTCGTTGCGGCCCAGGTCCACCAGCATGAGATGCTCGGCGCGCTCCTTCTCGTCAGCCAGCAGGTCCTGCCCCAGCGCCTGGTCGGCGGCTTCGGACGCGCCGCGTGAGCGTGTCCCCGCGATCGGTCTTACCGTCACCTCGCCCTCCTCCACCCGGACCAGCACCTCCGGCGAGCTGCCGACCAGCGCGAGGTCGTCGAGCCCGAGATAGAAGAGGTAGGGCGCGGGGTTGAGCGAACGGAGGTAGCGGTACAGGCGGAGCGGGTCCACCGTGCCCGCTGCCTCCTGGCGTCGCGACAACACCGTCTGGAACGTGTCCCCGGCGCGGATGTACTCGAGGATCCGCGCGACGTCGCGCTCGAAGGCATCGCGGGAATAGCGGGACGTGGTCGGCACCGGGGGTGCGCCGTCGTGCAGGGCGATGGGCCCGAGCTGGTGCGGGGCGCGGAGGCGGCTGACCAGCTCCTCGATTCGCGCCGTGGCGACATCGTACAGCCGAGCCCGCTCCCGCGCTGCGGCCCGCGCAGGGACCTCGACGTTCGCCACGAGGATGGCCCGGCCGAACAGGTTGTCGAGGATCACCAGGGTGTCCGCGAGCATCAGCACCGCGTCCGGGACCTCTGCGCCCAGTGTGTCGACGGGCGGGTGGGAGAGCCGCTCGATCGAGCGGACGAGATCGTACCCGAGGTAGCCGATGGCCCCGCCGGTGAAGCGCGGGAGGCCACCCAACGTGGAAGTGAGGAGGGGGGGGCGGGCGCCGACTGGCAGGGCCCGGAGGCGTTGGGCGAGGTGGCCGATCGGGTCGTCGGTCTGGCCTGCGGCGCGCCACCCGGTCTCCCGCGTCCAGCGTTCGACGGCCCGGCCGCGGTAGCGGAGCACTTCGCGCGGTTCCGTGCCAAGGAAGGTGTAGCGGGCCCAGCGCTCCCCGCCTACCGCCGATTCAAGGAGAAACCCGAAGGGTGGCCGGGCGAGCTTGGCGAACGCGGCGACAGGAGTGTCCGCGTCGAGCACGACCTCGCGTACTACCGGAACCATGCCGCCCCTCCCCTGCTCAGTGCGAGTCAGGAACTCGGCGCGCGGATCGGTCATCGCGGGGCGGCGAGGACGTAGCGGCTGGGAGTCTCCAGCGCGCCGGACACGGTGAAGGCACCCGAGTGACTGCTGTTGCGGCCCGGGAACCAATGATCGGGCGTGTTCTCGCGGTACAACACGAGCGCCTGTTCGTAGGCCGACTGGTTGGGGTAGCGCGAGCTCTGCGAGTAGACGCTCAGGTCGCCGTAGGTGACGTAGCTGATCGACGCCGTTGGCTCACCGGAGAGGTTCAACCCCAGCGTGGCCGGGCCGAGCGTGAACCCATACTGCCCGGGGGCGAGCGTGACGCCCACCCGGACGGTACACGTGTCACACACCAGTGTGTTGCCAACGGTGACGATGCTGTGAGGAGCGAACGTAAGGGTCGCGAACACGGTCGATGCCGCGTCCGTCTCATTGATCGTGAACGAGTTGAGCACGTTGTTGCGCACGAGCAACGTGACGGGGCTGCTCGGGGCGAAGGTCGAATCCTGCCGCGGGAGGACGAGCAGGCTGGCAAGCGGCACGCCTTGGGAGCTGCCCGTGCTGTCGTGGCTACAGCCGGCGAGCAGCAGGAGCGTGCTTGCCGCGATCCGGGCGCCGCGCGAGATTACCAGGCGATGCGCGTGCTGCTGCTCGTCGCGCTGGCTCTCGTCGCTCCCGTCGCCTCCGCCGCTCAGACCTGGAACTCCGACTCGGCGCTCGCGCTGGTCGCGCGCGCCATCGCCCGCCGTAGCCACGCGGCCGCGGACAGCTCTCTCCGGGACTATAAGGCCCAGGCTCACGGCTTCCTCTTCTTTCTGGGTCAGCTCGGCGAAGGCTTGGGGGAGCCGCCGCGCCTCGTCAAAGCGGATCAGCTCGAGCTGGAAGTGTACTGGAAGGCCCCGGGCGCCAGCAAGCAGCGCATCGTCGGCTGGCGCGACCGCGCCGAGCTGCCAACCGACATCAATTACCACCGCGATCACCTAGGCATCGTTCAGAACAACTTCGGGCCTGCCATCCGGCTCGGCGAAGGCGACGAAGTACGGGACGTGCCACACCCGCTCAGTCCCGGCGCGCCCATGCAGTACGACTACGCGCTCGGGGACACGCTGCGGATCGCGCTCCCCCCGCCCGCGCGCGAGGTACGGGCGATTCAGATTCGCGTGCGCCCCAAGGACTTCGACGCGCCGGGGATCATCGGCATGCTCTACGTCGACGCGGTGACCGCCGCTCTCGTCCGCCTCACCTTCAATTTCACCCCGCGCGCCTACCTGGATCACGAGCTCGAGGATGTCAGCATCGTGCTCGACAACGCGCTGTGGGACAATCGCTGGTGGCTGCCCTACCGCCAGGAGATCGAAATCCGCCGCCGCACGACATGGCTCGACCTGCCAGCGCGCGGCATCATCCGCGGCCGCTGGCAGATTGACGGTTACCAGTTCAACCTCGGTCTCGTAGCTTCGTGGTTCGCGGGTGAAGAGATCACGGCCCTGCCCAAGGCAGAACGCGACTCCTTCCCTTGGGCACTGCCACTCGCGGTCGCCATCCAGGACGTCGCCGAGCCGGTCCGTGAGAGTGATTTGGCGACGGTTCGCGCGGAGGTCGGGCGCATCGCCGCGCGCCACGCGCTCAGCGGCGTGCCACCCTTCGCCCTCGGTGCCCGCGGCCTGAGCGATCTCGTGCACGCCAACCGGGTCGAAGGCCTCGTCCCTGGCGCGGGCGTGGTGTGGCGCGGCGGAGGTCAGGTGGAGCTGCGTGCTCGCGGGGCCTACGGACTGGCCGATCGGCGGGGCACGACCGCGCTGCGGGGGACCGTCGGCTTGGGGGATGGCGGGGGACGCGATGTCTTGGACCTGCGTGGCTACCGCGAGGTGCGCGACGTGGCCGACGTCCCGGTGATCGCGCCACTGCTCAACTCGCTCGCGGCGCAGGAGTTCGGCGACGACTACGGCGACTACTACCTGGCGGACGGCGGCCGGCTCGCATGGCGCCACCGGCGTGACGCCCGCAGCGAGTGGAGCGCCGCGCTGGGACGGGAATGGATCGGCAGCTTGCCGGTGCGCGCCGCTCCCGCGAGCGGCAGTTTCCGGCCCAATCCGGCACTTGGGGGGGGAGGACGGCGGCGTGAGTTTCCTTCAGCTCCTCGTACGACGCACGAGCGCCGGACTCGCGGTGCGCCGCGACGTGTCCGGGGACCTCAATCTCGAGGGCGGTCGCCGCGACGGTGGCGCCACCTATCTGCGGTTGGCCGCCACGGGTCAGGTGCTGCTCCCTGTCGGCGAGACGCGGCTGCTCCTCCGCGCCCAGGGTGGCCTCGCTGGGTCGGGCCTGCCGCCGCATCGGGCGTTCGTGCTCGGCGGGCGCGGCACCCTGCTCGGCGATCCGTTCCGTGCTTGGGGTGGCGGGCGCATGCTGCTCGGTCACCTCGAGTGGCGCGTGCCGGTGGCGGTTGCCGCGCTGCGCTTCGCCGGCGCCCGCGTCCCAGCAACGATCACGCTGGCGCCGTTCGCCGCCGCAGGATGGACAGGCGACCCGATCGCGGGCACTCCGTGGGCGGCGACGCCCGATCTCCGGCTCAGCGTCGGTGCAGCACTCGAGTGGCTTGGCGCCTTTCGCTTGGACGCGGGCTACGGCGTGCAGAGCCGTCGAGTGCGTCTGGCCTTCGATGTGACGCGTGATTTTTGGGGTATTCTGTGAGTGCGCGCGGACTAGACGGGGGCGGATGCCCGGCTAGGTTTCGGGGACGCGCATATGGCTGAGACCTTTTTCCCCGACGAGTGGCTGCTCCAGTCTCTGGAGGGGCTGCTCACACCCGAGCGGCTGGCCGAGCTACGGAGCAAGGCCGAGTCGGGCCGGACCCTGTGGGAGACCTTGGTTTCGCAAAAGGTCGCCACGGACGAGGTGATCCTCGAGAAGCTGTCAGCCCGGTACCGCCTGAAGATCGCCACCCTTGCCCAGGTGGATCCCACTATCCGGGACCGCGTGCCCGAGCAGCTGGTCCGCCGCTTCCGCGTCGCTCCCATTCGGATGACGGATTCGTTCCTCGAGGTCGCGACGTCCAACCCCTTTGACCTCGACGCTGAGAAGGCGATGGCGTTCGCCATGACGCGGGAGATCCGTCCGTTGCTCGCCGCGCCGTCCCAGATCGCCACCAAGCTGGACGAGCTGTACCGCCCCGAGAAGGCGCTCGATCGGTTGCTCGAGGGCATGGCCGAGCCCGATCTCGTGACCTTGACTGATGCGGCGCCGGCCGAAGACATCAACATCACCGCGACGGAAGCCGAAGCGAGCCAGCGGCCGGTCGTCAAGCTGGTGGATCTGATCATCTCCGAGGGGATCCTCTCGCGCTCGAGCGACATCCACATCGAGCCGGAAGAGGGCGGCGTCGCGGTGCGCTACCGCATCGATGGCGTGCTGCGGCAGGTCATGAAGATCCCTCGCGCCGCCGGCGTGCCGCTGATCTCCCGGATCAAGATCATGTCGTCGCTCGACATCGCCGACCGGCTGCGGCCGCAGGACGGGCGTGCCCGCGTGTCGGTGAATGGCCAGCCGATCGACCTGCGCGTCTCGACCCTGCCGGC
>DASQAH010000060.1:0-2007 GCA_035635835.1 Gemmatimonadales bacterium
CGAGAGCCGGCGGTTCAGCCTGTCGGTGAAGCGCAGCGAGATCGCCGTCGGGGCGGTCTCCACGCGCGCCCCGGGCGCCGGCGTGGCGCCGAGGAAGGCCGCGTGGCCGAACGCGGCCGGCGCCGCAACGGCGAGGGCGGCGAGGGCGATCAGCGGCGCCGCGCGGAGGCGGCGGGGCAGGGCGCGCCGGGACATGCGGCGAGAGCGGCGGCTCAGCCGCCGTCGGGACCGACGTGCCGTGGCTCCGGGGCCATGCGCGAAGGGTACTCTGAGCGCCATGTCCGCCCGCGCCCCGGCAGCGGCGGCCGCCGCCGCGGCCGCGAGCCTCGCGATCGCGCTGTCCGCGGCCGGGTGCGGGTCCTCCGACCAGCAGCAGGTGCGCGACACCCTGAAGCGCTACGAGCAGGCGGCCGCACGCCAGGACTACGACGCCCTGTGCAGCAAGGTCCTCGCCCGCTCGCTCATCGACCGCCTGGCCCAGGTCGGCCTCCCGTGCGACCAGGCGCTGCGCATCGGACTCGGCACCGTCCGCAACCCCAAGCTGCAGGTCCTCAAGATCAGGGTCACCGACAAGCTCGCCCTCGCGCTCGTGCGCAGCAGCGCCGCGGGCCAGCCGACGTCCACCGACACGATCCGCCTGACCAAGGACGGTGGCAACTGGCGGATCTCCTCGCTCTCCGGCGCGCAGCCGCCGGCGCCGGCGGGTCAACACCGCTCGGGCGACTAGTTGTGCCGCTCAGTGAGGTCGTGAACGGCTGAGTGGGGTTAAAGCCATCCGGGCCGCTCAGGAGGCTGTGGGTGCTAAAGCTCACGACCTCCAGGAGGGCCCGGATGACGTCACACCCTAAGGCCAAGCTCGGACTTGCTGGGCGGTTGGCGTTGGTGCGAGAGATTGAGTCGGGGCGTTCGCAGAGGGCGGCCGCGGCCGCCTTCTGCGTTTCGCCCGCCACGGCGCATAAGTGGTGGCGTCGGTGGCTGGAGGCCGGCGAGGCCGGGCGTGGCTCGGGGGCGTGCTTGATGGATCGCTCGAGCCGTCCGCGCCGCTCGCCGAATCAGACGCCGAGCGAGGTTGAGCAGCGCATCTGTGAGAAGCGCCGGCAGACCGGCTGGGGGCCGCGGCCGATCGCGATCGCGCTCGGGGTGCCGCACTCCACGGTCTGGAAGGTGCTCTGGCGCCACGGGCTCTCGCGACCGGAGAAGGCGCCCAAGGAGGCGGTGGTTCGCTACGAGTGGCCGTTCTGCGGCGATCTGCTGCACATGGACGTCGCCAAGTACCCGCGCTTCGCGCGCGCCGGTCACGCCGTCACCGGCGATCGCCGCAAGACCGGCCGCGAGAAGCGAGCGCCGCTGGGCCACGACTACGCGCACGTCATCGTCGACGATCACAGCCGCCTGGCCTACGCCGAGCTGCTCGACGACGAACGCGCACCAACCGTCACCGGCTTCGTCCAGCGCGCCCTACGTTGGTTTGCCGGCCGCGGGATCACCAGCCGCCGGTTGATGACCGACGGCGCCTTCGCCTACACCCACAACCGATCCCTGCGCGAACTGCTCGCCCACCACGGCATCCGCCACCTCGTCACCGAGCCCTACCGACCGGCGACCAACGGGAAAGTCGAGCGCTTCCACCAAACCATGACCCGCGAATGGGCCAAAGGCCGCCGCTACGACACCAGCCACCAGCGCAACACCGCTCTCCCCTCCTGGCTACACGCCTACAACCACCACAGACCACACGGCGGCATCGACGGCCACCCACCCATCACCCGCGTTCACGACCTACCCGAGCACAACAACTAGCGACGGACCCGAGCGGCCCGCCGTCCGCTGAAGCGTTTGCCCCACCATGGGGTGGCAAAGTCTTCAGCCCTTCCTAGGGCACACTGGCGCGTGTGAGCGATCAGCGCATCCGCCGCCGCGTCGTCGTCCACGGCCGCGTGCAGGGCGTCTTCTTTCGCGACTCGGTGCGGCAGCGCGCTCGCGCCCTGGGAGTCGGGGGCCGAGTGC
>DASQAH010000061.1:0-2120 GCA_035635835.1 Gemmatimonadales bacterium
CGGAATCGCCGCTCTGTCGAGCGGCGCACCGGACTCGGGGGGCCCACTCCGCTCGTCCGCCCGGACGCAGCCCCCGGCGCCACCCACCCGATCACCCAACGTACCCATGAAACGGCTGAACCACTCAGCAGCAAACCCCAACTGCGAAACTCGTCAGGGTCGGGCCGAGGCTTGGAAGTGTGAATCCAGTCGAGCGAAACTTCACGCGTTCGACTGGCTATTGGTTCGACCGAGAAATGTGGTGACAGGCGGGTGGCGTCGGGGGGTGCGCCGGGGCGGACGAGCGCAGTGGGCCCCCCGAGTCCGGTACGCCGCCCGAAGGGCGGCGATTCCGGCGAGTGGGTGACGGAGCCGGCCGTCCCGGCGCGCCCCCCGACGACAGGACCCTGTACCCTTGGACGTGCGGGTATCCGGCGAGCGTACTGGGAGTGCCGACAGGACCCAGCGCCACGGAGCGCCTCGGACGGACGAGCGCCCCAGTGCGGCACGCCGTGGTGGAGCTCCAGTGGGGAGTGTGCGCGGCGAGCGCCAGTACAGGGTTGAGCCATCACCACGGCCGCGCGGAGTCCGGGAGGAGGCGCTGATGCCGACCGGGGACTACGACTTCTTTGTCGGAGTGGATTGGGGGAGTGAGCGTCATCAGGTGTGTGTCCTCGACCCCGCGCGCCAGGTGCACGGCGAGCGCGCCGTCGAGCACAGCGGCCCCGGGTTGGCCGCGCTGGCCGACTGGCTCGTCGCCGTGGCTCCGGGCGCGCCGGCGCGCATCGCGGTCGCCCTCGAGATGCCGCGCGGCGCGATCGTGGACGCCCTGCTGGCGCGCGGCCTGCACGTCTTCAGCATCAATCCCAAACCGCTCGATCGCTTCCGGGATCGCCACTCGGTGGCGGGCGCCAAAGATGATCGGCGCGACGCCTTCGTGGCAGCGGATGCGCTGCGCACCGATCGCGGGGCATTCCGGCGGCTGGAGCCGGACCACCCGCTGATCCTGCAGCTCCGGGAGTGCACCCGCCTCGACCAGGAGATGCAGCAGGAGCTCACCCGGCTGGCGAACCGGCTGCGGGATCAGTTGCTGCGCTTCTATCCCGCGCTGCTTCGGCTGGCGCCGGCGGCGGATGACCCCTGGCTGTGGGCGGTGCTGGCCCTGGCGCCCACGCCGGCGGCCGGCGCCCACGTGCCCCGCGCGCGGCTCACCCGCTTGCTGCAGACCCATCGGATCCGCCGGCTCTCGGCCGAGGACGTGCACGCCGCGCTGCGGGCGCCCGCCCTGCCGGTCACCCCGGGCACCGTCGAGGCCGCGGCTCGTCATGTCGCCTTGCTCTTGCCGCGGCTGCACCTGATCCACGCCCAACGGGCGCAGGGGACGCGGCACATCGACCCGCTGCTGGCCGCCTACCTGGCCGAGGCGCCCGCCGCGGGCCCTCCCCGCGCGCATCATGACGTCGCCATCCTCCAGTCCTTGCCGGGGGTCGGCCGACTGGTCGTCGCCACGCTGCTCGCCGAGGCCGCCCCGCTGCTGGCAGCCCGCGCGTACCCCGCCCTGCGCGCGCAGGCCGGCATCGCCCCGGTCACGCGCCAGAGTGGCAAGCACCGGAGCGTCCTGATGCGCTACGGCTGCAATCATCGCCTGCAGCAGGCCGTCTACCACTGGGCGCGCGTCAGCACCCAGTGCGATGCGCACAGCCGCGCCCACTACACCGCCCTCCGCCAGCGCGGGCAGTCCCATCCGCGGGCGGTGCGCGGGGTGGCCGATCGCTTGCTCGCCCTCCTCATCGCCATGCTCAAGAGTGACACGCTGTACGATGCGGCCCGGCCCCGCCGCCGGGAGATGGCCGCTTGACACATCGCCGCTTGACAAAGGGTGGGGAGTCCGCCCGCCGCGCGCGTTATCTCAGCCGAGAGGCTTTTGACTAGCGCGCGAGGATTACGCGAGGAACTCGCGGGCGAGCGTTTCCCACATCATCGCGGAGAGCTTGAGGCTTTCGGTGTCCACGCGCTCGTTGTGGCCGTGGAACATCTGCGGGTAGTCGGTGTAGGGGATGCGGAGCGACTGCAGGCCGAAGCCGTAGGCGGGCACGCCCTGCCAGCGGAAGAACTTGGCGTCGGTTCCGCCGGTGGTCATC
>DASQAH010000062.1:0-4325 GCA_035635835.1 Gemmatimonadales bacterium
TGTTCCTGCGCGCTCTGGGGCTGATCTACCTCATTGCGTTCGTGTCGCTGTGGGTGCAGGTCAAGGGTCTGATCGGGCCCCACGGCATCCTCCCTGCCCAGGACTACCTTCAGGCGCTGCGCCGCTACGTCGGACCCGAGCGTTACCGCATCGTGCCCACGGTGCTGTGGCTGGATGCAAGCGGCCGGGCGCTGGACGTTGTATGCGCCCTCGGGGTGATCTGCGCCGCGCTGCTCGTGGCCGGGGTCTGGCCGGGTGGGGTGATGCTCTGCCTCTGGGTACTCTACCTCTCGCTCGTGGCGGCGGGTGGGGACTTCCTTTCCTTCCAGTGGGACGTGCTGCTGCTCGAGGCGGGATTCCTGGCGATCTTTCTGGGGCCGTGGCGGCTCTGGCCCGGCCGCCTCGCGCCTGCCGCGCCGCCCGCGCTCGCGCTGTTCCTGCTGTGGTGGCTCGTTTTCCGGCTGACCTTTCAGTCAGGCGTCGTGAAGCTCTCGTGGGGCGACCCGACCTGGCGCGGGCTAACCGCGCTCGACTACCACTTCTACACGCAGCCGCTGCCGACCTGGACCGCCTGGTACATGCATCAGCTCCCGGCGTGGTTCAAAAAGCTCCTGGTGGTGGCGACTTTCGGGCTGGAGATCGCGGCGCCGCTGCTGTTCTTTGGGCCTCGCCCGCTGCGGCTGCTGGCGGTCGCCGGCACAGTGTTCTTCCAGCTGTCAATCTTCGCGACCGGCAACTACAACTTCTTCAACCTGCTGACGATCGCGCTGGTGTTGCTCTTGGTGGACGACGCCGCTTGGCGAGCACTGCTGCCCGACACGCTGCTCGTGCGGTTGCCCTCCCCCTTCCCTGCCGGAGCTGGCGCTCCCGGCGTCGTGCGGATGGGGCTGACGGTCGTCGTGGCGGCGGTGTTTCTCGTTCTGGGAGGCGTGCGCGTATGGGATTCTTGCTTTCCGCGCACCCGGCCGCCCACAGCGCTGGTGCGCCTCAACGCTTGGATAGAGCCGTTCCGCAGCCTCAACGGCTACGGCCTGTTCCGCGTGATGACGACGAGCCGGCCGGAGATCATCGTGGAGGGAAGCGACGACGGCGCGCTGTGGCGGGCCTATGAGTTCAAGTACAAGCCCGGTGATCTCGCGCGCCGACCGGGGTTCGTGGAGCCGCACCAGCCGCGGCTCGATTGGCAGATGTGGTTCGCGGCCCTGAGCAGCTACGACAACACTGCCTGGTTTCACGCGTTCCTCGCGCGCCTACTCGAGGGATCGCCGGAGGTGCTGGCGCTGCTCGCGGCGAATCCCTTTCGCGATCACCCGCCGCGCTATGTGCGGGCCATGCTGTACGACTACCGGTTCACGACGCCCGCCGAGCGGCGGGCATCCCAGGGGGTGGGAGGAGAAGAGAGGGGGGGGCGGGGAGCGTGGTGGAGCCGGACCCTGCTAGGGCCCTACAGCCCGGTGGTCTCGCTGCCTGTCCCCCGCCCTGCTGCTCCGCCCAGCCGCTGACGCCTCGCGCGTCCTAGGGGTGCGCGCGCGCGTACTCGATGCCAGCCTGCGTCTCCTGGATGGCGAGCTTCGTGTGCGCCATCGCCTTCACCCGGTGGCCGCCCTTGTCCGCTTCGGCTTGGGCCAAGTGCTCCTGGGCAGCCTTCAGCGACTCCAGCGCGGCCTGCATGTGCACCTGCTGGCTGGTCATGCTGTCGCGCGCCCGGATAGCGCGGGGCGCGAGGACGCCCAGGGCGAGCGCGCCGAGCGCTAGGGCGACGGCACGACGGGACGGCAACGTGAGGTTCATGACGGTCTTCCTCGTAAGGGGTGGGTGTAACGATTGCGCCTCAAGATAGGACGATATCGGCCGGGTCGCTACGAGTGGCCGCCATCGCGGTGCGAGAGCGTCGTAGGCGGATGATCAAGTAGCCCGCGATGGCGAGGTTCAGCGTCAACGCCGTAAGCATGGTCGGACTGATCCGGCGCATCAGTTCGAACACCTCCACAGGGACGAACACCAGGCTGGCGAGGACGGTCAGGTACTCTGCCCACCGCCTCGCCAGCCACAGTCCCACGCCCTCGATCGTGAACAAGGTCGCGAACAGGGACGCGATGATACCGAGGACCTCCAATCGCCGGAAGCTGAGGCCGCTGATTACGGAGACTAGGAGCCGCTGGACGGCGCGGCGATCGGCACTCACCGCCACTGCATCCGCCCAGTGCTGGGCGCGCAAGGCAATGACCGGCCGCAGGAGCTCCAGGGCGCCGAGAGCGACGACCACGAACAGCGCGGCCTGGAAGAACTTGAAGACTGCGATCACGCGAAGCGGCCGGTTCGCGTCGGTCATCAGTGCTCCGCGTTCGCCAGCTCCAGCACGACTGCGCTGAGTTTCCGCACCTTCGCCTGATCCGTCGATCCCGGTGCATCACCGGTCAACTGGCTGGCCAGCTGCGTCAGCGTCTCCCGGCGTTGCTGCCCCCCTTGCCGTTCGCTACGGGCGAGGGCATCCCGTGCGGCCAGTAGCTTGTCGGGTGCCAAGGCGCTCGCGCGCGCCAGCTGGTCCACGTAGGCGCGCGCCACGACGAAGCTCGCGGGCCAAACCGACTTCGGCTGGTCCTGGACGTTGAGGTAGTCCAAACGTACTAGCTTCGCGGCGTCGATCTCGTTCTGGGAGATGAACCCGCTGGGCTGCAGGGCGAACGCGTCGAGCCCGCGGGCGATTTCGGAGCTGTAGATGTAGCCGTTGTACCAGTAGGCGGACCACGACCCGGCGCCGACCATCTTGGTCGAGTCCATGGGGCCGCGGTCGTAATAGGCGATCTCCTTGGGGTGCGCCGCGTCGGTCCAATCGAACACGGAGATCCCTCCCTGGTACCAGGCTTGGACCATGATGTCCCGCCCGGGTATTGGGATCAGCGATCCGTTGTGGGCCACGCAGTTCTCGAACGGGGTTTGCGGAGCCAGCATCTTGTAGTAACTCTGGAAGCGCATCGTGTCGTTGACGATGGTGAAGATGGCGTCCGCCCCCCACTCTTTCCGGTCAGTGGCCCGGCACTTGGGCGCCCCACCCCCGCCCCACTCGTCGGAGAAGAGGAGCTTGGTGCCGTCGTTGTTGAACGTCGCCGAGTGCCAGTAGGAGAAGTTCGAGTCCGACACGGCGCCGATCCGCTTGGGGTGGGCCATGTCGCGGATGTCGAGGAGGAGGCCGTACCCCGCGCATGCACCGCCCGCCAACCCGATCGCGGGATAAACGGTGATGTCGTGGCACTGATTGGGTCCGGGGCGCACGCCGTTCGATGTGCCAGGAGGAGGGGCGCCGACCAGCACATCCACGATCCGCTGGATCGCTCCCCGCAGCGCGGTGCTGTCCGCGCTGGTCGGGGTCCCGGTTCCCGCTCGTGCTTTGACAATGCTGTCGAGCATCGGGCCGACGAATCTCGGCCCCAGCACAAACTCCATACCATTGACCTTGGCTGTAAACCCGCCTTTGGCCCGCGCCTCGGTGGCAGCCGCAGCCGCGGTGGCGATGTCCTCCGGAGCCTCAGCGTGCGTCGGCGCGGCGGTGAGGCCGCCGAAGATCCGCGGCGAGCTCACGATCGCCGCCTGCCCGGGATGGGCCAGCGGAACCTTGATGACCTCGATGCGGAAGAGCGCGCTGTTCGGGTTGGAGTCCGGCGACGCCGCGACGCATCCGGGCAGCTCGGTGGGCGACCGCACCATAGCCTGCCCGGACACGTAGATGTACACGTTCTCCTTGTCGTTCGGATCCTCCGCTACCGTGTGGGTATGGGAGCCGCGACAGGTCTGGACGTTCGCGATGTACTTCGGGCTGGCGATGTCTGAAATGTCGAAGATCCGGATACCCCGTAGCCGGTCGGCGCTGACGGTGTCGTGCACCCCTTGCGTGCCGCAGTCGAGGCGCCCGCCCATGCCCTCGCCCGACACGAAGAGCAGGTTCTTGTAGACCGAGACATCGCTTTGAGAAGCCGGGCAGAGGTAGCCGACCTTGAGCACCGGTTTGGATGGATTGGAGACGTCCCAGACCTGAAAGCCGTTGTAGTTCCCCTGGATGGCGTAATTCCCGGTGAAGGCAAGGTCGGAGTTCGTGACGCCGGCGAACTTCTCCGAGGGCGGCGTTTGCGACACTACCCGCAGATTCCAGGAGGCTTCCCCGGCGTTCGTCACTCCGGCGCGCAGGCCGACCCGCCGGTCGGGGCTGGGGGTCGTCGTGGACATATCGAGTTTCGTCGTGGCGCACGCCGCCAGGGACAATAACCCGAGGGCGAGCGATAAAGGCTTGGTGAGGGATGCCATGGCTGATTTCCTATAAGGGAATACAA
>DASQAH010000063.1:0-3782 GCA_035635835.1 Gemmatimonadales bacterium
TACCGCATCGTCGATGCGGCGGGGCACACCATGCGCGAGATATTCACGCGGGAAACGATCCGATTTCACGAGCCGGCTTCGCTGGCGGCGCAGATCGAGGCGTCAGGCCTGCGCGTCCTCGAGACGCACGGCGGATTTGCAGGCGAGCCGCTCTCGCAGTCATCGCGCGTGATGGTCCTGCTCTGCGCGCGCCGCTGATTCTTTCAGCGCCTCGAGCACCATCGGAGCTCCATAGAACCGCTGTCCGGATTTGTGAGCGGCAACCGGAGCGGGCACCAGCCGGTGTTTGCGTGCCATCGAGGCAGGACGCAAGGGCGGGCGTTGTGAGAATCTTCGCCCTTGGGAATGCTTCGCCAAGCCGTGGGCTTTGAGAACGGAAAGCGGGCCCGGGATGAGAGCAGCTTTGATCTGTTCCCCGCTGTGCTGTTGCATTTGGGCATGCGGGGGCTCCAAACCAGCGTGTAACACTTGCCCCTCGAGCGGCGCTTTTCAATGCGTGGACACGCGGTGCCAGACCTGTATGCCCGATCCCAACGGGTGTCTTGTCTGGTCGGCGGCGGCCGCCTGTCCCTCGGCTCAGGCGTGGCGGGCGATGCCGAGCCCGACCACCGCCCTCTTGCGCGCCGTCTGGGCCGCGTCGCCGCGCGACGCCTGGGCGGTGGGCGCCGACGTGTTGCGCTGGGATGGGGTGGCATGGACCCGGATCACCGACCCCCAGCTCGCGGGAAATCGGTTCGCGGGCGACGAATGGTACAGCGCGTGGGGGGTGGGGGCGGAGGTCTGGTTGGGCGGCTACAACCGGCTCGCCCGCTTCGACGGGAAGGCCTGGACGATCATCGACCCGCTTCCGCAGTCCCTCTCCTGCCCATATGGAGGGCTGTGGGGAAGCAAGAGCGACGATCTCTGGGCCGGGTGCGGCACCGCGGGCTACGGCAAGGTCGCTCGCTGGAATGGCAGGATGTGGGCCGCGACGGCGATCGACTATCCGATCACCTCCGTCCAGGGGCTGTGGGGCCTTGCCGGGGACGAACTGTGGCTGGCAGGCGGGTGCGATGCTTGTGGCAAGGCGGGTGAGATCCGTCGCTGGGACGGCACCGCCTGGCGCCTCGTCGACTACGGGACGTTCAGCTGGCCCGCCTTCAGCGGCATGTGGGCAGCGGGGCGCGGGGACGTCTGGTTCGTGCGTCCGGGATTCCTCCACTGGGACGGCCAGGCGTGGAAGCGGTATCCGTCGCTCGGGGGCGACGAGAAGGGCATCTGGGGCCGGGCCTCGAACGACGTGTTCGTGGTCGGGTCGGGAGGACTGACAGCGCACTGGAACGGCGCGGAATGCGCGGCGCCCGGGCAGGGTCACTCGCCGCGACCTTTACGGCGTCGGCGGCACTTGCGCCGACGTGTGGGCCGTGGGCGACCAGGGGACGATCCTGCGCTACGCGCCGTAGCCGTGAACTCTCCGGCCGGTCTACCGGAGCGGGGACTCTGACCCCGCATTTCGTGTAGCGATCGGGCGGCTTCGGGCGGCAGCATCATCGCGATCATCACCGCCGCACGGCTGTCCGGCAGGGATCGGCGGAACACAGACGTTTTCGCGGCAGAAGCCCTCACCACAAAGGAAGCCGATGCAGTGCTCACCAAGGTGAGGTTCGGGCAAGCAGAGCCTGCTCACCGGGTCGCAGACCGCTCCCGCGCTGCAGCCCGAGCTCGGCTCGGAGCTCTCCCACGGAAGCCGTGGCAGGCAGGACGCGCACAGATCGCGCGGCGCACCACAGATGCCAAGCGCATCGACCGGGCCAATGCAGATCTGATGTCCCTGGCAGTCGTCGCTCCGTTTGCCTCGCGAAGATTACCAAGTTCGAGTTGTCCGTCTGATGACCGCGCGCGCGGGCCGCGGAGGAGTAGCGAGCGGGTCCACGGCGCGTCCTTTTAGCCGATTCGGGGCGCCTGCAGTCACAAGACAGGCTTGGTAGGACAACCGGCCACATCGAGGGCGAGCGCAAAGTTACCTACCTTCACGGCTGACGCGCCAATTTTGCACACGTCAGTCCTCTTTATCACAGGGTGCCGCAAATGCACGGCGTTCGCGCGTGCATGTGATCCAAGCGGCCCTTCTGGGGGGACCGGCGTGCGGGTGTGAAAACCGGGATTCTCTCCTTACCAGTGGCTACGCAAAACTTAACGAGTCCGCCGATAGACGGGTCGTGCAGACGATGGCATCGCCCAACGGCTCCCGGATTGCTCGGCTGGCGATCGCAGCTGCGCTCGTCGTGAGCCTCACCGCCTGCTCGACGAAATCCGGAGCCGGCGCCGGGGTCACCACCACCCCTCCTCCGACAGGGATCGACGGGACCTGGTACCTCATGGCAGGCAGCGCTCGCCTCGAGATGCGCATCGACTTCGATGCGCTCGGCAGCAGCTTTACCGGGCAAGTCCTCACCGAAGGAGACGCAGCTGCCACCGCCGATGTCGTCGACCAGATCGTGTGGGATCCGGGCAGCGGCGCCCTGCAGTTCCGGCGCAGCGGTCCCGGCTTCTGGGAATGGTATCGGGCGTGCGTCGTCGAAGGCGTGCTGGTGGGCCGCTACGCGCGGAGCGAGTCGGCGGCGGAGCCCGGTCCCGAGGCTTACCAGGGCCACGTGACAGGCTGGAGCGAGGCCTATTTCGACCGGGACCTGTTCCCGCGCGTCTACGAGCTCCGGCTGAACGATGGTCGGCTGGCCCGGCTGCGCATCGACCGCGCTGGTGCCGGCGACGGTTTCGCGGGCCGCCTGAAAGTGTACGCCATCGAGAACGCCGGCACCGGGGGGGAAGGGAGCGGAGAAGACCTCGAGTACGACGTTGCGGTCGCGCAGTGGGACGGCACGCAGCTCGTCTTCACCCAGCCGGACGCGCAGCAGACCTACGTCGCCCAGGTGAGCGGACGCTTCATCGAAGGGACCATCGTCCAGCGCGGCAATGAAGGGGTCGGCTCCTTCAGCGGGACCCGCGCAGAGGTCCTCACGCACGGGCTGGCCGACATGGCGCCCTCCGCGCGCGACGACTGGCAGCGGCGGACGCGGCTGCAGCTCGCCCACCTCATGATGGCCGGAGACCCGCCGCCCACAAGCGTCGCCGTCACACCTCTGGGATCCGCGACGCCACCCTTCGTGACTGACAGCCTGCCGCCCGACCGGGATGACGACCCCGCCAACTGGCCGCAGCACTACCAGCTCACCGAGCTGCAGTTCGACGTTGCCTTGCCCGGCCCGGAGGGCGGCAGCCTCCTGCGGCGCGCCCACGGCTTTCTGGCGAAGCCAACCGATCCTCCGCCGCCCGGAGGATACCCCGTGGTCGTCGCGCTGAACGGGCACGACTCGAGTGCGCGGGGGACCTTCGACCCGGGCGATGAGTACTACTTCTACGGGGACGCCTGGGCGCGCCACGGCTATGCGGTGCTGGCGCTGGACATCTCGCACCGGCCCCTGGAGGATCGGTCAGACCTCTATGACGACTACGAGCTGGGCGACGACCCCGAGGCCGGCAACGGCCCCCATCCGGCCATCAAGAGCCCGGGGTTCGACACCGATTGGGAGGAGAACGGCGAGCGCGTCTGGGACGTCATGCGCGGAATCGACTATGTGCGGACCCTGCCGGACGTGAACGGTTCGCAGATCATCGTCACCGGGCTCTCGATGGGTGGCGAGGTCGCCTCTTTCGTGGGCGCCCTCGACCCGCGCGTGCCGGTAACCGTGGTGGCGGGCTTCTCGCCCGACTTGGGCGTCATGCTGCACAACGGGTCGCACCCC